>NZ_MUFG01000006.1:0-123779 GCF_001996065.1 Salinivibrio sp. MA351 | reverse complement strand
CTATTACGTTCTATATAATAACTGAGGACATGTTAGCGATTTATCCGTACTTTCTTGAGGAAGTTACCCGCTCAAGCTAGGTTTAAAAAATAACAGCACAAGGAAGGAACAACATGGTAACCATCGAGAGTGCAATGACACAGTCGCATAAAAAGCGCAGCACACACTTTCTTTTGATAGCGACAGTATTCTTGGCATTGCTAGCATCACGTGTTGAAGCTACGCCAATGCTGACGATATCCGGTGACGTAGCAAAACAAACGCTAACCCGTGAACAACTCATTCAGCTGGCGGATCGCACGATCAAAACACAAACGCCATGGACCGAAGGAGAACAGGTTTTTCTTGGTGTCTCTGCCCAAAAACTGTTAGAAACGGTGAATAAGCCCGCACATAGCCTCAAAGCCTATGCGCTGAATGATTATTGGGCGACAATTCCGAGAGACGATATCAAAAAATATAATCCCATCTTCGCGATTAAAAACAATGGCGACTGGATGCGGGTTCGAGACAAAGGTCCCATTTGGGTTATCTATCCACTCTCGGCCTTTAGCCAACTTGAAAATGAAGTACTACACAGCCGAATGGCATGGCAAGTCAATCGTGTTGAAGTGTTAAAAGAGTAGCGTCCAGCGCCTATATTAAAAAGCACAATGCGGCGAAAAACAGCCGATAACACCACTTGAGATAGAGAGTTGATGAGGTACAAAGTCGAATGGTAAAGCGCCCTCTTATTGCTTTTGTTATGTTTGTCTTCACGGCTCTACTCTTGACCGCGACGGCGCTTTATCAATTTCATCAAGCTTATACGAAACAAACACTTCATACCCAGCTGTCTGCCTGGGCACTTGCCCAAATGGAATTAGAGACCCTCGAGTTTCGAAATGACTTGGCACTCTATCTTGTCGAGGATTCAAGCCCAAGACGATCACTGCTTCTTACCTATGACATCTTATGGAGTCGGTACGATACATTTTTAAGTAGTCGAGAAACAGCGGCAATGCGACGCGCTTTCAATGCCCAACCTATTGTGGAGCGCGCTTTTCGACTCATTCAACGGCATGAGCAGGCTGTGTTAAACGGTGATCGAGAACGGCTTCAAAATTTGCTCAATGAAATAGACATTGTGCTTCCCCAAATTCGTAACTTGATGGTGAATAACTTTACGGGTCCAGCCTCTATCGAACAGCGCGCATTTCTCGATGAAAAAATCAAAGTGATGTACGCTGCAATGTTCATACTCACATTAGTATTGATTTTTTTCGCGTTTCGCCTGTATCGCAATAGCAGCAAGCAACAAGAATTGGCGTGGCAGGATCGCCTCACCGGCTTACCCAACCGAAACTATCTTCTGGACTGCCTGTATAAAGCGGTCCAGCAAAATCGTATACATACCTTACTGTTGATAGATATCCGTCGTTTTAAAGACATCAACGATTTGATGGGGTATGAGCAAGGGGATAAGGCATTAACAAAACTTGCCAGTCAGTTAAACAGCATTTGTTTGCCTTATGGGTATCCATGTGCGCGTGTCAGTAGCAATGAGTTTGCAGTGCTTGCTTACTCGGATGGTCGTCATCTCAGCTTTTTCACCCAACCATTATGTGACTCACTACGTCGTGCTATTGACAGTATTTATCCAGGCCATCGATTGTCCTTGGCAATAGGTATCGCAAAAAGTCTTGATGTTGATACCCACTCGGGAAACAGTCACTGGCAGTTAGCCAATGAGTTGCTTAATAACGCTGACCTTGCCTTAATGAGAGCTAAACAAGCGCCTGTCACGAAAGACAGTATTGACACCTTTAAAACGGAGTATGAACAAGAAGCGCAACAACGTCGTAGGCTCCGCGATGAATTAAAGGCGCACTTGATAGACCCATACCAAGATGCGCTTTATGTCGCTTTCCAGCCTATTGTATCGGCAGATCCACATCGATTAGGTTGCGAGGCTTTAGTTCGCTGGCATCACCCTGAATACGGGCCAATTAACCCGGAACTTATCGTAAATGTCGCCGAAGAGTCAGGGCTCGGGCAGCGCTTAGGTAAATGGATACTGCAACAAGTTCATCACGCGCTCAATACAGAATGGCAAAGTATCAATACGCATATTGATATCGCCGTTAACCTTTCCGATTCATTTTTCAATGAGTCCTTAATTGCTGATGTAATAACGATTTTCGCCAAACACCCAGAACAACGCAAACAACTCATTTTTGAAGTCACAGAAACAATGACCATTGATGATATCGGTCGATTCAGTCTTTTGATGAACCAGCTTCGTGATGTCGGGATCCGTATCGCGCTTGACGACTTTGGAACCGGCTGGTCGTCCATGGCAGTGCTCAATCATTTAAGCTTCGACAAAGTCAAAGTCGATCGCTCATTTGTCACTGGCATGGCAGATATAACACGACAGCAAGTGCTCGTTGATACCATTTGCCACATGGCCCACCAACTTGGTATTCATGTGGTCGCCGAGGGAGTTGAAACTAGGGAGCAGTTAACCAGCCTTCAGCAAATGGGGGTCGATGAGTTTCAGGGTTATTTTTTCGCCAAACCCCTATCAGCAATAGACTTTTATGCATTTTGTATTGATTACCTGAACCAGAAGAACGTATTACTTTCCAAGTGATCAATCAAAAACTTCTTCAATATCAACAACTTTTGATCGATTTACTGTGATTTTCCAGCGCTGATAAACGGTTGACTGGCCTTTAATCCGTTGGCAGCTGATCAGATTAAATTGATGCCGTTTTTCCACCGAATCTTTTAGCACTTGTCCTTCATTAAGGCGATACAAGCGTTGGCTACCGCGGTCCATTAACCGAGAAAAAGAGCGAAAGTCAAATTTCCATACATCTCTGGTGGTGTCGTATCCCGATAAAAAACGGGTCGTTTCTAGTTGTGTTTTTACCTTAAGTCGTACAACCGCTTCTTCTCGCTGACGCAATTTACCACGGCGTAGCTTTTTCACCTCATCAGGTAAGGTGTTATAGTCAAGGTAATCAAGCCATTCAAGCTGTCGTCCAATTTGCCTATTCGACGTCGGATCAATAAAGCGCTTACGCCATTTGGGGCGACCTCTACGGATCCACCGCCAAAGCGCTTCACGCAAATCATCTTTAAAGATCTCACGTAATGCATAGATCCCTGCCATTGCCAGCACAAAAGACAACGTGATTTCTCCCAGATACTGACGAGCATGAATAATCACCGTGGTCACAAAGAGCATCACAAACGCGGTCGCTGAAGCCTTAGCAAGCTTATTCAGGTTTTTGCCCAAAGCCTGTGGAATTTGTCGAATCGTGACAGGAAATTCAATCAATCGGCGTGCTAAACGCATCTTATTGACCATACGCGTTGGATCGCGCACCGCTTTATCCGAGTTATAGCGATTAACCAGTCGATGCGCCTCTTCAGCCTGACATAGCTCAATCAATTGTTGACGGACCGTTTTATACACGTTCCCACGTGGCATATGCGCAAGTAGCGAGAGGAAACGCTGTTCCGTCAACCATGACAAGTAGTTATCAATGTTATGATAGTACTTGAGCAGTTTGGTATCTTGCGGTTTATAGCGGCGTAAACGACGCAAAATTTCAACCGCCATTTCAATGGTATCTTCTAACTGCTCAAGAGCATCAGCGTCATCAAGCCCTGATACGGACTCAAAAAAGTCATGCGTCGCTTTTTCCAGTGACAAGGCGTATTGATAGGCATAAAGACTCAAGCTGACGCGATATTGCTCAGTAGGAAGTTTATCGCGACTGGCTAGACGGGCATGAACGAGCGGTAAGTGATAGCGGGACGTGAAATAAGTACGACTATTAGCAAGCACGCGGTAGTAAAAATCGTCTTCAGACAGCACATGTTTACCAAACTTCAGTTCGCCAGGCACGAAAAGGTAGAATGCCACCTCTTGCGCACTCACTTCTTCATTAAGCACCGCTATCCTGACTGACAGCCCTTCATGTTTGTCTACCGTGATCACGACTACTCTCCTGTGAACGCCACCCTGTTTATGCCGCGCCAACCCTGTTACGCGACCGCGCTATGTTTCAACCAAGCAAGATCTTCAACGAAACAGGCGCTTCGCCTCGCGAGTATCGCATATTTGCTAAGATTCTGTTTGAAAACTTAGGCTATATTTAAAAACTTAGGCTCTGTTTAAAAACGCAGATCCTGTTTAGAAACGTTATCACCGCTCAAAACAATATGGTTAAATTTTAGCCAAACCGTATAAATTAGGTTTCCTTCCCGCTCTTACCTGACGTGTTACCATTACTTACAAAGAAATTAACGAAGTTATCCACAGATACGGTAGATAACTTTATGCCCCGAACGCTAAATGTAGTTCAACCAACACCATATCTAGTATGCGTTTTAGCGACCCACGAATAATGGTCGTGGCCAGATCCTCACAATGTCATACAAAAAAAAGCGAGCCACTGCCCGCTTATGTATTCTCAGACGCCAAGGCTATTTAACTTGCCACAACCTGACGTAAGCGCTCCTGTACCACATTCACTAGAAGATCAGGTTGGAATTTGGAGATAAACCGATTACACCCTACCTTCTCAACCATTGCTTCGTTAAAACTGCCACTCAACGAGGTATTTAGTGCAATGTACAAGTCACTCATTCGGCTATCAGAACGCACTTCGTGCGTCAGTTTGTAGCCATCCATTTCTGGCATTTCTGCATCGGTGATCATCAGCAAAATTTCGTCACTGACATTTTTGCCTTCATCGCACCAGCTCTTCAGCAAATTCAATGCTTCAGCACCGTTTTTCTTGATGATGCACTCGACGCCAAACTGCGACAGTGTTTCACTGACCTGCGCTCGTGCCGTCGATGAGTCATCCACGACCAATACACGCTGTCCAGCCATGTAAGGCGTAATTTGCGGATCAAGCACATCTTCTGACACACCGACTTCATAGGCGACAATTTCTGCCAAGACTTTTTCTACATCGACAATCTCAACCAAACGAGTTTGTCCATCAAAGTCTTGGCGAGTAATCGCGGTCAGGTAGTTATTACGGCCTGAGCTTGCCGGCGGCTCCATGATTTCATCCCAGCCCATATTCTTGATATTAATCACTTGACCCACCAAGAAGGCTTGAATAGTGCGATTGTATTCCGTCACGATGACGTTGCACTCATCAGACATCCCGATGGTTCCCATACCAATCGACTGGCGTAAGTCAATCACTGGGATCGATTTACCTCGGATCATCGCCACGCCACGAATATTAGGATGCGAGCCCGGCATTTGGTTGAGCTTAGGCACCTTGATAACTTCGCGGACTTTAAAAACGTTGATGGCAAAAGGTTGGCTAGAACCTAGATAAAACATTAACAGCTCAAGGCGGTTCTCACCCACCAGCCGTGTCCGCGAATCTACCGAATCTAAAATATTGGTCATAGTTCACTCAACCGTCGTGTTACTGCTCATTCGCATGTATCCGGACACGTATATTTGCTTATCGACGTGCCGCTGTTCACGACTTTTCTATTGTGCTCTGGGCACCGAGACAAAAAAAAGTCTAGTCTTATTTTAGGTAAGATATGGCGACAGGCAACCTATTTGCTCATATTAGGCATACCTTTCGCCTTACAGCTTACCCGTTTTAGTCCCACATTTTAACAAAAGGTGCGAGGAAAAAGCGTGGCTGACACCACGTTTAAATGAGACTATCAATAAGTTTCAAATATGAGACAATACGGATGGATTAGGTATCTTTTCCCGAATCAGCCCCTATCCTTGTATAAGAATAGGTGAACAATGCTAAGGCTGTTACCATAACTAAACGATTGACGATTACACGCAGAGTGATGCTATGAAGAGCAAAGCTAATCAAGCACAAGGCATGTTGATGTTCCGCCTCACCGCCACCCAATCTTTCGCGATTGGTACGCTAAAAGTGCGGGAGATCATTCCTTTTCAGCCGCTCACGGATTTGCCCGGCTCCCATCCAACGGTGATAGGGACCACCAGCTTCCGTGGCATCGCCACCCCCGTGATTGATATGGCGAAAGCTATTGGCTACAAGCCTGTTGCCAAGTCCGAGTGGGCGTCTTGTTATATCATCGTCACGGATTGCCAACGCCGCGTGATGGGTTTTTTGGTACGTGGAATCGATAAAATCAGCGAATGTGATTGGCGCTCTATTTCTGAGCCGCCCGAAACCTTAGGAACGCGCGCGTTCTTAACCGGTGTTATGCACATCGACGATAAACTCGTACAGCTCCTTGATGTGGAATACATCATGGAGCATATTTTCCCATCCGATCCCGACAAGCTCCATCCTATCTTAGCCGATGTGGATCGTGAAAAACTCAAGCCGATGAATATCCTGCTAGTCGATGACTCCTTAACCGCCAGAAGACAGCTTTCTGAGGCATTGGATAGTATTAACATCCCCTATTTTGTGACGAATAACGGCCTAGAAGCGCTGCAAATGATGAAAAACGCCGCATCAGCCGGCAAGCCGTTTGACATCATTGTCAGTGATATTGAAATGCCAGGCATCGATGGCTACGAGCTGGCGTTTGAAATCCGTAATGATGATAAATTGGCAGAAGCATACTTAATCCTGCATACCTCATTGTCCAGTGACATTAGCGTTGATCGTGCTAAACAAGTGGGCGCCCATGAAGCACTCACAAAGTTTGACGCCACCGAGCTGGTACAAGCGATGTTGCGCGGCGCCATGATGAAAACATCGGGTTCATCGGTCAAGTTAGAAGGTAGCCCAACCGACTATTGACGGTCATCGGACGGGCCATGGCTGGGATTGATATGTGTCATAACACTGTCAATGTCAGCCTGTTATCTTTGCCACCATCAAACAAGTTCATCGAGATGTAGGATGGTCGAAAAGGTGTTCGCCTCAGGGTATCTCAGTATCAAGGTTCATACTGACTCTTCTATCGCCCTCTCGGCGACTCAAGTGACCAAAAACTCCCCACCTCAAGCGGAAAAAGGCTGGGTTTGCTGCCGCGCTTGTGGTTTAATTTTTTCATACTTCAAAAAATAGAAGGCGACTATGATGACCAGCGTATACGAGATCGTTAAGCACTCACGACAAAAGAACAAGCTAAAACGCGAAATCCAAGACAACGACAAAAAAATCCGAGACAACCAAAAACGTGTTGTCTTACTCGAAAACTTGTTGGATTACATCCAACCAGAAATGTCGTACGAAGATATCGTCGAAATCATCAAGAACATGAAAGGTGATTATGAAGACCGCGTCGATGACCACATCATCAAAAACGCGGAGATTTCTAAGCAACGCCGTGAAATCAGCCGCACCATCAAAGAGCTCACCAAGCAAAGCAAGAGTGGGAAGTAATTCCGTTGCTTAACCGACTAAAAGAAACCCGCCAAAAGGCGGGTTTTTTTAAATGGCGAGAGGGTTAGCGATAGGCTCACCAAACATGGGCAACGGCCGTTCATTGCTATCATCGTAACCAATGTTGAATCTGACCCGATTGATACACACTTTCTCTTTGGTCTCACTCAACACATCAAACAGCGCAAAACGGGCGCTAAGCGCCGGATGCGCGTGTTGATAAGCCCGAAGCGTATCACCTAACTGGCGATAAAACTGAGTTTCACTAACGCCAAGTGAGACAAACCATGGCGAGATAAAGCGTAACGTCGTCACGAAATGTCCGGTGTACAGGTCGTGAACTAGATAGTGTGGTGGCAAGTGTTTAATATTACCTCGTACATCTTTATCCAAGCTATTTAGCTCCGGAAATGGCTGATCGACAAAGCGTAGGTCACCATGAAAATCTTTGATCATACAACCTACAGGGACGTCACCCTCAAGCACTACCGTTATGTTTTGCCCATGGGCGACGAGACCAATCCCGTATTGACACAGCAAGTGATAAAGGGGCACAACAACGTGATCAAACAAACGCTGCAACCATTCGTTAGGCGTTAACGCGGTGCGCGTAATCAGCGCTTCCACACAACTTATCCCATCGCCTCCGGCTTGCATCAACGTCGCCAAACTCATAGGTCGCTGATTAGATAGCAGCAAGCTTTCCGCACGTTCACGCCAAACACATCCCAACATCTCATGGTATTTGTAGCAACTGTCTATCTGCGCCTGATAAGGCTGTGGGCAATATATCCCTGCCACTTCTTGTTGCACGTGCATGCCAAGACGGGACAGTAGATCGTCCTGACTCACACACTCTGAGAGCCATTTTGACAGCACGGGGCCGTGCGCAATAAAGCTGCCGGGCACGCCGCGATAACAAGACGTATTAAGGATCGTCAGCGCGGTTTTAACATCGTATTTTCCTTGGTTATCCGCACGACTCAAGGTGCGAATAGACTGTTGCGCTAGCCACTGCTCAGGACGCGTACCTAAATCAATTATCTTTCCAGAAGCAATTGAAGAAGCGTATTGGCTGTAGATATAACGCTGCATCTGCCAAGGATGAACCATCATGATAAGGTAATCATGCTTATCCGCCGGCAAGCGCGACATAAGCGCGTCATAAGCAGCTGGCGATAGTGTATCGATGAGCAAACTTGCCTGATCCAGCCCCTCACAAAAACCATGTTGTGCGCAGTCTCGATGTACAGCGATATAATGCAAGGCAAAAACGTTACCGTATTCAGGTGCATACTGCTGGCTCTCTTGCTGTCCCCAGCCTAACCGGCCTTTGTTGGCAAGAAACTTAGGGTGTGCATCCAAATAGGCCTGGCGAGCCGATTCAGATAACGCGACCAGTTCATCGGCTGGCATAACATCTAACATTGCAAGATGTTGCTGTTCGGCGCTGAGGGTTTCTTGTAACTCTTCAATCAGCCCACCGAGGTGGAGTGGCGTCATCTTAATCTCTGGCTGCAAATCTATTATTAGCGCGATGAGCTCGGGCTGATGATTATCCCCACGTGACACACTGCCGATATCCACAATCACCATGCCCCATAGGCTCATGGTGGCTGAAAACGACCAGTTCGCATTAGGGAGAGTGAGTTGATAGTCGCGCCCTTCGGTATGAGAGACGGTAATCGCGTTTTCAAAATGAAGCTCTCTGATGGTTTTTGCGAGCAACTTCTGATTGGCTGCTTGCCAATAATTCCCCTGCATTTCCTATGTCCTTTATGCGTTATTTTTCACCAATTTAAGTGAAATGTGGCAATTCGGTTATCAATGTATTGACATAAGGAACAAAGATCAATAATCATAATGATATCCATTATCATTTGATTTTGGAATTAAGGTAGTGACGAAGAAGTACTGCAGGGACGCAGCCTCATCATGCCCTGCAGTGTTGTGACGAATAAGGATAATTATGAACACCATAAAAGCAGTCGGCTTTTCGCTCTCGCCTCTGGCGTTAGTAATCAGTGCCCATCTCGCCCATGCCGCCCCTTCTGCGGCCAATACCGAAACCATCATTGTGACCGGTAGTAAGATTCAAACGACCATTGCCGATTCCGCCAGCACCAACTGGGTAATCACCAATGAAGAATTAACCCGTGAAATTCAAGGCGGTGAGTCATTAAAAGGCGCGCTCGGGAAGCTGATCCCAAGCTTTGACTTTGGCAGCACCAACGCACGTACCAACGCCTCACAGAATTTACGTGGCCGCAGCGCGCAAATCATGATTGATGGCGTCGCATTGAATGCTGCACGTACCATCAGCCGCCAATTGGATAGTATCGACCCCTTTAATGTCGCGCGTGTTGAGGTACTGTCAGGCGCGACCTCCATTTATGGCGCGGGCGCAACCGGCGGTATTATCAATATCATCACCAAACGCGGTGAAGCGGGCGATGCCCAGCTCGAGGTTCACACCGGCGTCACCACTGGGTTTAACAACAGCGACGACCTGACCAAAAAAGCCGCGGTCGCGGTATCCGGCGGCAGTGATACCTTGCAAGGGCGCTTGTCAGTAGCGTATGAAGGCAAAGGCGCGGCCTACGACGGCAATGGCGATCCTATTCTGCCCGATGTGACCCAAACCGATACCCAATTTAATGACAGCATTGATGTGATGGGCAGCCTCGATTACCGCCCAGATAATGAACAACACTTTTCCCTAACCGCGCAATACTATGACAGTCAGCAGGATACGGATTATGGGATTGATTACGGGCCTAAAACATCCGTTCCTGTAGGCAATATCTATCCGGATTACGCTGGATATGGCGATGTAGAATTATATGCTGGCTTGATAGACTCATCTTATTTGAAGCGCTCTGACGGATTAGTGTTAAGCGAGCAGCCTTTTACCGAGAGGTTGATGCTTAACACTCAATATAGTCACGCTAATGTCGCTGGTCACTCCCTTTTGGCTCAAGTCTATTACCGCGAAGAGACATTCGGGAACTTTCCCTTTCCAATGATTTCCGAGTCATTCAAGCAAAAAGTTGATTACGCTCTTTCTGGTGATACATCAGCTCCCACACTAGCATTCGGTGCCTCAGAGCAGAGCAATGACGTACTAGGCGGAAAGTTGCTGCTACAAAAAGACTTTACTCAGGCAACACTGAACTATGGTGTGGACTATTCACATGAGACTTTTAGTGCATTTCAACGTATCTATGACCCATCGGTTAGTGCAGCTAGTCAGGGGTTAAACTTTAAACACAAAGCAAATATCGATCGTTATCCTGACTTCACCACACAAAATGTCGGTCTCTTCAGCCAAATTGATTGGGAAATCACGGATAAAACCAACTTGTTCGCTGGTATTCGCTATCAAAATACGGAGTACGATGGTGATAGTTTTGTCAGTGCATATAAGCAACTCGCTACACTGCTAGACGGAAAACCGCAGGCAGAAGCTATCCCTGGCGGTAAAGCGGATAAAGATATCTGGCTCTTTAATGCCGGTATTAAATATGATCTTACTGACAAGCAGCAAGTATGGGCAAACTTTAGCCAAGGCTTTAACATGCCTGATCCCAGTAAGTTTTACGGCTATGGTTCATATTCTGGCTCTGCTTTAGATGATTACGTTAGTGTCAGTAATGTAGGCCTTGATGGTCAAAAAACAGATTCTTACGAGCTTGGATGGCGCCTCAGCAATGCGTCATTTAACACTCAGTTATCTGCGTATTATTCACTTTCTGACAAAACCTATAAATACTCTAATACACAGCTCGAATTAGACAACAATGAACAGCGTATTTATGGCTTAGAAGGTCAAGTCAACTACTATATTTCTGATAATTGGTACTCTCGCTTGCAAGGTCATCTTGTCGAAAGTGAGGAAAAAGATAAAGGCACTTGGAAAGACTTGAGTATCTACACCGCCAGCCCATCAACTGCGATGGCAGCGATCGGATACGATAACTTCGATTGGGGCACTGAGCTTAACCTGCAACATGTTGGTGACTTATCAGATAAAGAGGCTGATCGCCTCGAGGGCTATGAACTTGTCGGTCTCAATGGTTATTACACCTTGCCAGTCGGTCAAATTAACTTTGGTATCCAAAACCTACTGGATAAAGATTACCTAACTATTTGGAGTCAAAAGGCACAAAAAGTCTACAGCCCAAGTATTCCAGCGGATCTAGTCACCT
Source organism: Salinivibrio sp. MA351 (assembly GCF_001996065.1). NCBI lineage: Bacteria > Pseudomonadati > Pseudomonadota > Gammaproteobacteria > Vibrionales > Vibrionaceae > Salinivibrio > Salinivibrio sp. MA351. Next base: position 112,207 of record NZ_MUFG01000006.1, on the reverse strand, counting down.
ATCAAGGCGTTGGCCGTACCTTTAGCTTGAGCTACAGCGCCACGTTCTAATTATGTTCCTTTTCGCGCCCAGTCCTCGCTGGGCGCCTTTTCTCCCAATGTGTTTCAACCATAGTTGCACCAAAACATTGCCCAGTAAGCCCGTGTCTGTAAGGAGTTGTCATGACACATCCCCTGAGTTTGAATGCGTTTTTCAATGCGTTGTTTGTCGAGCACCCACACACGCGGGTGATAAAAGGTCAGCCTGACCACGCCTGTTTTCCGAGTGAACAGGGCGAATTATTATTACCGCTCACCTACACCTCAGCAGCCGGCCGTCATCGCTATCAAGGTGACATACTGTGGCGCGGTAGCGACGGTGAAACTGTCCCTACAACCTTTGCCGATGCGGTTTGCCGTATTGCGCAATCAGTGCCTGAGGTCAGTGGCGAGCGTCTCGATCGATTTGCATCACGTGTTAGCCAGTCTGACACCTATGTGCAACGGGCAGAGGCACATTGGCAACACAGGTTCGCCGACCACTGGCCTCAGCGTTTTATCGAATCGGAGCAGTCTCTGACCGGCGGACATAGCATGCATCCAGCCCCCAAGAGCAATGAACCACTGACGCCCGAACAGCAAGAGGCGTATCTACCCGAATTTGCGCAGTCATTTGCGATTGAATGGTTTGCGGTTGCGCCGGGGCAATGGACAGGTGAAGGGGTTAACCATGATGTACTCGATACCTTGCAATCCTTGTTTGTCGATAGCGTGGGCTTAACCCATGCGGCCAATTTGCCGCAAGGCTGGCTTCCCTTGCCCATGCATCCTTTACAAGCGCAAGCATGGCGTGACAGTGATGACGCACGTGCACTCAAAAACAGCGTGATTGATTTGGCCTTGACCAGTAGCGGCTGGCTGGCCACCTCATCGTCACGCGCCATCTATCATCCCGACCATCCGTGGATGTTAAAAGTCTCTCTGCCTGTCAAGCTCACTAACTCGGTACGGCTATTAACCGCCACCGAAGCCAAGCGTGGTACCTTACTGAGTAAAATGTTCAACGCAGCCCCCGGAAAAACGCTGCAGCAGCGACCCCCCACGACGACTTTTATCGAAGAGCCGGTCTGGTGCACCATTTTGTCCGCGCAAGGTGAGCCTTTATCACTGCCTGTAGTGAGCTTGCGCGACAATATTTTCGCCCATCAAGCCGATCATGATGTCCACCTGCTCGCCAGCATCAATCAATCGCATGAGCAAAGCAGTCAAATTGCGGCCCTGATCGCGCAAGCCGCACAGCATCATCAATGGTCACAACACGACGCTGCACACTATTGGTTAGCCGCCTTCTTAGACCATATTCTGTATCCCCTGTGTTTGGCACGCAGCGATTATGGCATCTTGTTACTGGCCCACCAGCAAAATATCTTGCTGCGTACCGCGCACGGTTTGCCTTGTGCCATGATGTACCGAGACTGCCAAGGTATTTGGGTCACCGACCCTGCCCCTGCGCTGTTCCCCGATGTATTCAGTGAAGGGTTACCAAGCTGTTACGTGCCAGCCGACAAGGTTGATCCGTATCTGAGCTACTACCTGATTGGTAATACACTAATCAATACACTTTCCGCGATCAGCGAAGCCACCGGTGTCACCGAGCAGCGTTTGTGGCAGGTGTGCCGTCAAGCTTTCGCAACTTGGCGAGCGAGCCATCCTGTGGATAGCCGCCTGTATGACTATCTTCTCGACTCGCCGACCCTGCACTGGAAACGGAACTTCCACACTTTCCTCGCCGATCACAATGAAGCGACACTGGCCGATCCCAGCCAAATTTACACGGATATCGATAACCCATTTTATGGTGATAACGCACTGGGCTCATGCGTATTTAAACCGGTCAATCTTGATCGCACCGTGGGGCTTCGCAGCCACTCGCTCGACGCGTCTTATCACCTCATCGACGTGATGGAACATGGTCAAGCCAAAGCGACCTTCGTGCTGCACAAACCGGACAATGACACTGCGACGCTAACCACGCGCTATTGCAATGATGAATCACTCTGGTGGGCGGCGGTTGAGCACGCCTTTTATCAGCATCAGTGCCAAGCACTGTATGCCAGTGATTATCCTCACGCTCTGCAATCCGTCGTCGCCCCCTGCACACCACTGACACTGTCGCAGTTTAAACAACACTGCCCGATTTGGCACCAAGCTCAGTCACCCTCCAATGAGGTATACCAAACCGCAGAGAACGGTTTAACCCACCCAACGCGACCTGAGAAACCACAAGGCGTGTTCTATCGTCGCTACTTTTATCACCTCAAGCGCACACTAACGCTACGTCCAGCAGAAACGAAACGCGATCTTGCTTGCTTTCACGCCTGGCACAACCATCCGGATATTGCCCCGATTTGGGAGTTAGAGGGCTCGCTCGAGTTTCATCGCCAATATCTGCAAAAGGCCCATCACGATGCGCACTTGCTCCCCGTGATTGGCGAGTTTGATGGAAAGCCTTTCGGCTACTTTGAAATTTATTGGGTCGCGGAAGACCGGCTTGGACCTTACTACGATGTCGATGCTTTCGATCGTGGTATGCATATGTTAGTCGGTAATTCCGACTTTTTGGGTCGCCAATACTTTAATACCTGGGCGCAATCTATTATCCATTACTGTTTCTTAGCCGAGCCTCGTACCCGAAACGTAATGGGTGAGCCTAATGCAACAAATTGGCGCGTAGCCCGAATTGCTCGCGGTGTGGGCATGAAAAAACAAAAAGAATTCGATTTTCCCCATAAGCGCGCTGCACTGATGCAATGTGAGCGTAACGACTTTTTCGCACGTTATGCGCAATAAGGATGCAGTTATGACAAGGCATTATTCTATTTTAGGTGTAGGGCTTGGCCCCTTTAATCTCAGTGCGGCGGCGCTGCTGGCTCCCCACAGTCAGTCCATTTCGAATTTGTTTGTTGAGCAAAAGCCACGGTTTGCGTGGCATCCCGGCTTATTGCTGGATGATGCGAAAATGCAAACCTCATACCTAAAAGACATGGTGACGGCCGTCGACCCAACGAGCCCTTACACCTTTATTAATTACCTGGTTAAGACCAAAAAATTTTATCCCTTTACCGCGCGGGGCGAACAGACGGTATCGCGGTTAGAGTTTTCTGATTATATGGCTTGGGTGGCTCATCAGCTTCCCAACACCCAATTCGATACGCCAGTACTGAATATCATGCCTCACGGCTCAGGCTTCGCGGTGAGTACGCCACACGGACAATTGAGCTGCGATCATTTGATCGTTGGCACCGGTACCCAACCGTTTATGCCTGACTGTGCTGCGCCATTTGTGGGTGAGCGGGTCTTTCATGCCAGTGAACTTGCCCTCCGACAACCGGACTTAAGGGGTAAAAAAGTTGCCATTGTTGGTGGTGGTCAAACCGGTGCCGATGTCTTCCAGCATCTCTTTGATGGTGAATTTGGTAAAGTAGCGCATATTGATTGGATTTCTCGCCGTCCTAACCTGCAAGGATTAGATGAGAACCCTTTTACTGATCAGTATTTTATCCCTGATTACGCAGAGCAGTTTCATAGCCTCGACCCCAAGATCAAACACACTCAGCTTGCGCAACAAAAGCTTGCCAGTGATGGGATTACCGACGACTGCTTGCAAGGACTGTATCAACGCCTGTATCACGATAAATATGTGCGCCGGTCACCGCAATGGTGGCGACTGCTTCCAGGACAAACGCTTACTGGGATGCAATCACACCAAGCAGGTTACCAGTTAGCGACCACAGCTACCTTGACCGGAGTAACCACAGCACTCGATGCAGAGGTGGTGATCTTGTGTACTGGTTTTTCTCGCGCACTCCCTCAGTGCCTCGATACTTTAAGCGACCACCTCGACCTTGATGACGAGGGACGACCGAATGTGAATGCTCACTACCGAGTAAAAATGCGTGAAGGCAGTTCACTCGCTTTATATATGATGAATGTCGGCACCCATTGTCACGGTATTATTGAGCCACAATTGAGTCTCGCGGCCTGGCGAGCAGCAACCATTATTAATGCGATTAGCGACACGCCCCTATACGACATTACGCATCATCACGGCTTACTCGACTGGACGCTGACTGAGTCCTCCACACAGTCAGCTCAGATGCAAAAGGTAGCAGGCTGGTAATGGCGTACACACAAACAAAGCCCGCGACACAGACCGCTAAATGGCAGCCTATCACCTTAACGTCTATTGCTGCTCTGATGGGCATTGGACAAAACGGGCTGTTGGTCTCGCTGCCACTGTTAGTGGCACAAGGCGGATTTTCATTGTCAACCTGGGCGGTGATCATAGCGGTGGGTAGTGTACTCTTTCTCCCTGCTGCGCCTTTTTGGGGACGTATAAGCGATCAGTACGGCCCCAAATTTGTGGTTCTTCAAGCCTTAATCGGCATGGCTATTAGCTTTGTCCTGTTACTGATCGCCACGCTGGGCGCGCAAAACAGCCTCAACCAATGGCCTTGGTTAGCATTAGCGCTGATGGCAAGAGTCGTGTATGGCTTAACCGTAGCGGGCATGGTTCCCGCCAATCAGCATTGGGCCGTGTTACTCGCTGGCGAGGCACGCCGCATGCAGGCGATCACCTCAATCAGTATTGGTTTAAGTCTCGGTCGCTTGGCCGGCCCATTAATCGCCTCGGCGGTTTTGATCGTCAGCCCGTATGCCTCACTTGTGCTGATGTTATTACTGCCATTAATCGCCACATTGGTTATCAGCCTCATGCCTCACCGTGAGGGCCAGAAAGATACATCAAGTTCGCCTGTCAGTCAGTGGCTGGCGCCAAAATCTATTTGGCCCTATATGGGATATGGACTCGCCGTGTGTGCAGCAATTGCCCTATTGCAATACAACCTCACGCCGATACTCCATACCATCACCGAATGGTCTGCCAGTAAAGTTAGCCAGATGATGAGCTATTTGCTTACCTTAAGCGGCATTGCAACGCTCACCGTACAAGTGTTGGTGGTAAAAAAACAGCGTCTAAGCATCGACCACATGCTGGGCGTCGGCGCAATCAGCTTAGTTGCAGGTTATAGCTTACTTTTACTCCCTACCCTGGGCGCATTAATCGTTGCTATGCTCGTAATATCAGGGGCCTGTGCGTTGCTGATCCCTGCCTATACTAGCCAAGCGATGCAAAGGCTCGACAATGAACCGGGGAAAGTCAGTGGTTATATCGCTATGGCGCATACACTCGGATATGGATTCGCGTCACTATTAGCGACATTAACACTTAATTATCCACCTCTTCCCATTATCACTTGCGTCAGCCTTGCAACCATGGTGCTACTGGGCATATTAAATGCAGCATATAAACAGTGAACCAACTAAGGCTCACCGTTTTTCCAGCGAGTTTTTGCCGTTTTTCCGGCAAAAACTGAATGAGATCACTCAATCACACTATTGATATTTAAACTGAATCATTACCGGATAGTGATCAGAAAGCTCATTGTAGTAACCATCATGATAGGTTTGTCCTGCTTCTTGTGGCCACTCACCTTCTAAGTAATCCCAGTACCAGCTATCCTTCGCTTTTAAGCGCACAACCTGCATTTGCGGCTGGTTAACAGGCTTGCCATGATCGCGACTCCATAAAATATAATCTAATGTCGTGTTGTAATTCAGATCATACTCAAAGTGATACGCGTTTGCTTTAGTAAACCAGTTATGTTCAGCGGAGAAAGAGGTCACTTCAGGCTCAGAGAAGCGCAGTGCACCATTAAGTGCCGCTTTCATATCCTTAATTTCATCTTGACGGCTCCATTCCACATTCATATCTCCGCCGACAATCACGGGTTCGTCAGTCGGTATGTCTTTGTTGTTAATAAATTGTTTAATCTCGCCAAGTTGCCCTAAACGAACCTCGTGTTCTTCATCAGACATGCCATCATGCGTGGCTTGTAAGTGCGTACCTATCAAATGGAAGATCTCGCCATTTTTATCGATCTTAGCGTACGCAAACCCCTTATTTGCTTGATAGTCCCAGCTGCCCCGTAAACTGTTATTATAAATGTGCGCTTGCTGGGTCAAAATCGGATACTTGGAAATAATGGTGACGCCACCCCGCACGACGAGAGCAGAGTTAGAGCAATCTCCTGTTAATGCATCCCAACCCTCACCACTGCAATCTTGCCCCACATTGGGCGTTTGGTAAKGATATAGGTTGGCAAGTTGGTTCATTGCTTGCTCTGCTTCAGCGTTGAAGGCTTCGCTAACCAAAATGATGTCGGGCTGGGTATCCATGTCGGCAATCGCAGTCGGTAAACGAGCCGCTCGTTCTGCTTGATCCCAATCTTGTAGGTTGCTCAACTGCATGATGTTATAAGCCATCACGTTAAGTTCGCCAGCATGAGCGCCGACACTTAGCAATAAAGCCGCTACCCCTGAAAACAGTTTTTTTCTGTTCATATTTCCTCTTTGCGTTTTGCTTTCTAATTATGTTTGGGGCCAAGCCCACCCAAAGATTAGAACCCTAACGAAAAGAGGTTAGACCACACCAAGAATCCTTCGTATTTTATGATATGTTTGTAACTAAGATCACACTTGCGTAACAGCGCTGACTATTCGCTTACTCTTTGGTCAATAGTTGTGTGTCTGTGGTAAACGTATGCTTTCTTAGCATGGTCGCTAGTTCGTGTTGTCGAACAGGCTTAGCAATATAATCATCCATGCCAGCCGCTAAGCATGCTTCTTTATCTTCTGCTGTTGCGTTGGCAGTTAATGCAATAATGGGGATTCGGTCCGTGCGAGACGCTTTACGCCTGATCAGTGCTGCCGCCTCATAGCCGTCCATGACCGGCATTTGGCAGTCCATGAAAATGGCATCAAAAGGCTGACTGCTCCAAAGAGCTAACGCTTGCTCGCCGTTATCCGCTGATCGCACATTGATGCCTAACTGCGTCAGCATAGCTTCTGTAACGCGTTGATTAACTTTGGAATCCTCAACCACGAGAACATGTAGCCCTGCCAGTGATGTCCCCTTTCCTGTTGAACGCACAATACCCAGCGTGGGCTGTCTTTGTTGAAGGATCCGAACTAAATTAGCTTTTAAATCATTAAATTGATAAGGGCGTCCAAGATAACCTTCAATGCCTGATCGCTCGATGCGCGGTCTATCAATCACATCAGGCGCAGCCGTCAGCATGATAATGGCTGGGCTTCTCTCACCCAATTCAGTGACAATTTGCTCGGCGAGACTAAAGCCATCCATTTTGGGCATGATCTTATCAAGCAAAACGACTTTAAATGGAGATTGGCTATCAAGCCGTTCTTTAATAAGCGGCAACGCATCATCGGGATGCATACAACAGGTCACTTGACAGCCGAGATTACTCAATTGCGCGGTTGTAATCCGCATATTAAGACGACTGTCATCAACCAGTAGCATTGGCGCGCCCGCGAATAAATACGCCTCTACGGGCGTCGCAAGCGGCACATCTGCACATTCAAAGCGCGCCGAGAACGAGAATAGGCTACCCACATCCACTTCACTTTCTAGGGTGATTCGCCCCCCCATCAGGTTGACAATTTGCTGAGAAATCGCGAGGCCTAACCCAGTACCACCTGCGGTTGCTGCTGAAGCGTCGCCTTGCTCAAACTTACCAAAGATACGATTTTGCGCTTCAATCGGAACACCCGGTCCAGTATCTTTCACTTGAAAACGAAGTACACAAGCGTTTCCCTCATCAAGAACTTTGGTAATCGAAACGGCGACGTCGCCTTGTTCAGTGAATTTAATCGCATTCCCGACTAGGTTGATCATCACTTGGCGTAATCGCGGTGTGTCACCAACCAGCAAGGGCGATATCTCTGGGTCAATCTCACAGCCAAACTGTAAGTGTTTCTCTTTAGCTCTCAGCGTGAACAAGTTTTCCAGATCTTTACCCAACTCAAATACATTGAGCTCTAATGGTTCTAACTCTAACTTACCTGCCTCTATTTTAGAGAAGTCCAAGATATCGTTAATCACATCCAGTAACGACATCGAGGAGGTTTCTAGCATTTCGACGAACTCTTGTTGTTCATCATTCAAACGCGTACTTTTCAGCAGCGATGCCATCCCGATAATGCCGTTCATTGGCGTACGGATTTCATGGCTCATGTTAGCCAGAAACTCGCTTTTTTTGTGGCTGGCCTTTTCGGCATCCAGCTTCTCGTTCTCAACCCGCGATAGCGTTTGGCGAAATTGAGTGACCATAGCATTGTAGCGCGCCTCAAACCCCCACCAACCGCGACATTCTGGTGGGACACTGATTTGATTTGGTAAGCCGTTGTCCCATTGATTCACCTGTTGGTGCAGAGCCGATAATGGTGCGGTGAGATACCGTTGCACTATCCACATTGACGCTATCACGCCCAGCCCTGAAACCCCCAACCAACCTAGAAACGCCCACTTCGCACTCTCTCCTAGATAAGCACGTAATGCGGTATAGTTCGAGGCCACATCAAGCTGGCCAAGTACATATTCATTGCCTTCTTTTTTGGCAATTAATGGCCAACTCATCTGGATCGATTGTTGAGTTGGCTCTACACCACGTTCAATTTGTGTGCTGTCAGCATCATAAACGTGTATGTAATCGATTTCTGGTTGTGCAATAAGTTGTTCAATTTGTTGTTCAAATGCTTGTGTTTCTACTCGCCATAGGTGATCAGTCATGGTGCGGACATCACGGCTGCCAACATCTTGTAACACGCGCTGGACCTGTGATTTATGGGATTGATAATCGGCAAAAAGTAATAGTGATGCGAATAAGGCGATGAGTATTACCCAGCATAGCGCCAGCTTCGTCATCAACGATACTGATAAGGAATGGCGTAAAATGGCTTTGCCTGCTTTCATAATCACCTATTTAATAGAAGAGCTTGCCCTATAAGCATAGAGCCCGTTCGTCGTTGGGGCGAAAAATATCCGGCTAGATACAAGGAAAGGTAGACAAAAAAGCGCTCCGGTTAAAGAGCGCGAAGGGTTTTATTTTGTGAGCGATCAATCCAACACGCCGCGACGTATTTGATCAAGCTCAATCGATTCGAACAGAGCCTTAAAGTTACCCTCACCAAAGCCTTGATTGCCTTTACGCTGGATAATTTCAAAGAAAACAGGACCAATAACTGTATTGGTAAAAATCTGTAGCAAAATGCCAGTATCCGCGTCACCATCAATCAGAACACGAGTATCACGGAGCTCATCAATATTTTCTTCGTGACCGCTAACACGCTGATTCACTTGCTCATAATAGGTCTCTGGCGTATCCATAAACGCCATTCCCCGATCTCGCAGCGTGCGTACTGTTTGATAGATATTCTCTGTCGTCATTGCAATGTGCTGAATACCCTCACCATTGTACGCTTTTAGGTACTCGGCAATTTGTGACTTATCATCACTGGATTCGTTAATCGGGATACGGATTTTTCCGCACGGAGCAGTCAATGCACGAGATTTTAGCCCTGTTTTTTTGCCTTCAATGTCGAAAAAGCGGATCTCTTTGAAATTGGCGATACGATCATAGAAATCAGCCCATACATCCATGTTGCCAATATCGACATTGTGCGTCAGGTGATCGATAACCTTCAATCCTGCATCGGCTTCTTTAAGGCGCGCTTGCCAATCAGGATAGAAGTCGAAATCAACCTCGTAAATACTCTGATCACCGTAACGATCGACAAAGTAGAGTAATGAGTCGCCAATGCCATATACCGCCGGGATGCTAAGCTCCATCGGACCGATATTGGGCTCAACCACTTTGGCACCTTGTTTTGCCGCGTAAGCAATTGCATGAACAGCATCTTGCACACGGAATGCCATCGCATTCACGCTCGCGCCATGATGCTCTGCAAAGCTTTGTGCCTGAGACTCGGGTTCGCCATTAACAATAAAGTTGGTATCGCCTTGGCGATACAGCCAAACATGCTTGTGTTTGTGCTTGGCAATTTCAGCAAAACCCATCAATGAAAATAGACTTTTCAACGCATCAATACCGGCTTGATCGGGGGCGGTATATTCCACAAATTCAAACCCATCTGTCCCTAATGGGTTAATGGTTTTTACAGGTTTTTGCAGTGTGGATGTCATAATGGTTCCTCCTTGTTGATGCCAGTAGGAATAGCATGACGCCAAAGTAAGCACTAGTGATCCAGCACGCTCAGGTCGTTACAATACTGTTAACCAATACTGTAATACTTACTGAACAGGAAAGGGGAAGCCTCAAAAAGTTGTTTTTTATCAATGCGATAAAACAAAATGGCATGTAAAGAGACTCAATGATCTCTATACACTTTGTTTACATTAAAGAAACAAAAACAGGAGAAAGGGCGGGGCATTTCAGATAAACGCACCGACGCTACGAAGAGCGACGGCCAACCAAGTAGGTAAGAGAGGCGTGACCGATTGATAATGGCTTCCGATGAGCAGGATGTCGGGAAACCAGCTGTCTACAGGTAGGATCCTGTTGAACATCGTCTGCCATCAAGGTTTAAATCTTCAAGCTTTAAACCTTCAAGCTTTAAACCTTCAAGCTATAGCTGGTTTGCTGTGCGTTGGGGGTAACCGTTTTTTGAACTTGGTCCATCAATGCCTGTTGCTGCTGATTGTACGCGTCCGCTTTTGTCTTTTGCGCCTCTTGCTCAGCAACACGATCAATTAAAGCTTGATAGTCGCGTTTATCCTCGCGCTGCTCACTCGATGCGGCAGTCTCTTTTTGCTCCTCCCGCTCTTTACGGATGACTTCAGCGCGTTCTTGCACACTCATCGAGTTATTGAGACCGCCGTTGACCTGATCATCCTGACGGTCACGTTGACGCTGCATATATTGCTGCGACAAAGGTTGCGAGTTGATTGACGTCGGCATAGGTCCTCTCTTAAACAAGGTGACATCTTGATTAAATTTTAGCCTATTTCTCCTCAGATTGATATCACAATGTATGCTTAAGACGCTTGCCTTTGGCCCAGTTGTTACACGTTGATCTTTCAGTGGCGCAACGTTGCGAGAAGAAGCAAAGGCTTAGATGACCAACCGCCCAAGAACCTATTGATCAATACAACAAGGAGAAAAACTATGCTGACCGGTAAACACTGTGTCATTACGGGAGCCGCTCAAGGTATTGGCCGTTCCATCGTCGAGACATTTGTCGAACAGGGAGCACACACCGTTTACGCGCTAGACCGGACTGTAGATAACATGCAAGACTGGCAAAACCATGCCGTAATAAAACCCGTGGCGCTCGATGTCTGCCACAGAGACGCTGTCGCCAGCTGGGTGCAGACGCTGCACCAACACAACGCAGTCATCGATGTGCTCGTTAACAACGCAGGGATCACGCGTGATAATTTGCTAACCAAAATGAGCGAAGAGGATTGGGATGCTGTCATTGATGTGAATCTTAAAGGGGTATTTACCATGACACAGGCGATAACACCGCTGATGCGCGCTCAAGAGCATGGCGCGATTGTCAGTTTATCGTCAGTGGTCGGTACCGATGGCAATATTGGCCAAACCAACTATGCCGCATCAAAAGGAGGTGTCATCGCAATGACAAAAACCTGGTCAAAAGAGCTCGCTCGTCATGGCGCACAAATTCGCGCCAACTGTGTCGCACCTGGATTTATCGAAACGCCTATGACCGCCAACTTACCAGATAAAGTCATCGACATGATGAAAGGGAAGACACCACTCGGGCGAATGGGTACCGCACAAGACATCGCGAATGCGATCAGTTTTCTTGCCAGCGACAACGCGAGCTTTATCACAGGTCAAACACTTAAAGTTGATGGTGGATTAGTCATATAATGACGTGATATCCATCCACAACATTGAGCGTTTTATGACCCCGACACTTCTTATCACTGGCGCGAATCGCGGAATCGGCTTAGCCCTTACCGAGCGGTATCTTGAACATGGCTGGCGTGTTATTGCTTGTTGCCGCTTTCCGGGTTCCGCGCCGCATTTAATGACGCTAAAAAATCACTATGCCTCACTGACAACACAGGCGTTGGACGTGACAGACCACGCCGCAGTGCAACAACTTGCATCAAACCTCAGTGACACGCCCATTCACTTACTGATCAATAATGCCGGTCAATATGGTCCCAAAGGCTATCAGCTAGGAGAAACGGACACAGAGGCGTGGCGAGAGGTGTTAGCGGTCAATACCATTGCGCCACTAGTCATGGCTGAGTCGTTTATCCCACATCTCACGCTTGCCAACAATAGCGGACATACTCCTATTTTCGCCTTCATCTCATCAAAGGTGGGGAGTATGAGCGATAATCAATCAGGAGGGGGTTATATCTACAGAAGCTCCAAAGCCGCTCTAAACGCAGTCGTCAAAAGCTTATCAATTGATTTACGACCAAAAGGGATTCGCACCGTCGCCCTACACCCTGGCTGGGTACAAACCCAAATGGGCGGTCCTAATGCGCTGATTACCGCCGACATCTCGGCGCAAGGGCTCAAGCAAGTTCTCGATACACTCACCGACAGCCAAAGCGGACACTTTTTAGATTATCAAGGCAACACCATTGCGTGGTAGGCCGGTAGCGGTGGCGTTCAAATCGGGAAAAAGGTCATAGAGGCCATACTGTGTACCACTTGATTGATATTACGATTGGTACTGTCCGCCACCATCAGTGCCATCATATCTTGGATCAAGATCATCTGACTCAGTAAGCGCTCATAACTATAATTGGGGACACCATTTGCATTCATGCCGTTACTGAGCAGCAGCAAATGACCTTGATCATCACGACGGTTATTTAACAGCCACGCAATTTTTTCAAGGTTACGTGCACAGTTGTAAAGCTTTTGCTGATCAATATCATCGAGTAAGAAGAACTCAGTCTGGTGATTATAGCTAGCGCTTATCATCCCAGTGACACCGGCCATCAGTGCGAATACACGATCACCCTCGAACTCAGTAGAAAATGCCAGCGGCAACAATGCAATGCCGTCCATTCCACCCAGCTCACGGAATCCATTCTGGGGACGCTGCTCCGCCATTAGCTGGTGAACGCGTTGGTCGATAGTCATTCCGGGCACTTTTTTTAGCTCTCTGGGATTACGTTTATAGAGCTTGATCAATAGTCGTTCGGTGATCTGACGAATTTCGGCGATATGAATATCGGTAATCAAATCCATATCTGATTTCGCAAGATTTTTTATATCAAACGGCCGTCCCAGCTTTTGTGCACATCCTGTTAGGCTGAGTATCAATAACCCCACCCAAAACCCGCGCATCATAGTGTTATCCTTACATCCTTTGTCGGTGCTAAGGATACGCATTTCACGCCCAGTCGTGGACTGAAAGAGATAACTTTGTATGGAATATCACATTTTTTACGAACAATCAGAATCGCAGTCTCTGTAGCCCCTGCTAAACTCTTCAAAAGTGGTCACTCGGAAGAGCCTTATGCGACGCTGTCTCATTCATGCATTTTTTATCACCATCGCATTTAGTGCATGCACTTATGCCACTGAAAATAAAACCATTATATATGCAATACCGCATTGGCCACCATGGAGTGATACCAGTGAGTATCCCTACCAAGGCATTGATGTTGATGTGGTTAATGCTCTAGCGAACAAGATCGCTGTTGATGTAGAAACCGTTCAATGTGCATGGAAACGATGTCTGCGTTTGTTAGAAACGGGTAAAGCAGATATCGCGACAAATGTACTGAAGCGAGCCTCTAGAGAGCGCTATCTTTATTATCTTTCGCCGCCTTATCGAACCAATCTCATATACGCTTTCTATACTCACAAAGGCAGTATGATATCGATTAAACATCAATCTGATTTGTACTCATACTCAGTGTCACTCGAACGAGGCGCCAGCTTTACATCCGATTTTGATAACGACTCGAATATTACTAAACGCCCTGTTAGTCAAATAGACTTTGCGATTAAACAATTAATCAATCAACGTGCAAGTGTGGTGATTGGCGAAAGTCATCAAATTGACTACATGGTGGCGAAGTTCGATCAAAACGATGTGCTTGAAAAGCAGCCTTTGACCTACTCCGAAGCCCTTGAAAGTTACATTGTCCTAAGCAAAACGTCATCAAATTCACATTTAAAAAAACAGCTTACCGATGCGCTGAAACAACTGGTCGCATCGGGAGAGATAACAGAGATTATAGATAACCATAGCCGCAAAGCTACTCGCACTGACTAACGATTGTTCGTGGTTATTCCATATCGATCATCGCTACGCAATCCATCGCGATCACGCGTTCTTCATCGGTCGGGATCACCCAAACGCCCACCTCACTGCCAGCGGCTGAGATACAGATTTGGTTCAGTTGATTCGCCGATGCATCTAACCTGATGCCAAGCCAACCACATTGGCGCACGACACTGTCTCGTACGGGTGCTGCATGCTCGCCAACACCCGCCGTAAACACCAAATGATCGAGTCCTCCCAAGGCGGCAGTCAAACTCCCGATCTCTCGAGCGATACGATAACAATAATGGTCGATCGCCTGCTGGGCTCTGGGTTTATCACTACGTAACAATGTTTGCATATCACTGCTGATCCCAGACAAGCCTAACAGGCCAGACTCCTTGTAAAGGAGTTTGCTTACCTCAGCGACCGTCATTCCTTCTTCACCGATGAGGTGTAAAACCAATCCGGCATCAATTGCGCCACAGCGCGTCCCCATGGGTAACCCTTCTAGCGCTGTAAACCCCATGGTCGATGCAATACTCTGTCCTGCTTGGATCGCACATAAGCTGGCACCGTTACCCAAGTGGGCCACAATCACACGTGCTTGGGGATCATAATTAGGAATCATGGAAGGTAAGCAACGGCAAATATAATCATAGGAAAGCCCATGAAAACCGTACCGTTGAAAGCCGCGATCGTACATCGCATAAGGCAACGCAAATTGGCGAGCCTCTAAAGGCTGCTTCGCATGAAAGGCGGTATCGAAGCAGGCAATTTGAGGCGTACCTGGCAATCGCTCGTCTAGCGCTCGAATGGGTGCGAGGCTATAAGGTTGATGCAATGGCGCCAAAGACGTCAATGCGTCCAGTAGCGTCACTTTATCCGGGTCCAGGCGGGTGGCGCAATCATAGTGCATCCCCCCATGAACCACACGATGTCCGACCGCAATGAGGCGTTCGAGCACATTATGCTGCCCTAACCAATCGAGTAACGACATAATAGCCGCCTGATGATCGTTGGCCTCAGCCGGAGCAGTGGCATAGGCATGATTCCCGGCATGCATGATCACCGCGGTTCGTTCTGTCCCTAGTCCAGAGAACTGCCCCCGAAATACACACACTTGCTGATCCGTGTTGTCAGAATTAGACATTGCGCCAGCGTCGAACAACGCAAACTTTAGGCTCGACGAACCACTGTTGATTACGAGTATATTTTTCATCATCCACTAGACACGCGACTTATCGAGCGATTTTCGTTGATAGTCCGCCAGCAATAACGCTAGCGCGCTTGACGCTATCCGCGTTAAAGCGTCATCGGCTCGACTGGTTAACATAATGGGCACTCTTGCGCCCACCACGACACCGGCGCCTTTGGCATCGGCAAGATAGCTGAGTTGTTTCATCAGCATATTGGCCGCTTCTAGGTCGGGAGCCATCAAGATATCAGCACGCCCTGCCACTGGCGACTCAATACCTTTTGTTGCACGCGAGTCCTCAGAAACGGCACTATCAAAAGCCAGTGGGCCATCAAGGACCCCACCCGTGATCTGACCACGTTCAGCCATTTTGCACAGCGCGGCAGCATCAATCGTCGCATTCAACTTCGGATTAATCGTTTCAACGGCTGACAATATGGCCACTCGCGGATGGGCGTTCCCGATCGCATGCGCCAGCTCAATCGCGTTTTGAATGATATCGCGCTTTTGCGCGAGCCCTGGGTAAATATTGATCGCAGCATCGGTAATAAATAACGGTCTTGGATAGGTCGGAACATCGAATGCCATTACATGGCTTAAACAACGTTCAGTACGCAATCCTCCCTCACGTTTGACAACCTCGTGCAACAGTTCGTCAGTATGCAACGCGCCTTTCATTAATGCTTCAATTTGACCCGCTCGTGCCATTTGCACGGCGCGCTCTGCAGCCGCGTGACTATGCGGAGTATCGACAATTTCGAAGTCCTGAATATCCACTTCGGCGGTGTCTGCAGCGGCGAGAATTTTATCTCTTGGCCCCACCAGCGTTGGAATGATTAGTTGCTGTTTTGCCGACGCAACCGCGCCACGAATAGAACTGTCATCAACGGGGTGGACAACCGCCGTATGCATGGGATCAGGATGATCCGCTGCGGTAAGAATCGCGTGTAACTGCCCGCGCTCAGACAAGCGCACTTCTGGCATGACTGTCCGTTGACGGCTTACTTTTTTAGTGGGGGCTAATACGCGTGCTTCGCCTTCGATGACGGTATCGCCGCGTTGATTTTCGCAGCGACAGGCAAACACAATATGATGGCGTTTATCGTCCATTTGGTCGACGCGTACGATTACTCGAAGTACGTCGCCAAGCATGACCGGTGCTTTAAAGGCTAACGTTTGGCCTAAATAAACCGTCCCAGGCCCGGGTAACTTGGTACCGAGCACCGTTGATATCAATGCGCCGCCCCACATGCCATGGGCAATAATCTCTTGGAAACGGCTGCTTTTGGCAAAGTCATCATCCACATGAGCAGGATTGACATCACCGGACATTATCGCAAAAAGCTTAATGTCCTCCATGGTTAAACGTTTTTCTAAAAACGCCTCATCACCGATTGAAATTTCATCGTACGTCTTATTCTCGATGACCTCCTCGTTATGTGTCCCTGTCATAGTAAGCTCCTTAATCGTCTATAACGTCGAAAAATACACTGATTTAAAAACGAAGATGATGACCGGCGTCGACGTAGTGCGTTAGCCCTGTCAGTACACGCCCTGCATCAGCGGTAAGGTAAACAACCGCATTCCCCACATCCTGTACCGTTGCCAGTCGACGTAGCGGCGATCGCGTTTCACCGTCTACCGCCAACGCTTCAAATTCTTTTAATCCAGAGGCGGCACGCGTACGAATTGGGCCTGGAGAAATGGCATGAACACGGATACCTTGCGGCCCAAGTTCAGCGGCGAGATAGCGCGTGGTCGATTCGAGCGCGGCTTTAACCGGTCCCATCAAGTTGTAATTATCCACGGCTTTTTCTGCGCCATAGTACGACATGTTAAATAATGTGCCCCCAGCTGACATAAGAGGCTCTGCCCGCTTAGCCATGCGAATGAACGAATGGCAGGAAATATCCATCGCGAGCGAAAAGCCTTCTCGAGAGCAATCCACCACCCGACCGTGTAAATCATCTAACGGCGCAAACGCGATCGAGTGAACAACAAAATCAATCCGCCCCCATTTTTCTTTGGCACGCGCAAATAGCGCATCCAATTGGTGGTCATCTTGCACATCACACAACATCATTTCAGGATCCCCCATTGACGGCTTCAGGGGGGTGACAAAGCGCTCTGCCTTAGGTGACCCATACGTCACCAGTACGTCTGCGCCTGCTTGGTGTAACGCTTGGGCGCAGCCAAAGGCAATGCTATTTTCATTCGCCAGGCCCGCCACAATGCCGACTTTACCTTCAAGTGAGAAAGGATGTTCCACGATGTTCTCCCTAGATTTATAACGAAAGCGTGAGCCGCTCCACGTGAGGCGTTCAACACATAGAGCAGTTACACTAAAAAATGTGCTGCCTATTTTAGAGGACTCACAAGCTTTTAACTTAGACCCAAATCAGGACTAAAGGCAAAATTATAAATGAAATGAGAAGCAATCTTTGTAAGAAAACAAGACACTTTTGCAAAACTTTAATGACAAGCCTGCACAATAGGCTCAATGGAGAGCTTTTACTCAATTTACGTAGGCGTGTGATAAATGAGCTCTGAGCCCATGACGAAAAAACGCCGCTTTTTATAGAAAAAGCGGCGTTATGCTAGCGTATATCGCGTAAATTTAAGCCAATTCGGCCATTACACATTTTGCAAGATCTGCTGGGCGATAGTACACGGACTTCATGACCTTACCTTGACGAATCAATTTACCGTCAACCGTCACATCTGTTGCGCATTTGGCAATAATCCCGTCATCTTTAGGGCTTGCCACAACCTCAATGCCTTTTTTCTCATAGTAGGCTTGGGTGTCCGCGAACGCCTGCGCATCGCGGCAAACTTTACTCATATTACTGCTATGCACTTCGTCCCAACAGGTTATGAAATCGATCCCGAGTCGATTAGCAATTTGCAATAAAATATCAATCATATAACTGACTTCAAGTTGATCACGATACCCGCGCGACCCCATCTGTACGGCACGTCCCATGAGGACATAAACACTGTCGACGATAGCATCAACTTGTTCAACCAGTGAGTCAGCCTCAGCCAGTTCGGTCATCTCCTCAACCGCCAATGCCGTATGAAGATCATCTGCTTTGTCGTCTAATGAGGTTGGATCGTTACAAGGCAAGTCAAACGTGATTCGAAAGGCTTCAATATCACGGTAAAGGTGGTCGTAAATCGCTTGATCGAGAACTGCAAATTTCATGTTTAAAGCCCTTTGAGAAACAAACACGCATGGCGTCATGCTGGTACACAAGGGGCAATACAATAGCACTGCTGGCGGGGAGTTAAAATCAATTGCGCAGATTCTTTAATATGACCTAGCGCTACAGCGCAAATATTACTCAAGCTTGGTGTCTACTCGCCGTTACCGTTTTATAATGAGAAAACACGTCAGGCGAATTCTCGGCCAAAAGGATTGTTATTATGACCAAACGCTTATCGCTTGCTACGCTTTGTGCGGGCATGTTACTCGCCACAGCAGCACAGGCCCAAACCTCGCCACTCAGTGTCGGCGCTAGCGCCAGTGTTACCGATGTTAAATACGGATCTCAAACAGAGACAGGTCACACCTGGGAAGTGAATGGCACGTGGCGGCTGACCGATTATACCAGCCTGTATTCAGGGTATGGTGAAACCAGTGCCGACTTTGATAACGCCAATGGTACAGAAACAACGTTGACGTCCACCTATATTCCCGTTGGCGTACAAGTTAACTTCCCTATGACGATCGGCAGTGTCTACCTGCGTGGTGGGGGAAACTACTATCAAACCGAATTTGGGACGGATAAAGACATCGGTTGGGGCGCCAGCGGAACAGTTGGCTTTGAGTTACAACCGACCGTCGGACCTAAAATGAACTTTGAGCTCACCTATGCCGATCGCGGCGATGCCGAAACGAGCTCCGTGAGTGTCGGTACCAGTATCGGCTTTTAACCGCTCATAGCAGGGTGCCAAACAACGGTCGTTACGATATAGATTACCACCGCGCGACATAACGCGCGGTGATATCATCGAAATACGGCAGACTACATGCCACCAGCAACATCAAATAAACTACCCGTCGAATAAGATGCATTATCTGACAGCAGCCAAGCAATCATTTCTGCTACTTCCAGCGTCGACCCCCCACGACCAAGCGGGATATTATCAGCCACACGCGCGACACGATCAGGCTCTCCTCCTGCCGCATGCATATTGGTATCAATTGGACCTGGGCGCACTGCGTTGACACGAATCCCTTCACGGCCCACTTCTTTCGCTAGCCCCATAGTCAGTGTGTCTAATGCGGCTTTGGTCGCGGCATAATCAACGTATTCATTGGGTGATCCGGTTTTAACCGCTGCGGAGGAAACATTAACGATAGCGCCGCCGTTACCACCACGAGATTGCGCCATGCGATGCACCGCCTCTCGGCAGCACAAAAAGGCACTGGTAACATTGGCTTGAAACATCGCGTTGATCCGCTCCGCATCCATACCGCTGACAGACGATTGCGGCAACATGATACCGGCATTATTCACCAATGCGGTGATATTCCCTAAGCGGTTATCCGCTTCACTGAACAACCGCTTGACACCTTCTTCACTCGACACATCGGCCTGAACGGCGATCGCGTTTACTCCAATCGCTTGAAGTTCATCAACAAGCGCAAAAGCAGATTCACTGTTGCTCAAATAGTTGATGCAAATGGCATAACCACGCTGTGCCAATAACTTCGCCGTCTCGCGGCCAATGCCGCCACTTGCCCCGGTTACAATCGCAACTGGATTCATTGCTACTCCTTTTCGCTCATTCTGCTGATACCGGTGGGTAGTATCCCATTCTCACTGCGCCCCAATGTTTACCTGCAACAAAGAGCGGGACAGAAAGATCATGCATGACTTCACCGGTATCGCGCTTATAGGTTTGCAGCAGCATGGTATCAGTATGTTGCCCACAACGCCTACCTGTACGGTCATCAAATAAGCGTTTAGTCCGGTTACCGGTGATATCTTGCGCATAATCACCGGTTAATGGCTGACAAAAACGTTGATTATGCGTGGGAACATAACCGTTCGTGTCATTGGCTATCACGTAAACAATATTGTCATCGATGTCCAAAATAGGCTCTTGAATCGGCGGTAATAATCGATCACAAAACGTATCGAAACGGGTGGTGTATTTTTGTGGATGCGTATTGGCAATGGGTTGATAGTGGCGGTCAAACAAATCGGAAGGACTAATCTCGCCCTTCGCAAGGGCCCGTTCAAAAGCCGCTTCAATCCGATCTCGACATACACTCGCCGCTTTGAAAAAACGCTGATGAGGGCTAGCATCGGAGAGCTCAGCAAAAACCGCATTGGTTTTTTCTGCGGTATCCATTAATCCCTCGGCTTCTTTACTCAAGACCGTGACTTGCTCATCACTGATTTCAAGTCCAGATCGGACCTGTACCAGCGCGGATGCAATTTGCTCTAAACTGGCGCTATTCTGTGATGACCCATGGGCTATCTCTTTTACCGCTTCTTCAACCTGATCGGCTCCCGAAGAAAGCTCGGTTAAAATGTGCCCGACACGCTCAACATTTTCAGTGCCTGACTCGACATCGGATGACAAGGCTTGAATATGTGCCATCACATTACTCGACTCTGCCATAATGTGTTTTATGATTGTCGCGACTTCACTTGTGCTCTGTGAAGTCCGCTGCGCAAGCTGTCGTACTTCATCAGCCACCACCGCAAAACCACGCCCCTGCTCACCAGCTCGAGCGGCTTCTATTGCGGCATTTAATGCCAGCAAGTTTGTTTGTTCGGCGATATCATCAATAACTTGTGCGACGGCACTGACTTTATTGACGTTGGCGTCCAGAGCTTCAATTCGCGCAACCGTTTCGGCGGTTTTTTGGTTAATATCTCGCATCTCAGCAATGGATGCGGTCAGTTCATTTACACCCTGCTGACTAAGATCCCGCATACGAGTCACTTGCTCAACCGATTCAGTCTCGACTTGGCAAGCACGCGAAAGAGTTTGCTCAATATGTTGCGCTTTATCGGTAATCTCTACCACCGCAGAAAACTGCTCTGTCAAACGAGCCGTTAAAATGTCAGAGCGATGCGAGACTTCTGCGGCCGTCATCGCGTTCATTGTGGCACGCGTTGCTAATCGTCCAACGGTTTCAGTAGGAATGTCTAGTGTAGCGTTTTCAACTGCAGATTCTTGCTCGTGTCTTGGGAACAGATAGAGCTTTACGGCAAGACCTATGCCCACAGCTTGACAGGCCAATATCAACACAACCCATGTAAATTGCGCCGATACTACAACCCATCCTCCAAATATAGACAGCGCACAAACGACGCCAAATGCAACCCAAAATCCCATTTTGTTATCCACTACGATCCTTGTCATTTTCCACCTATAATCCTTATCTTTGGAACGGATTAGCACACTCAGTACGCTAAAAACCTAACGGTTACAGACACCTGCTAATACCGAGAGACTTTCAGCCTTGGTCCATTACAGATGCCATATTTTTTGGATCATCGCGGTGAACACGATCAAATTTAGACTAAAGCCGTATGTCTAACATCTTGGGGATTAACTGTTGCGACGCAGTTGCGATACAAAAATAAATGCGACTCATAAACATCGAGAGTGTCTTTGTATGATAATTACCACAAACGTGATTAAATCCCACGCAAAATGCGCTAAGCTCTCCCTAGATTATTGTTATTAATGAGAGAACCATGATCCCCCATCGACGAATTCGCCAATCGATTCAGGCCTTTTTTATTTTAGTCACGATGAGCTTTTCGCTGGTATGGTTCTCATTAGCGGTGCTGCCAGAAAGCGAACAATTCGCCGTGATTTGGTACGTATCGGCTGCCGGCGCATTCGGGTTTAGCTGCTTTTCAGGCTACGTGAGGCTTGTTGCAGCCGCAGGCTTTTTCACCGGCGTTTTTTATGCCGATACCATGATGGGGATTCCTGCTTCACTCAGTGCCAGCATGGCGGCTGTCAACACTGCAACCGCCGGATTAGGTTGCACCATTTACCGATTAATGCGCAAACGTTACGGTAACCCGTTCGAGAGTATGTGGCCCTTTATTCGAGGTTTGGCGCCCACGCTTATCATCAGCCCTCTATTTGGTGCGACACTCGGTGCCAGTGTTCAGTCAATAGGAACCCATCAACCGTTCGATTACTTGCTACTGCGGTGGTTTATTAGCGAGTTTGTCGGTTTTGTCGCCCTATTTCCTCTCTTGTTAGTCATCAAAGAGAACCTCAGCGAACGACCTAATGATCGACTTGCGAAATCGAGCACGTTTTGGATCGCCTTGATAGCCCTGTGCTTGGCCGCGCTCAGTGCAATCAGCCTGTTGTTATATCTTTCACCTCACCCGTTTTTGGCGCTAACAGCGCTGTTTTTGTTGGCGGCAACACTGCAAAATCGCCTGATTGGCTTAGGCTGTATCGCGTTAACATTACTAAGCTTTGACATTTTATCCGCCCTCGGTGCACTGACATTTCAAGTAGAAGCGGATCAAAAAGCCTCACTGTCTCGCATGGCGATGGCTGGTGCCGCCATGATGGTCGGGGTGATAATGACACAATTCGCATATAGCTATCGACGTCATCAAAAGCATCATCTGGAGCAACATGCGTTATTAACCCAAGCGATGCATAACTCCCTTATTGGTATGGCCATACTCGACCCTCGCGGCATCGTTCAAGACGCTAACGCGAGCCTTGCCCAGTTTTTTGCCTGTGAACCGCGTGTATTGCTTGGCTCCCATGTTTCTATTTTTACCCGCGAGCAAGATCAAGCGGCATTAAAAGACTATTTTAATGAACTGATCATGGGTCATACCGATAATAAACGGCTGGAGAAGCGCTTCCTGCGCGCGGATGGGGAGCAAGTATGGGGAAGGCTCTCTGTCACTGCGGTCCGTGACAAACATGCCGGCCATGTGACGCATCTCATCAGTCAAGTCGAAGACATTAATGCACTGAAAGCGGCACAGAGAGAGCAAAAACGCTGGCTAGAACGTTGGCGTTTTGCTTTAGATATCAACAAACTCGCCGTATTTGAATTGAATATTCATACTGGCGTTATTCTGTTTTCAGGTTGGTCGGCGCCACTATTGGGGATCAGTGCAAAAAGCATCCAAACCTACCAAGCCTGGATCGCCCGAATCCATCCAGACGATTTACACGGCTGGGAGCAAGCCATGCGCCTGCTGGTTGAAGGGCGAACTGATCGTATGATCGAAGTATTTCGCTTTCAAAATGATCAGGGAGATTACCGATATCTACGGCAAGCGTCGGCGCGACAAACCGGTGAAGAGACAGAAACCGTGCTAAGTACGGTAATCGATGTCACCAAACAGCACTTAACCAACCAACAAACCGATACCTTACGCCGCCGCCTTGAAGCCGCGACCAAAGCGGCTAACATTGGTATTTGGGAGTACAACGTCGCAGACGACACGCTCGAATGGGATGCGCAGATGTATGCGCTCTACGATATACCCGTCTCTGACGGTAAAGAAACATTGGCCACTTGGCAACATCGCCTCCATCCAGATGATGCCGATAGGGTCAAGCGTATACTCGGCAAAGCCCTCAAATATCAACAACGTATCGATACTCAATTCCGGATTCTCGATACTCACGGTCGAACGCGTTACCTGCGTGCCCTTGCCAGTGTACAAATCGATGAGAGCGGCAATACCATACGATTGATTGGCGCCAACTGGGACAATACTGAAATAAATGAACTCAACCAAACCCTTGCCCAGGAGCGCGAACAATTAAACGTAGTGATGAATTCCATCAACGATGCCGTAATCACCACCGACGACCAAGGTCATTTAGCCTATCTCAACCATACGGCGCAGCGACTGACTCTCAATGGTGAGGATCGGCCCCTTGGACAAACCATCGACGACATTTTCCAACTGTATCGTCAACAACAGCGCGTGTTGCTTTCGAGTTTACATAACAATCAAACCGCGACCTTTTTTGAAACACAGATAAAAGATGCCTACCAGCTTGTGTTAGCCAATGGGGAGCGCGTCTATGTCTCCGTGGCAGTATCGCCGTTAACCAGTCATCAAGGCTATGTGTATATTTTACGTGATGTGTCTGAAGAACATGCGTTAATGGCGCAACTCGACTACAACGCTAACCACGATCCACTGACACATTTACCGAACCGCCGGGCCTTTGAAACCATCATGGAAAGGCACCTTACACAACACCATGACGATACCCCGTCGGTACTTGCCTTTGTCGATCTCGACCTGTTCAAAATCATCAACGATTCTGTCGGCCACCATGCGGGCGACGATGTTCTCTGCCAAGTGTCTCAAGCATTGGCTGATAACATTCGCAGTGATGACACCGTTGCACGACTCGGCGGCGACGAATTTGCAGTCCTCCTCACACACTGCAATATGCGGGATGCCAAACAGACAATTGCCGATTTAATCAGTCGCCTCGAGAATCTCTCTTTTTCTTATGAAGAGCGGATTTTCGCCATCAGTGCCAGTGTCGGCTTAGTCAATATCGGTGATGACGCCTTAACTCTGTCCGACTTAATGAGCCGCGCTGACGTTGCCATGTATGAAGCGAAGTCAGCGGGCCGTGGACAAATCGTCGACTATAACGATATATCAGGCTTCGCCCAAGGCCGCCACAACGATATGCAAATGGTCGGAAAAATTACCCGCGCATTGGCTGAGGATCGATTTACCCTATATGGTCAACAAGTCGCTCCCGCGAAAGGACCAACCATTGAACACTGGTATGAGCTATTAGTGCGGATGATTGACACGGATGGCAATATCATGAATCCGGGGCAATTTATCCCCGCCGCAGAGGCCTTTGGTTACATTCGTGACATTGATGCCTGGGTGGCCAACTATGTGCTCAATACTCGTGCCCAAGAATTGGCCGACTCTGGCCTTAAATTTAATCTCAACCTCTCCGCGCACTCAATCAGCGATCCCAAGTTCCAAACACATTTGAAAGCCCTGTTAGCCTCATCCGTCTTTCCCGCTGAGCGCTTGTGCTTCGAGATCACAGAGTCAGCCTTAATTAGCCACTTAAATACCGCCGTTTCATTTATCGATGAGTTACGCGCCTATGGGGCTCACATCGCACTAGATGATTTTGGCGCCGGCCTATGTTCTTTCCATTACTTGAAACTCTTTAACGTTGATGTCGTGAAAGTGGATGGCCAGTTCGTTGCCAACCTCACCGATAACGAAAACGACATTGACCGAGTGATCCTCGAATCTATCGTCAGTATCTGTGACACCATGGGGTATAAAACTGTCGCGGAGTGGGTGTCTGATGAAGAAAAACTCGCGCGCGTACAAGAGATCGGCATTCATTATGTGCAAGGGTTTTTAATCGACTATCCCACGCCACTTGATACCTTGCTTGCCAACAAAGTATCG
Organism: Salinivibrio sp. MA351; assembly: GCF_001996065.1. Classification (NCBI taxonomy): domain Bacteria; kingdom Pseudomonadati; phylum Pseudomonadota; class Gammaproteobacteria; order Vibrionales; family Vibrionaceae; genus Salinivibrio; species Salinivibrio sp. MA351. Next base: position 86,378 of record NZ_MUFG01000006.1, on the reverse strand, counting down.
AACAAACAAAAAGATGCTGAATAGGGTTGCGAGACGCCGAAAAGATAGGCGATTTAAATTTCAAGACATCGAGTACCGCTAAATCACACTAGTGACGATGTATCCAGCCGCTCTTGCGGCTGGATACAGTTTACTGTGCCAAAGCTAACGCCGGTGTTGCCGCGCCATAATAGAGGCAAATACGCTGACCATTGATTTGTTCAACTTCAAACTCAATCTCGTAAATACGCTCCATCACTGGCTTGGTCACCACCTCATCAACGGGACCGCTCGATACCACTTCACCATCTTTCATCGCGACCATATTGTCCGCATAACAAGCGCTAAAGTTAATATCGTGCATCACGACCACCACGGCCTTGTTATATCGATGTGCCAGGTCTCTGACCGTCTTCATAATCGCCACCGAGTGACGAATATCGAGATTATTGAGCGGTTCATCGAGAAAGATATAATCGGTGTTTTGTGCCACCACCATCGCGATGAATGCCATCTGCCGCTGGCCACCACTTAATTGATCAATAAAACGGTCTTGTAACTCCGTTAATCCTAATTGAGCTAACGCTTCATCAATCACCGTATCATCATCTGCAGTCAGTCGCCCTTTAGAGTGGGGAAAACGACCAAATGCCACGAGCTCACGAACACGAAAGCGCATATTGACATTATTCGCCTGCCGCAACACCGCCAGCCTTTTTGCTAATGCCTCATTGCTCCATTCACTGAGCGGTTTATCGCCAATCAAGACTTCACCTGCATCACTATCAGTGAGTCGACTCGCCATAGAGAGCAGCGTACTTTTCCCCGCACCATTTGGACCAATTATCGCGGTCACTTTACCCGGTGGGAACAACGCACTGGCCTGATTTACCACCTGGGTTTGCCCGTAGGCTTTCGACAATCCAATTAATTCAATCATAATGGTTAAAACTTGTTTTTCGTTAGCAGGTACAAGAAATAGCTTCCACCAACAAAGTTAATAATCACACTGACAGTGGTTTCAAACCCGAACCACTGCTCAACAACATACTGACCGGTTAACAACAAAAAAACTGCCAACACACTGGTCGCAAGAATCAAAAAACGATGCTGATAGCTCACAAACATTTGCCGGGCAAGGCTGACCACAATCAAACCAAAGAACAATACAGGCCCGACCAAAGCCGTCGATACCGCAATCATGATGGCGATGATCACCATCACCTTCAGTGTGAGTCCGCGCATATCGACGCCTAAACTGGTGGCATTATCTTCACCAAGTAAGCAAACATCCAGCTGATTGGCATAGCGGTAAAGCGCCAACAAACACAGCCCTAACACCGGCACACTGATATACACCAGATCGCGATTCGCATTGTTGAAACTGGCAAACATGGCATCTTGAAGTACCGCAAATTCACTGGGGTCAACTAATAAGGTAAAAAACTGGCTAACACTGCCAAACACACTCCCGAGTACGATACCAATTAACAGCAAGGTATAGACGTTAGCGCGATGCCGACGAAAATACAGCGTAAATAGCACGCTCGCCGTCACCGTCATCAATGCCACACTCACCGCAAAGTTTAAATAGGCATTCACCAAAAACAGACTGGTTGAACCAAAGATCACCAGTAACAGGGTTTGCAATAAGACGTACAAACTATCAAAACCAAGAATTGAGGGCGTCAATATTCGATTATTGGTGATGGTTTGAAACACTAATGAAGAGGCCGATATTGCGATCGCTGCCAGCGCAATCGAAAGCACCTTCGGCGTACGCCTAGAAAGAAAGTAAGCATAATTATCCGCGGTAAGGCCATGCCCTAAGAAATAACCGGCGACCAGTAAAACGCCCACCGCAACAAGAGAAAGTTTGAGTCCATCACGCATTGGCTTTATCCCTCATCACTAAGTAGATAAAGACCACACCACCCAAAATCGAAATGATCATGGCAATAGGGACTTCATAAGGGAAGATAATTACGCGGCCTAAAATATCGCAACTTAAGACCAGTACCACTCCCCAAAAGGCGGTCCAAGGTAAATTACGCTTAATGTTATCGCCCATGAACAATGAGACAACATTCGGCACAATCAGGCCAAGAAAAGGGATCACACCGACGATCATCACCACGGCCGACGACAACAAGGCAACCACCATGACACCAAACAGCACCACTTTTTGATAATCCAAACCAATATTCTTGGCGAAGCTTTCTCCAATACTGGCGGCGCTAAATTGGCTCGCATAGGCATAGGCCACGGCACATACAGGCATGGCAACAAACAAGATTTCATAGTTCCCCGCCAACACCGATGAAAAATTGGCCACCGTCCACGCTTGTAAGGTTTGAATCAAATCGTATTTGTAAGCCAGGAACTGAGTAAGAGACGAGACCACGTTGCCGTACATAATCCCGATCAAAGGAACAAGCACGGTATTTTTAAATTTGAGGCGCTGTAAGAAACGGACAAATAGCCAAGTACCTGCCATCGCCGTACCGACAATCACGGTCAGGTCAAGCCATTGGTTTGCACCACTAAAAACCACGAGCGTAACCACATAGCCAAGCAGCGCGCAATCAATGGTGCCCGTGGTATCTGGGGAGGCAAAGCGGTTTTGACAAATCTGCTGCATAATCAGGCCGGCCACACTCAGCCCAGCCCCGGCAAGACAGATAGCCAGCAGGCGCGGAATACGACTGGTGGTAAAAATGGTCCAGGCTTCTGAATCACCGGCCCACAAACTATCCAAAGAAACGTGGGCGACACCGATAGATATCGACAATAGCGCCAGCACCATAAGGATAGGAATAGAAAGATACTTCACAACACGACTACCGTTGGGTCTGAAACCACAAAGACCCGGGAGAAGCCCGGGTCAACTTTTATCTGTAAAAAAGCAATCTATAAAGAAAGCGATGCGTCATCAAAAACGATTAAAGTACGCGATTGACATCGTCGATCATTTTATCCATCGCCGTCATCCCAGCCATGGTGATATACCAAGCGGTTGGATCTAAGTAGCTGATACGTTGATTTTGGTGCGCCGGTGTCTTATTCACCAATGGATTATCGAAACGCGCTTTAGCTTTTCCCTGTCCCTCACCAATCGCTTGCTCACGATCAAGCACCAGCAACACATCTGGATTGGCATCGGCAATGTATTCAAAAGAAATCAGGTTGCCGTGAGAGCCAGCCACTTCTACGTCATCACTTTTCGCAGGTTTTAGTCCCAGCTCGTCAAAAACCAGACCAAAGCGGCTTTTCTCACCAAACATCGCCACTTTACTGCCGTTGCTCATCACCATAAGCGCGTTGAAGTTATCTGCCACCGCTTTTTCATGTGTTTGTGCAATTTTGGTATTTACCTGGTCGATAATGGCTTCCACTTTTTCTTGTTTGTCGAAGACATTACCCAGCATGCGCCAGTTTTGCTGAACACTCTGCCAATAATGGTCATAATCGGCTTGGAACATAATGGTTGGCGCAATTTCTTCTAATTCACTCATCAGCGACGCCATACGCGCCTCTGCGATGATCAAATCCGGTTTTGCCGTAAAGATTGCCTCATAATCAGGCTCTTTAACGGTCCCTACCGCTACATACTTATCATCTTGGTAAGTTTTTGCTAAGTAATCTGGCATCAATGATTTCACCACGCCTACAGGTTCAACCCCCAGGCGGTCAAGCACATCGAGGCTGCCTTGCCCAAGCACAACCACACGCTGCGGCACACCGTCAATCTCAACGGTGCCCATGGCATGGTGGATGGTTTTTGCAGCAGCGTGACCACTTAATACCAAAGAAACGGTTAAAAGAATGAATTGGAAAAATGAACGAAAAGCTTGCATAGCCCTTTCCTCGCAAAAATTGATGGCAGCATGCTAACGCAGTTAAAACGCCAAGTCACGAATAGAAGTGAGAATTATTCATATTCATAACTTTATTGATAAAGCGGGATCAACACACCATCACCATAAGGGCGTCAGTTACTAAAACTGTTTTGATCTTGCGCAAAATAAAGACAGATATCAGCCAGTGTTGTGTCTATTTCCCGTTTTTATCCGCGAATAAACCATCGAATCGGACCTATTTGGTTACAACGCAAGCGATTGCACCGACACTATAAACATATTTAGTAATCATTGGCCGGTTTACGGGTTAACATGGGCATAGTTGTGATCAAGATCGCGCGGATATATGCGCTGGTTACATACACTAGACTCATCTCGAGCGGTATGACTGAAACGATAATTAAAGACAGCTAAGACTGTCGCAAATTCGGTACCGGATTGAGCTGAACTGCATCTAACGAGTTGTTTGAGGGTTATAATGAACGAAATTTTACTTGCGGTCGTCGCTGGCGCCATTGTTGGCTTTTTCTTCAGCGCGATCAAGTTACCATTGCCTGCTCCCCCGGTGATTTCTGGGATCATGGGCATCGTTGGTATCTACCTTGGCGGCATGGCTTATCAAGCCGTGATCGAACGCTTTTTCTCTTAACTTTAGATAATTGGAGCACACTATGGCTACCCCACATATTAACGCTGCAGACGGCGCATTTGCTGAAACAGTCCTGATGCCAGGTGATCCACTGCGCGCGCAGTACATTGCCGAAAACTTTCTAGAAAACGCGGAACTGGTCACTGATGTCCGTAATATGTTCGGTTACACCGGCACTTACAAAGGCAAAAAAGTATCGGTAATGGGTCACGGTATGGGTATCCCATCGTGCTCCATCTACGTCCATGAGCTGATCAAAGATTACGGTGTTAAAAACGTCATTCGCGTCGGCAGCTGTGGCGCAGTAAAAGATGATGTCAAACTGATGGACGTGATCGTTGCACAAGGCGCTTCCACCGACTCAAAAGTAAACCGCACCCGTTTTGCCGATCATGACTTCGCCGCTATTTGTGATTTCCATCTCATGGAAACTGCCGTTGGTGAAGCGCGTAAACAAAACGTCTCTGTGCGCGTTGGTAACGTATTCTCTGCGGATCTCTTTTACAGCCCAGAAGCCGATCTGTTCAACAAAATGGACAAACTTGGCATTCTTGCCGTTGATATGGAAGCAGCGGGTATCTACGGTGTCGCTGCAGAGCTAAACGCGCGCGCTCTCACCATCCTGACCGTGTCTGACCACATTATTCGTGGTGAAGCACTGAGCTCAGATGAGCGTCAAAAGTCGTTTAATGAAATGATGACTGTCTCGCTCGAGACCGCGATCAACCTGTAAATGTGGGTTGGAGGAAACGTGCCAAGCGGTAAATTGCCACCCGCTGCCGGTCAATTGCAGCTGAATTTTTGTAAAACCTTGACCTGTCCTAACTTCGGGTCAATGGATGAGCAAGATTATTTGGTTCAGCGCTCTAATCCGGCACGCCCAACGCTAGTATGCCGAGAATGCGGGGCGTTTCCTCCTCTGCTCAACAACCAGCAAGTTCATGCCGAGTTGATAGCCCAACGTCAACTCCATGCAGATGGACTATGTGCCTGTACCAACCCCGCCTGTGAGCACTTAGGTAAGCCAGTCTTAACCTACCGTCACTGTTACCATGCCTTTGGCTACAGCGGCGATAGACAACGTTATCGGTGTAAAGGCTGTCAAAGTACCTTTGTCGACCGTTGGTCTGGGATTAACAAAAAGAGTGAGCTGCAACAAAAGTTGCTGGCCTTCCTTTTCACGGGCCATACCGTGCGAGAGATCTGTCGTCGGCTTTATCTCAACCCAAAGACCTTTTATGATCACCTGAATCAAATAGCTGCGCGTTGTCGACAAAAACTTGCCGCGTACGACACACGCTTTTTATCTGATACCTCAACAGGCCACCTCGCGAGTGTTCATGCACCGCTGCAACCTAACAGCGAAAATGGCGTACAATGGCTAGCGACCGGAGAGGCGCATAGCGGCTATATTTTGCTTCAAGATGTCAACTATCATTCGTATGATCATGACCATCTCACCGAGCATCATGATCCGTATCAAGACGCTTGCCGCTTTATGGCGACCACCAATGCAGGCCAGCGCTCGGAGCCAACACCACGCCCTGACGGCTTACTGGGTCGCGTTGACGCAAAATACCGAGAGGTGTTTTCACGCTCAAATGTGGAAGACCCTTACACTCAACCGTTGCACTTTATTTACCCTAATCGTGGTACCCTGATTCGTCCTCAGTACACCACCTATGCCCATTATTTAAACCTCAAGCCTTTTATTGATCATTGGCAACACATTGTGGTGTTTTCTCCGCAGGAGCCCTTATTGCGCTCGGCTTGTTTATCCGTTTTTGAAGCCGATATTCGTGACAAACGGGTAAGCCATGTTTACGTCGAGCAAGATCCTTATTGGCAACCCGGCTCAGAGCCAGAAAAAATTGATATTGTGTTACTCAGTTGGTGGCGCGATCGCTGGGCGTTTACGCGTAGCGGTGCAGGGAGCAAAGCCATTTGCGATCATGGGCAAAATAAGGGCAGAGAAGCCTATTGGTTAACCCATGCAAGCTGTGATGCGATGAAGAAATATCAACAACACTTCCATCAGCAATTTGCACTGTTGGTTAATGAGCCACGACGCCGATTACGCCCTGGAGGGTTACTGCCGTTACTTGATATTTACCGTGCCTGGCACAATTTGTGTTGGCAAGATCACGCCCACATCACGCCTGCTCAGCGTCTTGGATTAACCGATCGCCCGCTCACACTCGCGGATCTCATGCTTTAACGTCTCACCGCCCGATTGTTATCGATAGTTCAACCTAACGAAACGCCCGCGTCGTCTCCCTTGACGATATCGATGTTTCGCGTTATGTATCTCGATACTAAAAAGCCAGTCTCGAGGATATAAGTATTGGATATTCAACTGCTGCGTACATTTATTGAAGTCAGCAAGACCCGCCATTTCGGTCATGCGGCGGATAATCTTTATCTGACCCAATCCGCAGTCAGCTTTCGTATTCGCCAACTTGAAACCCAGTTAGGCACCGCACTGTTTATTCGTCAGCGCAATAATGTTCGCCTCACAGAAGCAGGTGAGCGTTTATTTCCCTATGCAGAAACTATGCTGCAAACTTGGCAACGTGCGCAACACGATGTCAGTGCCATACAAGCCGCCAGTAGCCAATTAACATTTGGGGCGTCACCGATGTTATGGGAGCTTGATGGCGTAAGCGCATGGATAAATCAGATAGGTGCAGACCATACCGACTGGCTACTCCGTGCTGAGTCAACGCCAAGGCAATTACTCGCTCGCCATTTAATTGAGAAGCGCATCGACGCGGGCCTAACGTCAGAATTACCAAAACTTGAAGGGCTGCAGTCTCATCACCTTGGCAATTATCAATTACAGTTGGTCAGCCACGTCGCTCATCTTCATCTGGATAAGAGTGATGAGCTACCGCTTATCTATCTTGACTGGGGCACACAATTTGCGAGTGCACAAAGCCAAATAGCGCAGTTACAGCGCCCACCGGTGTTACACACCCAGTCGTGCCACCTGGCGATAAACTATTTGCTCACACATGGCGGCATCGCATTTCTGCCTTCCTTGGCGATTCAACAGTACCTAGATAGCAAGCGACTTCATTTAGTCGATAAAGTACAAGCACTTACCCATCCTCTTCACCTTATCTGGCTAACAAACAACGATAAAAGCAATTTAATCAGTCAGTTAATAGAATCAAACGGTCAGCTTTACGCCGGTTAAAAAAACGGTCGTTTGCGGCGAATTTCACTAGTCGGTGAGGCATTTTTCGGCTATCTTAAAATTGTTAGGCAACAACATACTGCCTAATCATCCGGCTACACGTAGCCTTAAAAATCAACAAGCGTTAGGAAAGCACCACCATGGCACAGTGGGATCAATGGTTAAAACACGGCTCTCAACAAAAAGAGAAGTTTAAATCTCGCCACCACGACGATTTTGATGACGATATGTCACACGGTAAAAAAGGCAAAAAACGTCAAAGCAAACGCGCGCACCGACCTCAGCAAGAGGACAGCTACTTCGGTGATGACCGCTAACTGCGTTGATACGTTTGTCGTCAAAATTAAAAAAGGCAATGCGTCGGCGTTGCCTTTTTGTTGCCACTTATCACCGAGACGGTGTTAGGCTTGCATCGTTCGCCAATGGGTATCGAACTCCGTTAATACGGCATGTGTCGTTTGCCACAATGGATTTTGCTTAAGTGTCTGCCAATCAATCGGCGTCCGTACGCGGAGTGCATCTGCCATTGGCACGGATTGAATCGGTAACGCATCTAAAACCGATACCGCACTTGCGCGATCATTGCAGATCAGCGTCATATCACACCCTGCATCCAGTGCTGCCTTAGCACGAGAAGGGGCATCACCAAACACATGCGCCCCACCCATGCTTAAGTCATCCGAGAAGATAACCCCTTTAAATCCAAGTTGCTGACGCAAAATATGAGTTAGCCAATAGCGTGAGCCACTGGCAGGCTGTGTATCATGCTGCGGATAGACCACATGCGCAGGCATAACCGCATCCAATAAGCCTTTTTCAATAAACGCTTTAAAAATAGCGAAATCAGACGACTGCAGAATATCACGCGGATCTTCAGGGGTGACTAAATGAGAGTCTTCTAACACAGCACCATGCCCCGGAAAATGCTTCCCGGTCGTTGCCATGCCGGCACGGCGCATACCCATTGAAAAGGCGCTGGCGTATTGCGTCACCACCTGTTGTTCTTCACCGAACGCGCGATCTTTAATGGCGGCACACGCAAAGCCGCGATCAAGCACAGGTGCAAAGCTCAAATCAATCCCATGCGCAATTAACTCGGCGGCCATCAACCATCCGGCTTGCTCAGCCATCTCTGTGGCTGCACCAAGTGCATGATAAGACTGTGCGGCCGGGATCGGCGTAAACGCTTCTCGAAAGCGTTGAACGCGTCCACCTTCTTGATCCACACCAATCAAGATATCTCGGCCTGCCGCCGCACGAATAGCCTGTGTCAGTGCGCGAAGCTGCGCGGAATCGTAATAGTTGCGGGCAAACAAAATCACGCCACCGACGCTCGGATGCGCGAGAATTTCTTTCTCTTCATTATCGATTTGCTCTGCGTGCACATCGAGCCAAACGGGTCCCATTATGTCTCCTTCATCCTGCGTTTATCACAGACGAATAATCAAGCACTTTGCGAGATATCGCAATCTGTTTATACTCGCTGTTTGTGTATACCCATTGCGCATTACTGCTATCGTACCGTCGTCATTATGCAAGGAACAGCCACATGTCATACTCTGGAGCCGATATCTATATTGGTGTCATGTCAGGAACCAGTTTAGATAATATCGATGCCGTCGCTGTCAGGTTTACCCAAGCCGGTCAGGTCGAGTCAATTGCGCGACACAGTGATCCGATACCGCAAGACATCAAAGCCACGGTGATTACGTTAAGCCGAGGTCAGCCTGTGTCAGTGACAACCCTCGGTGAGCTCGATCGTCGCTTAGGCGAATGTTATGCCGCGGCGATTAATACCTTGCTCGAACACGCCGCCTTATTGCCTAGGCATGTCGCCGCGATAGGCTGTCATGGACAAACGGTGTATCACCAGCCAAGTGGGGATTACCCGTTTACCATGCAACTTGGCGACGCCAATGTGATTGCCGCTCGAACCGGTATTACCACTGTTGCCGATTTTCGTCGCAAAGATATGGCGTATGGTGGCCAAGGTGCACCACTGGTGCCCGCATTTCATAACGATTACTTTTCCGATAGCGAACAACCGACTGCGGTGGTCAATATTGGCGGCATCGCCAATGTCTCAATGATATGCCCTGATCGCCCGTTATATGGCTACGACACCGGACCCGGTAACATGCTAATGGATGCGTGGACACAACGACATCGCCATCAAGCCTATGATCGAGATGGTGAATGGGCGGCAAGCTGTGCGCCTTATCAGCCCCTGCTCCAACGGCTACTGTCGGATGCTTACTTTTCTCGCCCTGCGCCCAAAAGCACAGGTCGAGAATATTTTAACCTCGACTGGCTCGACCGTCAGTTGCTCGCGTTTTCGCTCTCCCCCGATCAGGTACAAGCAACACTGTTGGCACTCACCGTTGAGAGTATCGCCATAGCCATACGACCGCTAAAGCGCGGACGCATCTTTGTTTGTGGTGGGGGAGCACATAATCAAACGTTAATGCTCGCGCTGCAACAAGCCATGCCCAACTGGGCAATCGCTCAAACTGATGAAGTCGGGATCCGTTGTGACGATATGGAAGCCATTGCCTTTGCATGGCTTGCTAAACAAACACTCAACCACCAGCCTGGCAACGTCCCTGCCGTGACCGGCGCCAGCCAAGCGTGTTGCTTAGGTGCCATCTATCTACCCTATTAAGGAACATCAATGACAGCCCCCAGCGTCGAGCAACTCAAGCATTTATTATCCGAAACGCGTAATCCCAACACTTACGGACTCGATCAGCAAGATACACTTGGCTTGGTGACCATGATTAATGCCGAAGACCAAGGCGTCGCACTTGCAGTCCAATCACAACTTCCCGCTATCGCTGACGCTGTCGACTACATCGTAGCCGGGTTTCACGCGGGAGGCCGGCTTATCTATATTGGTGCGGGCACCAGTGGACGCCTGGGTGTATTAGATGCCGTTGAGTGCCCGCCTACATTCGGGGTCGGACATGAACAGGTAATTGGCCTTATTGCCGGAGGCGAAAAAGCGATGTTTGTCGCCCAAGAAGGAGCGGAAGATGATCCAAAGGCAGGTGTCGCGGATCTAGACGCCCAACACCTCAGTTCGAAAGATGTTGTCGTCGGTATTGCCGCCAGTGGCCGAACGCCGTATGTGGTTGGCGCGCTTGAATTTGCTAAGCAACAAGGTGCTGTCACCATCGCCTTATCATGTAACCCCAACGCCACGATCAATGCGCATGCTGATATCGCGATAACGCCCGAGGTCGGCCCAGAAGCGCTCACCGGCTCAACTCGTATGAAGTCTGGCACCGCGCAAAAGTTAGTACTGAACCTATTAACCACTGCCGCCATGGTCAAAATCGGTAAGTGTTATCAAAACTTAATGGTCGATGTAAAAGCCACCAATCAAAAACTGGTGACACGCTCATCCCTGATCGTGATGGAAGCGACAGGTTGTGATGAAGCGACCGCGGTTCAGGCTCTGTCCCATGCCGACGGTGAGGTTAAGGTAGCCATTTTTATGGTGTTAACCGGGCAGGATCCGCATTTAGCAAGAAAGCATCTTGAGCAAGCTAAAGGACATTTACGCGATGCACTCGCGATGACGCCACAACGCTGATCCTCATAATATCCGTCGCTCTTGCGAACGATAGCTCTTACAAACGATAGCTTTGCGAACGACAGCTCTTACGAACAACAGCGCTTGCAAATGACAGCGCTAGTAAACGACAGCCTCGCGAACGGTTTACACTTTTTGAGATCCACCTATCCAGATGAAGAGCGCCGATTTCGTTCACGTATCACTGTACTCGGCTGCGCACTGTCCATTCGTTCCACGTACGCTTGGTATTGGCTAAACGGTAAGGGGCGTGAATAGTAGTAGCCCTGCGAAACGTCCACACCATAACGCCGAAGCAAGCTCTCGGCCTCTTCACTCTCAACCCCTTCGGCAACCACCATCACCCCTAACGATCGCGCCATATCGGTGGTTGCACGAACAATACTTTGGTGGCGGCTACTTTTGGGAAGATCTCGCACAAAGCTGCGGTCAATCTTAAGCTCAGTGAAAGGCAATTGAGATAGAAAGTACAAAGACGAATACCCTGTCCCGTAATCATCGATAGACACTTCAATACCATTTGCCGATAGCTCTGCAATCAACTGCTTGAGCCAATTGTAATCTTCCACCATGATCGATTCGGTCAGTTCGAGTGAAATTAAATTCGTGGGTATATGGTACTCTCGAGCCAGTTCAACCACACGATTGGCCAAATCAGGGATATAGATATCAGACGCACTAATGTTGACCGAAAGCCGACGACAGTGGCCACGGTTAATAAGCTGCGCTTGCTGCTGAAAAGCACGTTTAATCACCCAAAGGGTAAGACTATTAATAATCCCGACATCCTCGGCCATTCGTACAAACACCTCAGGCGATATCTGGCCATACTCTGGGTGCGTCCAACGTGCCAGCACCTCTGAGCCATGGATAGAGCCTGTGCGTAAATCAATTTGCGGTTGGTGATAGAGATCCAACCCATCATTCTCAATCGCATCTCTTAAATCCGTGACGAGCGAGACATGTAACTGATGGTGTCGCTGCTCATGAGAATTAAAGTGCGCATAGCTGCCAACAAAAGGACGGTGCTGGTCAATGGCATTTAGCGCTCGGCTAATGAGTAATCCTGGATGATCACCATCGGTTGGATAGTGACAGACACCGATACGCACATTGACTTGCGTAACAAAGGATCCCACGCATAAATCACCATTTAAGCTATCAACCACAGCAGTTAGCACCTGGTCACACGTCTCGCGATCCACATCCTCAATTAAAAAAGCAAACACCCCTTCTTTTAGGCAGCCCAAGCGGTGGCTGGGCATATCACTGTCCGTTTTGATCGCTTGTACCGGCTGAACCGCTAAGGTGTCATTCATACGTGTAGCAATCGCATTGATATATTCATCGCGTGCACTTTCATCTAGATAAGGCAATAAATTGTTATAGTTATCAATCGATAAACAGCACAAATTGAAATTGTTGTTGCGGCTAATGAGGTCGCTGATCACCATGTGCAATACGTTGTTATTAGGAAGGCAACTCAAGGTATCGTGAGTCAGCGCTCGCATTTCCTGCATCCTTTGAAAACGAAACCGCTCGGCAAGCGCCAGAGAAAACAGAATCATGGTTAGCGCAAGCGCTAGCATCAAGACATAACTTGACAACAGAGTGTACTCAATGTAATTCAGCATCAGTGCGTAGAATGTCAGTCCGCCAGCCATTGCGGGTAGCCAACACAAAATAAATAGAAACAACCAGTACTTACTCGGCTGCCATTGCTGCCACAAGTAATAAATAATCACTCCGTAGACTGGGATTTGCGCAATGAGAACAAAAGAGGTAGACATATAAGCCGGCGTAATAAAGCTCAGTAATGCGAGACCGAGCAGCCCACCCGTCGTGATTAAAAATAGAGATCGCGCGCGTTGATGAATAGGACTACGCGTAAAATCTAAGAAAAAATAGGTAAACCATAACCCGACCGTTAATAAACAAACGGTGAGTGCCACCAAGTGATTACTGATAAATATCTGGACAAAATCAGGGACAAAGTAACGACTAAAGCCATGATTCACACTCACCACTAACGCACTCAACACAGTTGCAAACACATAAATTAAGTACACGCGTTGCCGACTGTATACATAGACACCGGCGCTATAGAGTGCCATCAGCATGGCAAAACTCATAAATCCGCCCCATACCAAATGCAGCGATTTGGCGAAATGGTCATAGCGCCCATGATCCATCACCCATAGTGGCATGGTTGCCATATCTCGTGACGTTACTTTGATCAAAAGCTGATTAGCATGCTCAGGGAGCAAGGTCACGGGCACTGAGGACGGCAAGGGCAAGCGGTTCAGTCTTTCTGGTGTAATATCGCCAGCTTTTACACGCGAGCGAATCTGTTCACCATCGAGGACGTGATAAGCGTCAAGATAATCAATTGAAGGGTTATCAGTGATCACATGTATCGGCCGCTCAGTGAGGCCCGTATAGTCAAAGCCGATGTTGATCCAGTACGTTTGGTAAGCTAATTTCCATGGAATGTGGGTTGGCTCTGATACCGACGTGAAAGGGGCATGTGCCATTACATAATCCAGTGATAGCTCGTTCGTCTCGTCAACAAAGTAACTATAGTTTACGTCAAGAAGAGGCTGCTCTTCGGTCGTACCCTCACTGAGATCAGCAATCCACACCCCGAACGTACTCAAGGCGAGTAATGCGAGCAATGTCGCCCCCCAGATCAGGGGTTGTCGTGATTGTAGTGCGTGCATCAAGCCACACTCCCTTAGCCAAAGACAAGCTCGTCATCATGCTATTTTTCTACGTAGCCGCGAGTCTCTTCTACACAGCCGCTAGTAGTTTTGTTTGAACGAGCACTAATAAACTTAGATAGCAATGGCTACTTTTTCAAACAGAGCACACCACGCATTCTCGTTTGCTCGCGATTTCAACGATATTCTCGTCAATCGATAACCGAGCACCGTAACAGCTTATGAACATTGGTATCGCGACAGAACATTTGTTCGTTTTGTATAACAGGCGTATACTGGTAAGCATTGCATTCATCGTGCCTTTAAACGCAACCTAAGGTACCGTTCAGTCGCGAGACCATCGAGCATGAGCATATCAACGCCCCCTGATCACTATCACGAAGACACCGACTTATTAACTGAAATCGCCATTTTGTACTATCAACAAAGCGCGACTCAGGAAGAAATTGCTCGCAAATATAAAATCAGCCGCCCCAAAGTAAGCCGTCTTTTACGTAAAGCACGTGAAGAAGGTATTGTGGAAATCACGGTCAAATTCCATCCCGTACACAGTGCCCAGCTCGAACAGCGATTGATGGCCAGGTTTAACCTTAAACGCGCCTTAATTTCACTCGACCAACCGAGCGCCGAAGAACAACGTACACAAGTCGCGACCTTGGTATCCTCTTATCTTGACGGTAACCTTAACGATGGCATGGTGGTTGCGGTGGGCCAAGGTCAAAATGTCGCAGCGGTCGCCGATCACCCGGGGGTTGTCTCGCATCGTCAAGCCCGGTTTGTTTGCGCAATAGGCGGCACACACCGCAGCGGTGACGCGTTTAATGCCGATCATATCTGTCGACGATTAGCCAAAAAGTTTGGGGGGAGCAGTGAAACCCTATACGCCCCAGCGTATGTGGATAATGAGTCGATTCAACAGGTGTTCGTGTCCCATCCGAATATCAGTGAAACCTTGAACCAGGCCAGAAAAGCAGAGTTTGCACTGGTCGGCATTGGCGATATGGATGAGAATAGTCATATGGTCAAATTGGGTTGCTTTACCGCACGCGAGTTTGTTGAAGCACGGGTGAATCATGGTATTGTCGGAGACATCGGCGGTTTTGATTTCTTCCGACTTGACGGACAACCCACGGATAACCTGATGCGTGGTCGTGTGGTTGGACTGGCGATGCCAGATTTGGCACGTATTCCGAGTGTTATTGCCATGGCGAGCGAGAGTCGTAAAGCCTTATCGATACTCGGTGCGCTGAGAACGGGCGTTATCGATGTACTCGCGACCAGTGCAAGCTGCGCAATGGCCCTGCTGAATATGTCGGAGCCTGCACCTGATGAAAGCGTGTTCACATTTCAACAGGATGAGTAAATTCGTGACAAAAGAGTGAGACGTAACTCTCTTTATATCGCAATACAATTGACAAGTGGCGTAAAAAACTCAAAGATCGTCACATCATTTGCTCAGACGCGTTGCATCTGTTCATATTCAGATCAAGCGTTAGCACGTAACTCGGCGTCTGGGCCTACCACGTAAAGAAGGTGAGTGAAGATGAGCAACAAACTGGACCAACTCCGAGCCCTAACCACCGTTGTCGCAGACACAGGCGATATCGAAGCGATTAAAAAGTACCAACCGCAAGACGCAACCACCAACCCTTCGCTGATCCTGAAAGCCGCGCAAATCAAAGAGTATGCGCCATTGATTGATGAAGCGATTGCGTATGCGAAATCACACAGCAGTGATGCCGACCAACAAGTCGCCGATACCTGTGACCGCCTCGCAGTGAACATTGGTAAAGAGATTCTTAATGTCATTCCTGGTCGCATCTCCACAGAAGTCGATGCCCGTTTATCCTATGACACCGACGCAAGCGTTGCTAAAGCACGTAAGCTGATCAGCATGTACAACGAAGCAGGGATCAGCAACGATCGTATCCTGATCAAACTGGCTTCAACCTGGGAAGGCATTCGTGCCGCTGAAATCCTGGAAAAAGAAGGGATCAATTGTAACCTGACGCTATTATTTTCGTTCGCACAAGCGCGTGCCTGCGCAGAAGCCGGCGCTTACCTGATTTCACCGTTTGTTGGCCGTATTATGGATTGGTACAAAGCCAAAGAAGGCCGTGATTTTGAGCCTGCAGAAGACCCAGGCGTGAAGTCCGTTACCACCATTTACAACTACTACAAAGCACACGGCTACGACACCGTTGTGATGGGCGCAAGCTTCCGCAACGCCGGTGAGATCCTAGAATTAGCCGGCTGTGACCGCCTCACGATCAGCCCACAATTGTTGCAAGAGCTAAGCGATGCTGAAGGCGATATTCCTGTGAAGCTAAAAGACACAGGCGCCACCGAGCAACGCCCAGCAGCAATGACCCATGCGGAATTCTTGTGGGAACACAACCAAGATCCGATGGCCATCGAAAAACTTGCTGAAGGCATCCGAAACTTCGCGGTCGATCAAGGTAAACTTGAAGACATGATTCGCGAACAACTGTGATCCAACCCAAAGCGTGATTTAACACAATAAAAGCGGTTTAGGCCGCTTTTATGATATCGTTTTCTCTTATTTCACCTGTTCAACCTGTAGGTAAACACATGGAACGCAAAATGTTAGCCAACGCCATCCGCGCCCTTGCGATGGACGGTGTTCAAAAAGCCAAATCTGGTCACCCAGGCGCCCCAATGGGCATGGCCGATATCGCCGAAGTATTGTGGCGTGACCACATGAATCACAACCCGCAAAACCCAGATTGGGCTAACCGTGATCGCTTTGTGCTCTCAAACGGCCACGGCTCAATGCTGATCTATTCATTGTTGCACCTGACTGGCTACGATCTTGCTATCGACGATCTGAAGCAGTTCCGTCAATTGCACTCGAATACCCCAGGCCACCCTGAATATGGCTATGCACCGGGTATTGAAACCACCACTGGCCCACTCGGCCAAGGGATTACCAACGCCGTCGGTATGGCCGTTGCTGAAAAAGCACTGGCAGCACAATTTAACCGTGACGGTCACAACATCGTCGATCACCACACCTACGCATTCTTGGGTGATGGCTGCTTGATGGAAGGCATCTCTCACGAATCGTGCTCACTGGCGGGCACGCTAGGTCTCGGTAAATTGATCGCATTCTGGGATGACAACGGCATCTCAATCGACGGTCACGTTGAGGGTTGGTTCTCTGACGACACCGCTAAGCGTTTTGAATCTTACGGTTGGCATGTGATCCCCGCTGTCGATGGCCACGATGCGGATGCGATTCAAGCTGCATTGAGCGCTGCGAAAGCCGAAACCGGCAAACCGACGCTGATCTGCACCAAAACCACCATCGGTTATGGCTCGCCAAATAAATCAGGCAGCCACGATTGTCACGGCGCGCCGCTGGGTGATGACGAAGTACAAGCCGCACGTGAATTCCTAGGTTGGGAACACGCGCCTTTCGAGATCCCACAAGACATCTATGCACAGTGGGACGCCAAAGAAGCCGGCGCAGCTAAAGAAGCAGCTTGGAACGAGCAGTTTGCCGCATATCAAGCACAATACCCTGAGCTTGCCGCCGAGTTTACCCGTCGTATGAACGGTGAACTGCCAAGCAACTGGGACAGCGAAACTCAAAAACTGATTGCGGATCTGCAAGCCAATCCAGCTAAGATCGCATCACGTAAAGCGTCGCAAAACGTCTTAGAAGCGTTCGGCAAACTGCTACCAGAACTGCTCGGTGGCTCAGCCGACTTGGCACCGTCTAACTTGACCATGTGGTCAGGCTCGAAAGCGATCACCGCAGACGACGCGAGCGGCAACTACCTGCACTATGGTGTGCGCGAGTTCGGGATGACCGCCATCATCAACGGTATTGCCCTGCACGGCGGGTTTGTTCCTTACGGGGCGACCTTCCTGATTTTCATGGAGTATGCACGTAATGCCATGCGCATGGCGGCACTGATGAAAACGCAGAACATTCAGGTTTACACCCACGACTCAATTGGCTTGGGTGAAGATGGCCCAACTCACCAGCCGGTCGAGCAAATGGCTAACCTGCGCCAAACACCGAACATGAGCACCTGGCGCCCTTGTGACCAAGTCGAATCGGCAGTAGCGTGGAAAGCCGCGGTAGAGCGTAAAGATGGCCCAAGTGCGCTGATCTTCTCGCGTCAAGGCCTGGCTCAGCAAGAGCGCGACGAGACCCAATTGGCGAACGTTGCCAAAGGCGGTTATATCCTCAAAGACTGTGCAGGCAAACCTGACCTGATCTTTATTGCGACTGGCTCTGAAGTAGAGCTGGCTGTTGAATCAGCTGCTCAGCTAAGCGAAGCAGGCAAACAAGTCCGTGTGGTCTCTATGCCAAGCACTGACTTGTTTGATAAGCAAGACGCCGCTTATCGCGAGTCGGTATTACCATCAGACGTCACCGCCCGTATTGCCATTGAAGCGGGTATTGCTGACTACTGGTACAAGTACGTTGGCCTAGACGGTCGCGTCGTCGGGATGACCACCTTCGGTGAATCCGCGCCCGCTGACGAGCTGTTCAAAATGTTCGGCTTCACGGTTGAAAACGTGGTTAACACTGCAGAAGAGCTGCTGTCTTAACAGCGCATCGATGACACGTTAATCCTGCATTACACGTTACTAAGGCCAGTCAGCGATGACTGGCCTTTTTTTGTCCAAATGAACATCATCGCTTTACAAGTGAACAGATTGCTGTACGGTGGTCACAGCTCTGGAACACGGAGCGTCAATGATTCATCAAGTAAAAGGCAACATAAGCTGCACTATTATCTGTATTATAGAGTTTCTAACGTTACCCGCTTTCGCTTCTAGACATGTCATCGACTCCGTTCAAAGCTATCCTAATTTTTGTAATTTAAGAGAGAATGATTATGTCTAATCAAGCAACTGGTATCGTCAAATGGTTTAACGAAGAAAAAGGCTTTGGCTTTATTACCCGCGAAAATGGCGAAAAGGACGTGTTTGTTCACTTCCGCGCTATCGTTGGTGAAGGCTTTAAGACCCTGACTGAAGGTCAACAGGTTAACTTTACCGTTGAACAAGGCCAAAAAGGCCCACAGGCTTCTGATGTTTCTGTCGCATAAGAAATCAGACCTGATTGATAAGGGGCGCTTAGGCGTCCTTTTTTTTCATCTCAATTTGGCTATCCTACCGAATCACAAGCAAAAATCGCTTTGTTTTCCCCGCAAACATAGAGCACCTGAAAATTAAATATCATAAAGGCTTTACATGTGGGTGGATTGCTGTATTGTGGTGTCAGCTCTGGAACACGGAGCGTCAATGATTCATCAAGTAAAAGTCAACATAAGCTGCGCTATTATCAATATTATAGAGTTTCTAACGTTACCTACTTTCGCTTCTAGACATGTCATCGACTCCGTTCAAAGCTATCCTATTTTTAGTAATTTAAGAGAGAATGATTATGTCTAATCAAGCAACTGGTATCGTAAAGTGGTTTAACGAAGAGAAAGGTTTCGGTTTCATTACTCGTGACAACGGTGAAAAGGACGTGTTTGTACACTTCCGTGCTATCGTTGGTGACGGTTTCAAAACCCTAACTGAAGGCCAACGTGTGAACTTCACCGTTGAGCAAGGCCAAAAAGGCCCACAGGCGTCTGACGTTTCTGTAGCATAAGAAACCGAGTCTGATTGATAAAGGGCGCCTAGGCGTCCTTTTTTTGTGTCTATGATTCGGGAATAGCCCGTATATCGACACAAAACCAAAAAGCCCCAGCCATTTGGCATACTGCCTGGCTGGGGCTTTTTGTTAGTTAGCGTTGTTTTTTCACTTGGTATTATAATCGCCTCGCATCATTATCGCTTCACCCGTGAACGCTTGGCCGCTTAGCTTTGCTGCATTTTTAGCTCTTCTGCATTTGTTGACGCTTTTTCAAAAAGGTCAGCCAGCTTTCTACTGCATCATCCGGCGCAATCTGTTTGGCAAGACGCGCTTGTTTCAGTGCCTGCTCATACTGCTTCAGCTTGTAGTGAGCTTGGACTTTTGCCAACGCAATATCTTTGTCCGAAGCGCCTTTATCAGCATGCTCAAGCGAAGTAAGCGCTTGCTGATACTCACCTTGCTGGATCTGCATTAACGCGAGTTGCCAGTGGTATTGGCTGTCTTTTTTCACCGCCTGTTTCCATGCCCCGATCGCTTGTGGCCATTCCCGAGCCTGCTGCCAAAGGCTTGCCTGTTGCGCCAGCGTTTGCGCATCTTGCTCTGAGGCGGGTAAACGTTTTAGCCATTGCGCCGCACGCTCTGGTACGCCCTCATTGGCATAGAGCTGGGCAACCGTACGCTGCTCGCTTGGCTCAAGGGTAATACCTTGGCGCTGCGCCAGTAAGTAAGTGCTAATTGCCTCTTTTGGCTGTTGCAATCGCACATAGTTTCCGGCCAGTTGCCGCCACCACTGCTTATTGTCAGGCTCACGCTTAATCAACGCTTTCAGCGTCGGTGTGGCACCACGCCATTGCTCAAGCTGAAGCTGAGCCCCTAATTTAAGTGATAAGGCCGATACACTGGCAGTGCTTGTGACCACATCTTGATAATCGGGATACGCCTTTAATACCTGGCTCCACTGTTCACGCTGATAATGTGCCTGCATAATGCGCAGCCACACATCTTCACTTTGATCCGCCTTTTCTTTGGGGATCGCGCGAGCCAACGGGTAGTAATATTGCAGCGCCGACGCATACTGGCCATCGATCAGCAATAAATCGGCTAACATGCGCTTGGTTTGCCACGCTTGTGCATCTTGCAGCTGCTCACTGTCCACCGCACGCTGAATATGCACAATGGCTTGGTCATTATTGCCATATTGCCAATAAAACACCCCTAATGAGCGATCCACAAACGCTTTGTCATACGCCCGACTGACACTCAAATTATCGAGCAGCGCAATGGCTTCACCCAGTTTTGCATCTTGCTCAAGGGTTTGTGCTTTTTCAATCGCGCGTGCCACCGATGGCGAAAGCTGCGCGGCAGCAGGCACCGACATCAATAGCAACGCGCCAATAAATAGTCTTTTCCACATCAGCGTAAATTAAACTCCAATTTGACCTGTTGCCCGGGTTGCGCCACCGCATTACCGTCGACCACTTTCGGCTCGTATTTCCACTTCCGTAGGGCACGTAATGCCTCACGTTCAAACACACGCGGTGGATTGGCATCGACCACTGTTAAATCTTGCGGGCGACCCGATGGACCAATGGTAAAACGCACCACCACATAGCCTTCTAAGTTTCGGCGCATCGCACGCGGCGGGTAATTAGGCTCCACCCGGAACAATGGCATCGCTTGTTGGTTATTGGGGCCGGTATTCAGATTTAGCTCACCCAATGAAGGCGCTTGTACCATCACCCCTTGGATCCCACTTTGCAGATCCAAATTAGGCATATCAGGCTGTGGTGATGAGGTAGACTGCGATTGCGTCTGCGTCACCGGCGTGGGCGTGTCAGGCATTTCGGGCGGTTTAGGCCGCTCTGGCACAGTCCGCTGGCGACGCTGCACCTCGGTATCCGGCTCTTGCATAAAAATATCGATGCGCGTTGACGACGATGTTTCCTGCGGACGTTGACTGCTATGACCTACCATCAATGCCATCAACATAAAAAGCCCTAAGGTAAACACCAACGCCACCGGCATTGAAATCAACCATCGCTTCATTGCGGTGACTCCGTTGCCAACGCAATACTGCCAATACCCGCCCCTTTTGCCGCATCCATCACCTTGACGACCGTGCCATTATACGCCAGTTCATCAGCCTGAATCACCAAAGACGCATCCGGTTTATCCAGCAATAAGTGCTCTAGCGTGGCTTCAACACGCTCAACATCCACGAGACGTTTATCGATATAGATCTCGTTAGAGGCCGTCACCGCAATAAATATACCGGCCTCTTTCTGGCTGGTGGCGTGACTCGCTTCTGGACGGTTCACTTCAACGCCTGACTCGCGCACAAATGAGCTGGTGACAATAAAAAAGATCAACATGATGAACACAATGTCCAACATGGAGGTTAAATCAACTTGCGCTTCTTCGCGCTGTTTTTGGGCTCGAATCAATCGCATTACTGACTCCGAAGCGCCTGCTCGAGCGCAATTTCGCGGCGCTGACAGGCTTTAACTAAACGAGCATGGGCAAACATCCCAGCTAAGGCCGCAACCATTCCCGCCATGGTGGGTAAGGTTGCCATGGAGATCCCTGATGCCATCAAACGTGGGTCGCTAGTGCCTTGACTTGCCATCACATCAAACACAGAGATCATACCGGTCACCGTGCCAAGCAATCCGAGCATCGGGCAAATCGCCACCAAGGCTTTAATAAATCCTAAATAGCGCCCCAACTCTTGCTGGGCTTGAAACAAGACCCCTTGACGAATGGCTCGGGCATACCAAGAGCGCTGATCGGCACGCGCCTGCCAAGCACGCACCCATGCATCACGCTGTGCGGGAAAGCGAGAGAACAAATACAACAGCCGTTCAATCACCAGCAACCAACACACAAACACGACCGCCCCGAGCCACCACAACACCGGGCCACCTTCCGCCATAAAGTGGCGCAAGGTGCTCCCCAAGTCTTGCTGATTCAGCTGTGAGAATAACTCGACGTCTATCATGCCGTTGGTCCGATTGCCGCCTGATTGTCTGTGGTTTCCGCTTGCTCGGCGACTAAACTAATGCTTTGTTTTTCGAGCATGCCGCGAATATGGTCCGCCTGCCCGCTGAGAATATTATGCGCCAACAGCAAGGGAATCGCCGCAATCAGACCCAATACCGTGGTCACCAGGGCCATTGAGATCCCATCGGCCATGACTTTCGGATCACCATTACCAAACTGGGTGATCACCTGGAAGGTTTCGATCATCCCTGTCACCGTCCCCAACAGGCCTAGCATAGGGGCAAGCGCCGCCAAGAGTTTGAGCATCGACAGGCCTTTTTCACAGCCGTGCTGCTCATCGACCACCGCTTCAAGTAAGCGTAACTCGAGCGATTCGACATCACGCTGGGGCGCATCGTGATAGACCTTAAGCACACGGCCAAGCGGGTTATCTTCGGGGGTGTCTGGGTGCTTCAATTGGCGATGCATTTTGGCATGAATCGACAGCAACACTGCCCCGCGGTATAGCGCAATGAGCAAGCCGACGGCCAACAAGGTGGCAATCACTTTGGCAACAAAGCCGCCTTGTGCGAAGCGATCGCCCAGGCTCGGCGCGTTTTCTAGCTGGCCGAGCAACGTGCCACGGGCCGGATCAATCAGTACCGTCTCACCCACTGAAGACACCGCTTGCTCAAGGGTTGACGTGGTTAACGTATTGTCCGGTTGGGCGCGATACGGCACGGCGACTTGGCGATCGGTTTGCCAATTTAGGTAACCTTGATCATTCACTAAGCCGACGTTGCCCACACGCACCACCGCTTGCTCCGATGCCACACCTTGCGCATTTACCACCGGTAACGACACGGTTTGCAGCTCACCGCTGGTTTGCATTTGGGTCAGCATCCCTTGCCATAGGGCATTGAGCTGCTTGAGTGATGGCAATGTATCGGCCGCGACAATATCCGAGACGGTTTGATTAAATGTCGGCTGAGTGATCGCCACATAGCTGGACACGCCATCGGTTTGAATAGTTTTACTCGCTTGGCGCACCACGCCAAATAGCTCACCTAAACTGCCCGACTCTAAGCGAAGTTTGTCTTCCAACGACGCCAATTGCTGCTCGTTGTCACTAAAAGTATCACTGAGTTTTTCGGTTTCCGTCTCCAGCGCATTCCGGGTTGCCTTGAGCTGATCACGCTTTTGGCGCAGCTCACGTTCCGTCATCGCAAATTGTGCTTCACGCGCTTGGTTGTGCTCACGTGCCTGCTGCTGAGCTTGCTCGGTTTGTCCGACCAAATCATCGGCGTGAGTCAAAGGGGCAACCGCGATCAAACAGGCGGCGGCAATCAGGGTTTTCCAGCTCATGATTTCACCCCTTGGTTGGCACTTAATGGCAAAGATAACAACGACGGGGCCACTTGTTTTTGTGCCACCGCAAAGGCCTTATCCACCGCTTCACCGGCGCTAGCATCTAGCTCGACCCAGGTTTCATCACGGGTGCTCCACACCCAATGCTGCTGACCATCGAGGCGACGCGCCACCAGCGACACACGGCCCAGGTGCAAGACATCCACTTGATGATCGCGACCGTTAAGCGCAATGGTATCTTGGTAGGCATCGAGTTTGCTGCCGTAATCACGCTCTATCTGATATGCCTCAAGAATACGACGGAATTTTTCTGAGTCCGCCACATCGGCGCGGCCCATCATCGCCTTCAGTTTTTCAACACGTGCTTGGCGTTGATCGGCTTTGAGCGGAATGTCGTTAGCAAGCCACTGCTCAAGCCCGCCGAGCATGCGATACATCAACGGCACAATGCCTTGACGCGTCTCTTTGATCTCGGTGATTTGATCGCGCAGGCTTTGTGCTTCTGCCTGTTGGTTGCTGACTAAGTTTTGTAAGTGATCGCGGTAGATTTCGAGGTTACTGATTTGCGCCTGGATTTGTTCAATTTCTTGGCGCATGGCTAAACTGCTGTCCGCGCGGCGGTTAATACGAGATTGCGACTGAGCCGCTTCTTGGGTGGTGTTACCCTCGATGGCTTGCGCCTGTTCGAGCTGATCCGCACTGGCAACGGGCGTCAGGGCCAAACAAGCGGCCACTCCCCAAGCAAGGCGAAAAGAAGACGATTTTATCATGGTGATATCTGCAAACATGCTTAATGACAGGGCTTTCGCCCCAAACAAAAGTGAGAATAGTTTCTATTTGCGTGTAATGTACCGAGTTTGGCGGAAAAGATCTAGCCTAGCAGTAAAGGAGCTCGGAGAATATTGCGGCTTATCCGTAAATGACAACGTATATCTATTGACTATATACAAAAACCATTTAGAGTGTATATTAAATAGATACACAGGATGGTGTTATGGCTACAAAAACAGCGCCAATCAACATGCGGGTACAGCCATCGGTAAGAGACATTATCGATGCTGCGGCAAGTTTGAAAAAAGTCGATAGAACCGTATTCATTCAGCAAGCAGCGCTTAATGAAGCGCATAGCATACTGGCCGAACAACGGGATTTTGTCCTTGAAGCAAAGGCGTTTGAAGCTTTCGACAACGAACTTCGTGCAGAGCCGCGAGCGCTTGAAGGCGTGAAGGATCTGTTCAATAGGAAAGCGCCTTGGGAATAAGTGCCCCCACACTACTGACTGATGAGCACCAGATTAATGCCTTTCAATGTGGTATTGAAGCACTCGATACATGGTTAAGAAAACAGGCGTTAAAGAGCCAAAAGCGCGGAACCGCGAGAGTGTATGTTGCCAATGACACAGCAGCCCACCAAGTGATTGGGTACTATGCCATTGCCATGGGTTCAGTATCGAGAGAGCACGCATTTAGCTCACTACGGAGAAATAGCCCTGACCCGATTCCTATGGTGATTTTAGCAAGGCTTGGGGTGGATAACGCCTATCAAGGTCAAGGCATTGCAGCCGGTCTTTTAAAAGATTGTATCATTCGCTCAATACAAGCAATGAACGCTGTTGGTGGCGCGGGCATTTTAGTTCATGCCATTGATACCAGTGCGCAAACGTTCTACAAAAAATTTGGCTTCAAAGAGTCAACGTTTGACCCTTTAGTACTCATGGCACGCATCTGTGATATCGAAAAATCATTGTCCATAGACTGAGGTGATGACTCGCTGCCATGATTCAAACTCCTTATGCATTGTCACGCCAGAGAGTAGGAACGAGTGATCAATACGCTGTTTTTTCCGAGGTGTTTTCTCTCGTTCCCACGCTCCTGCGTGGGAATGCCTACCTTGCTACCATTCGCGACAAACCGCCAGCAGCCCCGACGCGCCCTCGTAATCTCTGGCACTCGAATAACGCCAGTGAGCTACTTCATCGACATAGCCCCGCTTCACCGGGTTTTGATGAATGTAGTCGATTTTCTGCCACATCATGGCGTCGCTTTGTATCAATTCAGGATGCACACCCTCCTGCCAAAACTGATAAGCGCGGTCACCTTTGTGGGCTTTTTTATAAAACGCCAATTGATCCAGAATTTGTTTAACGTTGCGCTCAGCAAGGTATTGAATCAGATTTCTCGCCGTCCATGATTTAAGTCGAGCAAGATATTGACGGTGTCCGGGCGCGTGAATACCGGGATCCAGTGCAGCACGGTCAAGGTGACGAAGTGCGGTAAGTGAGGCTCGGTGATTTTGTAGCGGCTTCTCCCCATGATTCACACTCCATATGCATTACCACGCCGGAGCGTGGGAACGAGGTACGACTTCTACCCATTATTCACACTCCGTATACACTCCCACACCGGAGCGTGGGAACGAGCGAACAGCGCTCAAACCCAAACATAGGGCGCTTTATTCAGAATGCGCTCTCGATTAGCTTACAACTTCCTGCCATTTCGAGTAACTCGTAACAACATCATATTTCGCGTTCTCACTCGTAATCTCTGCATTAATTTTTTCAGAGAATTTAACTCGTTCCCACGCTCCTGCGTGGGAATGCATATCGAGCTACCACTCACGACAAACCGCCAGCAGCCCCGACGCGCCCTCGTAATCTCTGGCACTCGAATAACGCCAGTGAGCCGCGTCATCGACATAGCCTCTTTCTCTCGTTCCCACGCTCCCGCGTGGGAATGCATACCTTGCTACCACTCACGACAAACCTCAAGCAACCCCGACGTGCCCATGTCACCTCTGGCACTCGAATAACGCCAGTGAGCTGCTTCATCGACATAGCCCCGCTTCACCGGGTTTTGATGAATGTAGTCGATTTTCTGCCACATCATGGCGTCGCTTTGTATCAGTTCAGGATGCACACCCTCCTGCCAAAACTGATAAGCGCGGTCACCTTTGTGGGCTTTTTTATAAAACGCCAATTGATCCAGAATTTGTTTAACGTTGCGCTCAGCAAGGTATTGAATCCGATTTCTCGCCGTCCATGATTTAAGTCTAGCAATATCATGATCCAATGCCTTACTTTGCAACACTAAATGACAGTGGTTTTCTAGTACCACCCAAGCGTAAACCTTTAAGCCATCCTTGTTTAAAAAACGCAACGAGTCGAGCAAGATATTGACGGTGTCCGGGCGCGTGAATATCGGGATCCAGTGCAGCACGGTCAAGGTGACGAAGTGCGGTAAGTGAGGCTCGGTGATTTTATAGCGGCTTCTCCCCATGACTCACACTCCATATGCATTACCACGCCGGAGAGTGGGAACGAGATGCAGGTAGACTCTCAGGACAGGCACAAAACAACTTAAAGTGATCTAGTCCATAGATTGCACTGAGTTGGCCAAACGCCTCTCTCGACTCAAGGGTGTGGTATAGAAGCGTTGTTCAATTCCGTAAAGCAGGTACTTTAGCTCCTCATCATTTCTTATTTCAAATTTTTCGTTATCTTCATCAAAGCGTAACTTTTGATCGCAATAACTATTAATATAATCAATAATTTGAGTGCGTTCATCTGCTTCCATTCTATTAAGAGTATCCATCGCCAATGCAATACGTTTTCTGTTTGGCTTAGAAACATCATCTACATTATAGTCATCTGACAAATCAATAAAATCCTTATCCAAGAAGTCCTCGACCTCTTGATCTGTCGCTTCTTTGTATAAAATGTCTATTCCTTTGAATATACTTGAGATTGTGGCAAGGCTGGTAAAAATTAACGTATCTTCTTGACGAAGGTAGACAGCATCTGGTTTATCTTTAATGACCAACCTATGACCGCTTTCCTCTATCTCTGCTGCTTCACCAAATGTAATAGTCTTACGGTGAATAAAAAGCGATGGACTGACTTTCTGAAGGTAGAAATCTCCGTATTGCACTGAGATAACACAAATTATATCTTCAAACTGTGCTTTCTCTAAGTCATCATAGTCCTTAGAGTCAAAAGGGAGCCTAAAAATGTCTGGGCAAAAATCCTGCTGACTAAAACGCTCAACTTTAAACCATGCATCTTCGTCAAGATTGTGATCTGGATCATAGGCCACGCAGGCATCAACATTTACCTGTATTCTATCAAAAAGCCTACTGTCAGATATGATTTTACGATGTGGCTTCTTACGCAATCTTTTAACTTTAGCCAATACGTGATCCATTTCAATCTCGCTCCATAAATGTGTAGTTGTTGATTCTATTTGCTACAGGTACGTCAACTTCACCAGGGGTCTTATACTTGTGCTTACTTATTAGGAAGATAGATGCCCCAGACCTTGTGGTAATATTGTAAAATTCAAACCCAAATAGCAAGAACAACGGGTTAAAGTACAAGGCCTGAGACATAAATGTAAATATGAACAACACTCCATATACAAAGCCAAGTGTTTCCCAATTACCAACACTCAAAGCCACAAAAAAATAGCCGAGGTAGCTAGGTAGAAAGCTATTGTTTGCATGCTCAATACTGCTAACCTCACCCGGTTTAAACTCATCCCTGCCAAGGTATGAACTTAAGACTATGCTAAGCCCTGTCAATACTAGTGGTACCAGAAAGTAGCCTACATACGACAGAATATTTGGTATGGCGTCTAGATATACAGTCTTGGGAAAAAAGTGACTCAACGTATAAGTCTTCTGAACACAGAATATAATCACCAGCAATGATGTAGCGTTAAACGTCAGCAACAAACGGTACAGTGTGTTAATCATTCTCAGTCCTTAGATTATTATCGTTCAAGATACCCTACATCTAGCTTTTACTTCGCTATATCGAATGGCCTCTTGAGCTCTCACCTCAAGCCGTTATAACGCGTCGCGGTTTTCCACCAGCATTTTCAATATCAACCTGGCAAACCCATCTTTGACAGCAGGGTTCTCGAGCACTTCCATTGAGAGCTTTTCGTGGTCTTCCATCGAATCCACCACGCGGTCGATCAGCCTCTGTGGTAGCAGACCATGCATCACCTCTTTTTCGGAATGCTTGTTTACCTGGGCCATGACGTCGGCGTCTTCGCGCAAGCGTCCGGCGATCCCTTCGGCGTAGCGAAGTTTGTGCTCGTCCCCTACCTCTGCGCCAAATAAATCGTTCAAGGCGTCGATGATTTCCTGCAGCTTTTTCTTTTCCGGATCATGGGGCTTAGCACTACCAACCGCTTTCACTGAACTGAGGTAGCCGCCATCTTCTTCACCCAGCTGCAACGCTTTTTCCGCTTTTTTGGTAGTGCGGTAATGCGTCAGTGTCATACCGGATATATCAACATCATCTTCATCGTCTAAACGCTCGATACTTAAGAGCGGGAGTAAGCTCTTGGCATACACACACAGGGATTCAAGCTCGTGGTCGTTGTAAGGTGTAATTTGGGATAGAAACTCATACATCCGCACGTAGCTGTTGAGATTCTTTTTGAATAGATCGAGCTGGTCGATCATTTCACCGGCGGCTTTTACTGAATCGTCCGCTTTATTGATGCTGAACTTGTCTTCTGACGCTCGCGCCTGGGTCAGCATATCCTTGGCTTGCTTTAGCGTGTCGCGAGCGTGGCGGTAACGCGCCGCAAAACGCTCTTTTGCCGGTGCAGTGTAATAGCTTAATTTACTCGCCGGAGCTTTAGGGTCATAAAAAGCCTCGGCAAACTTCTCGACTTCTGACCATTCGTAGATCTGCTCTTCATCCAGTTTGCTCATGATGTCGAACAAGATATGTGGATCCGTCACGCCATCCAGCTCTGCGGTGGTGTAATAGGGCTTGAACGATTCCAGTATGTCTTCTTCGCTGTTGAAAAAGTCGAGCACGAAGGTTTGGTCTTTACCAGGAAAGGTGCGATTTAAGCGCGACAGCGTTTGTACACACTCCACACTTTGTAATTTTTTATCGACGTACATGGCACACAGCTTCGGCTGGTCAAAGCCGGTCTGGTACTTGTTGGCAACAATCATCACGTTAAAGTCGTCGGAATCGAGCGCTGTATCGTGCTTGCGGTTATTCAAACCCGGGTTTAATTGACCATCGTATTCGGTCACGTTCTCGGGAATGTAATCATCAGCAGGCACCTCGCCAGAAAACGCCACCAGTGCATGCACATCTTGATAGCCTTTATCAATAATGTACTGGGTCATGGCCAGTTGATAGCGCACCGCTTCTTGACGGCTGGCGGTAACAACCATGGCTTTCGCTTGGCCATTGAGTAAATGGCGGACGTTTTCGCGAAAATGCTCTACGATGATTTCCACCCGCTGATTGATGTTGTACGGATGCAGTCGCACCCACTTAGCCAGCTTAATCCGCGCCTTTTTGCTATCGACTTCTTTGTCTTCACCTTCAGGGTGTGCAATTTTCCAGGCGGTGGCGTAGGTGGTGTAGTTCTTAAGCACATCAAGGATGAAGCCTTCTTCAATCGCTTGGCGCATAGAGTACACATGAAACGGCTTGGGTTTGTTGTCATCGCTAATCAGCGCATGCGGATCATCGGGACGACCGAAGAGCTCAAGCGTTTTGCCTTTTGGGGTCGCCGTAAACGCATAGTAACTGATGCGCTCGTTCGGCATCCGCGCTTGAACAGCGGCATCTAACAGCTCTTCAGCGCTCACTTCATCGCCTTCGGGGCGTTCCGAGCCTAGCAGGGCTTTGAGCTTACTGGCTGATGAGCCGGTTTGTGACGAGTGCGCTTCGTCGGCAATAATCGCGTAGTTTCCCGCTTTCAACGCCGGGTGTTTATCAATGGCATCGTACAAAGCAGGGAAGGTCTGGATGGTCACCACGATAATCCGTACTTGCTCTTGCAGCGCCTCGGCCAGTTGCTCCGATTTGCTTTTATTTCCCACATCACGGGTGATGGCACGCACTACCCCATCGGCATGTTCAAACTGACGGATGGTGTTTTGTAACTGTGAATCGAGCACAGTACGGTCGGTCACTACCACAATGGAGTTAAATAGCTTAGTGCCATCGGCCGCGTACAGTGACGAGAGCTGATGCGCCGTCCAGGCAATGGAGTTTGATTTACCTGAGCCAGCACTGTGTTGAATCAGATATTTACTGCCCGGGCCTTCCCCGCATGTGGTCTCAATCAATTGATTGACCACATCCCACTGATGATAGCGGGGGAATATCAGGGTTTCTTTTTTGTCGATGCGTCCGTCGAAGTTTTCTTTTTCTTCCACTTCCAGATGCATAAAACGGCCAATGACGTTTAACCAAGCGTCTTTGTTAAATAACCGCTCCCACAGATAGCTGGTGGCGTAACGGTTTTCCGACGCCGGTTGCGGATTACCGGCTCCGCCGTCTTCGGTACCTAAGTTAAACGGCAGAAAGAAGGTCTCTTTCCCGGCTAACTTGGTGGTCATCGCCACTTGGTCTTGGCTCACCGCAAAGTGCACCAAGGCACCGCGTTTAAAGGTTAATAATGGCTCTGGCTTGCGGGAAAGCGGATCTTTTACTGGGCGATCGTTTTTATACTGGCGTTTGGCGTGCTCCACGGTCTGCTTAAACTCGCTTTTAAGCTCCATGGTGGCGGTGGGAATGCCATTGACAAAAAACACCAGGTCGATGCGTGGGTTATAGCTCCCCTCTCGGGCATGGGGCGAGTAAGAAACCTCCTCGACCACCCTTAAACGGTTAGCTTGATAACGGCGCTCGGTATCCGGATTCATGCCATGATCGGGGCGAAAAGCACAGACTTTAATGGTGCCGCCAATCGCTTTAAAGCCGTGGCGCAACACATGTAGCGCGCCGTTACGAGTCATGCCTTTTACCGCCGCGTGGACCAAGAGTTTTTCCGGGTCACCCGGGTTAGATTTGCAAAAGCGCGCCCAACGGTCAGGGTAGGCGTCTTTCACAAAGCCGATTAAGTCTTCGGTATACACCGCGTTGGCTTTATCGTAATTGGCTGCCGAGCCAATCAACCAGCCCTCTTTTTCTAGGCTGTTCAATATGTCCGTCTGAAACTGACGCTCTTTGGTATCAGCCATCCTGCCTCTCCATTTGCACTGCCGCATTTGAATCGATTAAGTCAGCACCTTCAGGCGGTTGCCAGTCACGGACATCAATTTTACCGGTCACAGCGGCTGAGATTAGAGCAGAGCGGCGTTCTTTGAGTGTTTCGCTTAACGTCTTTGACTCAGTTTCGAGTGAGCTTAATTTAAGTATTGCCTCATTAACCGTTTTAACAAGCTCTACTTGTTCTTCTAGTGGGGGAACAACTATTGGAATTTTTGCTACGTAGGAAGCGTTCAAATTCATTTGACTAGTCTCGTTCCCAACATCTCGAATAAAGGAGTACGCAAACTTCAAATATAACTCAAGAAACTCAACCTTAAGCTTCTGATTGACCGTTATGGCAGCACAGGCTTGATTGAAAGTAGCGTGAACGCCAAGTATTGCTACACGCCCTCTAGTAACTCCTTGTCCATACATTGCCATGAGTAGGGTTCCTGGAGGCGCTAAGCGGACCGAAGATTCTTTAGTTGCTAATAGGGTAATAGACTCTTCGGAATTAAATATCGTTTGATAGTTTACTTCGCCAGTTTTTATCCAGGGGATATCTCCGCCCCAATACTCAGGATTGCTTCTGTCAGGAGTAGAGCCGGTTTCAATACGTGAGTAATATCCTAGTGAGCCACAAAGCCAATGCTCCGGCACTTCGCCCAGCCACTCCACCCCTGAGTCTTTCATCGGTGCGTCTGGGTTTAGCCCTTTGGTCACCGCATGGCTGATCACCGCCTGGCGCTTTTCTTTAAGCAGCTCAATCAGCCGCTTTTGCTCGTCAATCAACGCATCGATTTTGGCGGTTTCGTAGTCGAGGAACTGGGCGATTTTTTGTTGTTCATTATTTGGTGGAGCGGGGAACGGGAAAGATTTTAACTCATCTGAGGATAACTCTAAAAAAGTAGTCCCCCTCCCTCGAAGGTTTAGTTGTTCTTTAGCTTCTCTTAAAAAATAATATGCATATTTGGTATTCGCTCTGATTGGTATTAGAGCTTTACACCCTTGGTTAGTACACATGACCTTTGCAGTGATGCCTAAACTACCAATAGGTGCTCTAGTTGATAATATAATTGAATCTTTAGGTACAAGTTCAGCCCCGCAGGAGCCTAGTCCCGAGTCAGTTATACGTCGCGATGAATCAGCAATATAAACGCTATTTAGCTGACTAAGATCGGCTGGCGTTATCCAATCAATGTTACCATTCCAATAACTGCTGACAGAGGAGGAAGGCGTTGACCCTGAGATAATTTTGAATAGCCTCTTAACCTTAGTTAAGTTCCAGCTCGAAGGAATGTAACCAATCCATTTATATCCAGTTGGTTTAGTCGGTCGAATACTATTTAGGCTCATGCCGACAGCTCCTCAATCATCCGTTTGAGATTTTCGAGACAATGAGCAGGCAACGGACCTACAATTAAACTATGGCAACTGGCCGTTTTGGGATATTGCTCTAACATCATATCGCTCCCTCTACTCACTAAAATAATCCGAGTTTAACTGCTTGACTTCAAACACCTGTCCGGTAGACACGCCAAAGTCGATCATCAGAGCCTTCAGCCGCTTACAAATAAAGCGCAGCGTGTAGGCCTGCTGGTCGGCGACGACTTTGAGTAAAGGTAGTAAAAGGCTTTGGTAGTCGGGGATGGTCATTGTGCGTTAGCCTCCTTCCATAGTTCGAGACTTTGCCAGTTGGCCGGAAAGCCCATCGCCTTTGGATCGATATTGTGCTGCTCTACCAGTTTCAACAAGCGTTGGGTCCAGGTAGAACCAGGGCTTATCTGGCGCATAAAGTGGTGGCAAATCACCAGAGTATTGTAAATACGCCTAGGCTGCTCCAGGTTGCAACTGGCTTTAAGTCTCTGAGGTTTTTTCGGCGGCTTTGTGGTCACCGTTAATTTGCGGTTCCAGACGCGGCTGTGATGGGCGCACAGATTTCTGACATAGGCCAGGTGGCGAATAAAGCTTTTTAATACCTGTTCATTCAGTTGATAGTTTAAGGCTACATCGGCCCGGTCACTGGGTTTTAAGTTGGTGATCCAGCGTGACAACATGCCCAGGGACATAACCTCCACCACGCTCCATACAGGTGGCATTTGTGGCTCAGTGTATTTGGCCTTGTAATGGGTAATAAAAAGCTCATCGGAACGCTCAATTTCACGGGCCAGTTTACTCAGATTGGATTGGTGCCAGTCGGCGCGATGGCAATGGCCTGAGTCTAAATAAGAATGTGCGCCGTATTTGCTAGCCAGAACATAAGCCCAGGTGGCACGCACCGATATCTCAATACGTTCAATGGCATCGAGCAGCAACAACCTAAGTTCGCGGTCAAACACATAAAGATTAAGCACGTCTTCAAAGCGCGCGTCAGGTTTAAAACGATGCGAGGCATGGTCTTGCTCAAAAGGCAGCCAGTAGCCGCTGAGACGATAATAGTTTAAGTGTTTAAGGTAATGCTCAGCTTGTTGCTCATCA
Organism: Salinivibrio sp. MA351; assembly: GCF_001996065.1. Lineage (NCBI taxonomy): Bacteria > Pseudomonadati > Pseudomonadota > Gammaproteobacteria > Vibrionales > Vibrionaceae > Salinivibrio > Salinivibrio sp. MA351. The sequence continues at coordinate 51,908 of NZ_MUFG01000006.1, read as the reverse complement.
TCAATGACTAGCCCTCGAGCTTTAAGCTGGCTAATTTGCTCTTGGTAGGACAGTGGCGGTTTATTAAACTGCATAGCCGCCCCGCAGAAAAAAGTAACCCACCAGTTTGAGGGTACGCCGAAGCGCATAGCCTTGGTGGGTTTTGTTAATGCTGAGTATAGTGTTACTGAAACGGTTTTTCAATGCTGAAAAAGTCGCCATCACGCCGACAACTCCTCAATCATCTGCTTGATCTTATCCGTGCATAGCTTGAGATCTGCGTCAATCTCCTCGAGCGGACGAGGCGGCTCAAAAACGTAAAAGTGGCGGTTGAATGGAATTTCAAAGCCCACGAGACCCACTTCGCCGTCTTGCTCGTCGCGCTTACTCTCATCTATCCAAGCGTCGGGCACATGCGGTTTCACTTCACGCGTAAAGTAATCGTCGATGTTCTCTGTCAAAGGCACGTTTTCGTAGTCACGTAAGCTGGTGTCCGCTTCTACATTGCCTTTTTTATCGGTGCAGATATCCGCATCACTGTCACGTTCACTTAACGCATTCAGCACGGCTTTGAGTTGTGCGGCGGTGAACTTGATGCCACTGGCTTTGAGCTGGGCGTTCAACGCTTTTATGAAGTCATCACGGTTGGTAAACAGGGTATCGGCGTCAATGTGCTGAATCGCCAGCTTGAGTTGGTCAAGCACTTCAGTATTAAGCTTTTGTAGCGTCTTTTCATCATCTAACCGGGCGATACGTGCTTCACTGGCCTGGAAGTTAAGCCGTAATGGACGCTCGATGGTGATGCGACGATAACCGAATGCCTCGTTAGGGAACACTTTGCTGTTTTGGGTTTCTTCCATCGTGCCGTATAAACGCACCAATTCGTTGATGTTCTCTTCGGTCAGGTATTTACGCTTGCTACCAAGTGATTTGCGCATTTTGGCAAAGGCTTCACTGCCGTCAATGAGTTGCAGCTTGCCCTTACGCTCAGGCTTTTTGTCGTTAGATAAGATCCAAATATAGGTACTGATGCCTGTGTTAAAGAACATGTCTGTCGGCAACGCAACAATCGCTTCGACCAAATCGTTTTGCAGCAAGTAGCGACGAATTTCAGATTCACCACTGCCTGCTGAGCCGGTAAATAAGGGGCTGCCGTTTAAGACAATCCCAATGCGGGAGCCACCTTCACGCGGATCGCGCATTTTACTGACCAAGTGCAGCAAAAACAGCAGTGAGCCATCAGAGACACGCGGTAAACCGGGGCCAAAGCGCCCATCAAAGCCTTTATTGTTATGCTCGTCGTTCACCACGCGCTGCGAGCCTTTCCAGTCCACCCCAAACGGTGGGTTGGACAGCATGTACTTAAACCTTTCATGCCCCAGCTGATCACTCGACAAGGTGTTACCAAGCTTGATGTTCTCAACCTGTTGGCCTTTGATCATCATATCTGCCATGCAAATCGCGTAAGACTCTGGGTTGAGCTCTTGACCAAACAATCTCACCGTCACTTGGTCACTAATTGACTGCACGTACTCTTCCGCTTCCGATAAGAATCCACCCGTGCCTGCCGTTGGGTCATAGATGGTGATAATGCTGTTGGGCGAAAGGACCTCTTCCTGGCCGGTCATTAACAATGAGGTGGCCGCATGCACACAGTCACGCGGGGTAAAGTGCTCACCGGCAGTTTCGTTGGAGCTTTCAGCAAACTTGCGGATCAGCTCTTCAAAGATGAGCCCCATGCCATAGTTGGAGATGCTATCGGTTGATAAGTCGATTTTAGTGCCAAATTGCTGAGTGACCTGATAGAGCAGATCGGCCTCGGCCAATTTCAGCACAAACTCTTCAAAGTTGAAGTGCTCGAATATTTCACGGGCAGACTGGCTGAACGACTGCACGTAAGAGATTAAATCTTCCGCTGTTTGGGTATCGGATAAGGTCGCGAGCGATAACGGGGAGGCGTTGAAAAACTGATGACCCGACGCCTTTAATAGCAACACCTCTCGTGTGGTATCCGGTTTGTTTTGGTGTTGCTGCGCCGCTTCTAGCACCTTTTGTTTATTGGGCGCTAACACGCACTCTAAGCGACGTAAGAGGGTAAAAGGCAGGATCACCCGCCCATACTGAGATTGTTTGAAATGGCCGCGTAAAAGGTCGGCCACCGACCAGATAAAGGAAGCGGTTTGAGAGTAGTTTTCAGTATTCACAGCATACCCTATTGATTATTTTGCGATTCTTAAATTGCCGTCATTATGCCACGGATGAATCCCATGTCACGGCTAGTAGGTTTATCTTGAGGAGGTCGTCAGGTGGCTGGGTTCACCAGAGGCGTTTGCCGGGGGCGTTTTGTGTCAGTGATTGCGCGATACCGATAGCATAAAGTGAACAAGCATTTACAGTGCTTACTCTAGTTCGGCTAGGGTATGCATTCCCACGCCGGAGCGTGGGAACGAGTGGTGCATCGGCTACAGTATGCATTCCCACGCCGGAGCGTGGGAACGAGCGGTGCATCGGCCACGGTATGTATTCTCACGCCGGAGCGTGGGAACGAGTGGTGCGTCGGCTAGGGTATGCATTCCCACGCAGGAGCGTGGGAACAAGTGGTGCGTCGGCTTCGGTATGCATTCCCACGCAGGAGCGTGGGAACGAGTGGTACATCGGCCACGGTATGTATTCCGACGCGGGAGCGTGGGAACGAGTGGTGCATCGGCTGTGGTATGCATTCCCACGCCGGCGCGTGGGAACGAGTGGTACATCGGCTACAGTATGCATTCCCATGCGGGAGCGAGGGAACGAGTGGTGCATCGGCTACGGTATGCATTACCGCTCGGGAGCGTGGGAACGAGTGGTGCATCGGCTTCAGTATGTATTCCCACGCCGGCGCGTGGGAACGAGTTAAACCCTTAACCCCTCAACTGCGAAAACTTGATGATCTCGTGGGACTGCTCAAGGGTTTGCGCGAGGTGTTGGATGTGCGCGGGGGTGATTTCGCAGCAGCCGCCGACCACCAGGGCGCCGTCGGCAATCCATTGTTGTACACGTTCGGTGTGGACTAAGGGTGAGAGATCTTCACGCGCTTCTAGGGCATCGGCTTTGCTGCCTTTGGCCATGTCTTCTACCGATTTAAAGGCGTTGGCATAGCCACCGACAATGTTAGCTTGGGTCGCCATTTGCGGCATGGCGGTGGTCAGCACGGCAGGATCGCAACAGTTTAGCATCACCGCGGTTGGGGCATACTCGGCCACGGCGTGCATCGCTTGTTCAAGTGACTCGCCCGAGCGCAAGGTGCCTGCTGCCTCTAACCGAAACGCGACGCCATAGGGTTTGCCTTGCTCTTGGGCCGCAGCACAGGCCGCGCGCGCTTCGAGGGTGTTGGTCATGGTTTCGATTAAAAACACTTCCACATGAGGCTGCAAGCGGGCAATGTGCAAAAACTCGGCTTTCATGTCATCAAAGCTGCGTTGCGGCTGGCCGAGGTAGCTGCCCACCAGCGGTGGCAAACAACCGGCAATATCGACATCGGCGCCTGTCTCATCCACGGCTTGCTCTAGCGCTTCGAAGGCTTTTTGATAAATGGTGTTGATTTTATCGCTCAACCCCGCTTTGGCCAGACGTGTGGGTGTCGCAGGATAGGTATTTAGGGTATGTGTTTTCGCGCCGGCACGAATAAAATCTTTGTGCACGTCTTTGACAATATTGGCATGTTTTAACATCACCGCGACCGACCAAAGCTTAGAGCTCACATCGGGGCCACGTTGATAAATTTCTTGCCCTAGGCCACCATCGAGTAGTGCAATCGACGTCATGGTTACTTCAGCCTCCTTCGGCCATCTTTCCTTGGTTTGACTTGAGATTACCATGAGCTCGTCGATTTAACACCCCGTTGTTACGCCACCTCTTCACTCCCTTCTATTGCGAGATGTTCAAGCTTATCGATCACCGTCATGCTGGCGTTTTCCATCTCTTTTAATGCGGTGACCATTTGATCCGGTTGTTGAGCATGAAACGCTGCCACCGCAGCCTTGGCATGGGTGTGCACTTGCTCGTGAGGCCCGGAAATGGCTTTAAACGTTTGCAACTGACCAAAATATTGCTGCCCTTCACCATGGTTATACCACTGGCCGAGTCGGCATTGGGTGTGATCGGTGACATCGTCCGCCATCATGCTGTCTTCGCCCAATACCACGCGGTATATCGCAAATTTAAAGCTGATATGGTCAAGTTTTGCCAGTTCACAAAAGGCGCGCAGTGCAGAGGCTTTAATGGTGGTGCGGCTGTGCTGTGCTTGCTCACTTTGGGTGGCCATGGCATCGGCAACCTGTTGGCCTTGTTCGCTGTATTGAATGGCTTCAGTGGCAAGGGTATCGGTGAGCGTACACGCATGGCTGCTGCCCGCACGAATTTTTTCCACCAGCTGGGTAATATCTTGGGTGGCAGTGGACGTGCGCTCGGCAAGGTTGCGTACTTCATCAGCAACCACCGCAAACCCTCGGCCCTGCTCGCCGGCGCGTGCCGCTTCAATGGCTGCGTTTAACGCCAGCAGGTTGGTTTGATCGGCGACATCGCGAATTAAATTGACAATGCCACTCACCTCTTGGGCATGTTGATCGAGCGAACGAATCGCTTCCGACGATTGCTGACATTGCGAAGATAACGACTGCACATGGCGCGCAAGGTCATTGACTTGCTCGGCACATGATGCCGCTTGGTGGCTCACTTCGGTCACACGCTCTTTTTCACCGTTAATGGTGTCCGCCAAGGTGGCCAGAGAGGATTGGGTGGCGTTAATCGAATCACCAAAGTGGCATAAGTTGGCGTCGATCGCTTTGCCGGTTTGGCGTTTTTTCGCGACGGTATCCAGCTCTGCCTGCAATGCGCCTTTCTCTGTATTCAGCGCGTCGATAGTATGATTAATTTGCTCAATTTTTTGCTGCAGAGCAACCTGCTTTTGCTGCTCTTGTTCAAGTTGACGCCGAGATATAAACACGCTGACTCCTAATGACGTAATTAAGCTTTTTATAATATTTTAACGCTTTAAATTGGCTTTGTAGGATTATCCAAGCAAAGTGTGATCGCATTGACGCCAAGCGCCTGATTTACACTGTAAACCTGACGCAAATCACTTCATACTGCGATCACTGAAGTGAATGAGCGAAAATTTATGACCTTTTGGTTGCTTTTTAAACGTTGGATTATCAGCCGCTTCGCCCATTTGAACGGGCGTATGCTCGGCTTGGTGGTACTCGCCTATGGCGTGATTGGCTGGCTACTTTTATATGGAGCGGGCGAGACCGCGATGACCCAGTCGCTGAGCCGCTATGTGTATTACTTGATTGTGACGGCCTCGACCGTTGGCTACGGCGATTATTCCCCCGTTACTGAGTGGGGGCAATGGATCACGTCTTTTTGGATTATTCCCGGCGGCTTAGGGTTGTTTGCGGTGGTGATTGGGCATGTCACCGGATCACTGGTGGATTATTGGCGACGCGGGTTACAAGGAAAACGGAGTATTAGTGTGAAAAATCATCTTCTTATCTTAGGCTGGAACGGACAACGTACGATACAGCTTATTCGTTTATTGCAAAGCGGAGTGCATGGTGAGCGCCCGATTGTGCTTTGTGCGCGCGCAGAAATCGAAAACCCACTGCCTGGTGAGGTGGAATTTGTGCGCGTGGCAAGTTTTACCGATGCTGAAGGCATTGCCCGCGCCAAGGTCGAGCATGCCTCGAGTATTATTATTGATAACCCAGAAGATGATATTACTTTGTCAGCGGCTCTGTTCTGCGCACATAAAAATCTGTCAGCGCATTTATTGGCGTATTTTCAAGATGATGCGATAAGCCAAATCCTCAAACAGCACTACCCGCATGCGGAATGTGTGCCGTCGGTGTCGGTCGAAATGCTAGCAAAAGCGGCGGTGGATCCCGGTTCAAGTCAGTTGCATCATGAGCTTTTGAGCACGTCACAAGGGATGACGCAATACTGTGCCCGTTATCCGAGTAACGCAACAGAAATCGATACCGGCGATCTCTTTGGTCAGCTCAAGCAAGAATATGACGCCACCTTAATTGGGATCGACCAAGGCCAAGGTATTATCTTAAACCCGCCAGTGGGGACAAAAGTATTGCCGGGCGACCGTCTTTTTTATATCGCCGCCCAGCGCTTGCCACATTGGTCCGCCGCGTAAGCACGCTATCTAATCAAAGTGCATTATTTAACGAGAGCGTGCGATTCAACCAACGCATGCTTGGATAAATAAACACTCTCATCAGCGGGGTAGGCGAAAAAATGATGTACCGGCCCTGCCCCTCTTCCAACGATTAACTGTTGGCTATGCGCTAAGGCGTCAGTGAGATAACGCTTAGCCGCTCGCCCGGCGTCGATGGGTGTCAGTCCCTGCGCATAAAACGAGGCAATCGCCGCCGACAGTGAACAGCCTGTGCCATGGGTGTTAGGCGTTTCAATGCGGCGTGCACTCAGGGTTTGACACGTATCTCGGCTAATCCACACATCCAGACTCTCTGGCGCATGATGCAAGTGCCCACCTTTTAGCATCACATACGGACATCCGAGCTTGCGCAGTGCCGGCACTAAGGCGTACATCTCTTCGGTGGTTGTCGGAACAGGACACCCGGTTAAACGCGCGGCCTCTGGCAAGTTGGGGGTTAAAATGGTCGCGCGCGGGATCAATGTATTGATCAGTGCATCCATGGCGTCATCATCTAATAACGGATCGCCGCTGGTGGCGATCATGACCGGATCGAGCACGACTGGTAAGTGCGGGGAGCGCGCGAGCACAGCAGCTACTTCGCGAATAATCGCTTGGTTGGCGAGCATGCCGATTTTCACGGCACGTACCGGCATGTCGTATAACACAGCATTCAGTTGCGCGCGAACAAACGCTGGGTCGACCGGCGAAACGGCCTCAACGCCACAGGTATTTTGTGCAGTTAAGGCGGTGATCGCCGAGCAGGCATAGCCGCCCGTGGCTGAAATCGCTTTAATATCGGCTTGAATACCAGCCCCCCCACCGCTGTCTGAGCCGGCGATGGTGAGAATAACAGGTGGTGATTGGTTCATATTGGCCCCTTAATCATGAGGGGCGGAAGGAGACAAAACCACGCACGATGGCGCGACCTTGTGTGCTGAGCACGTCAGTTCCCTCCGCCAGTGCTAACTGGATCAGGTTCTACGGGTCCTGCTTTCGCAGTCTCAGCAATTGCTTGCTCCCCGACTAACACGGTCAGAATATAAACCTTAGTGATAAAGCGCAAGTATGATGGCGCTAATTGCGCGTTTAGGCCATCTCATTACTGTTGCTGGTTGCATTGCTATTGTTCGTTGCGTTGCTATTAATGGTCGCGTTGCCTTGGTTGGCGGTTTTAAGCAGTTGTTCAAATCCTTCTTGGATTAGGGGCCGTGCGTATAAAAAGCCCTGCACTTGGTCGCAGCCAATGGTTTGTAGCACATACTGCTGGTCCTCTTTTTCGACGCCCTCGGCGACCACACCATGACCAAAACCATGGGCCAAATCAATCACGCTACCCACCAAGTGCTTATCACTGGCGTTGGTAGCCAAGTCTTGGATAAAGCTGCGATCAAGTTTGACCCAATCGACCGGTAACTGTTTAAGGTAACTGAGCGAGCTGTAGCCGGTGCCAAAGTCATCGAGGGCAATATGCATGCCTGCATCTCGCAATTGTTGTAGCTCTTTCAGTGCCACCGACATGTGCTGGATCAGTGCTGATTCTGTGACCTCTAATTGAATCAGATGCAAAGGGACATCAACTGCCTGGCACCGAGCTAAGACGCTGTCAGCAAAGCCGGGGCGAAACTGCTGGGCAGAAACATTGACTGACAGGTGAAAGCTATCGTTGATCAGTTTATTTTTTCGCCAACATTCAACCGCGGCTAAGGCCATCACCAGTACGTGGTCGCCCAGTTGGATCATGTCTGCGCTGCGTTCGGCGATGGGGATAAATTCCGCCGGACTGATGGCCCCAAGGGTCGGATGCTGCCAACGCAACAGCGCTTCCGCGCCTATCATCAAACCGCCGTCTAATCGCCATTTGGGTTGATACACCAGTGATAATTGTCCGCTTTGTAGTGCTGGCCCTAATTCGGTGCGAATCAAATGCGCGCGCTGAGCTTGGCTGTCAAGCTCAGGCTGATATTCGCCGATAAGTTGGTCATCCGTCGGAATCGCTAAAATGGCTTGACGAAACAGTTGCGCCACATCTTGTGTCTCAAGCTCCGTGCGGCTGATACCAATGTGGCAACGTAAAAACATTAAACGCCCATCGAGCGTGTGATGTCCGCTGATCAACCGATTGATGCGCGCGGCTTTTTCTACGGCATTGTTATCGTGTTCTTCAATCAGCATCACCAGTCGTGTGCTATCCCAAACGCCAATGCGATGTGGGCGCGCCACTGTACTATTGGCTAGCAGATTAGCCACTTGTTTGTATAGTGCCTCTGTCATTAAATGGCCTTGGTGTTTGGTCACCGCTTCCATGCCATCTAAGGCAATCATCATCACAGTCACCGGCCCTTTGCTCAGCTGGCGCTCAGCGGCATCTAATAATGCGCGACGATTTGGTAGCCCGGTTAACGGATGGGTCAAAGAAAGCGCGCGTAAAGCCGCCGTTTGTTTGTTAACCAGCATTTGCAGCCGTGCCGCTTGATCGCGCTCTTTACGGGTTTTCAATTGCAGATGCAAAAGGTTTTGAATCCGTTGCAACACCTCATCGTGATCAAAGGGTTTGCTGATGTAATCAATCGCGCCACGGCATAACGCTTGGTTACGCAAATTCAGGTCATTATCTGCGGTGAGTACCATCACGGGCGGGCAATGCTCATCTAAAGCGTCATTAAGATCATCCAGCACCAGTAAGCCAGAGCGCTGCGGCATCCGCATATCGAGTAAAATCAGGTCGGGAACGGGGGAGAGAGCATCGGTAACAAGGCGAGGATCGGTGAGTCCATTCAGCTGTTGATAACCGGCTTGCTTGAGCATGGTAGACAGTAAGTGAATGTTTTCCGGTCGATCATCAATGATCAGTATATGTGCTTGTGACGGATCCTTTGTCATAGCCTCTCCTCTAATAATAATTGTATGGCCTCAGCCAAGTCCGCTGACGAGAGCGGCAGCGATAAACGTCGTAATGTCGGTTTGTTATGCGGTTCGTCGCATGGGTTGTCAGTCAGAACAATGAGTGGTTTGTCGCCAAATAGTGCTTGTATTTGTTCGGACGTTGCCGCAACGCTATCAGCCGCCATAATGACTAACGATGGCGGAGACGCGAGCGCAACAGCCTCAGCCAGTGACAGCCCATGCGCATGATAGAGTGTCAACATTGGCCAATCTTCAAAGCAATCGGTCATCAGGCGCTGGCGGGCACTGTTATTATCAATATAGAGCACGCGATGCGGCTGGCTCACGCGGAGACACGTACAACCTTGATCGTCAGGTCGCGTCGACGCTCGGTAAGGGAACGTTACTGCAAAACAACTGCCCTTGCCTGGCTGGCTTTTTACTGACATCTCGCCTTGCATTTGCACAACCAATTGATGGCTCACCGCTAACCCCACACCTGCCCCTTCAATCTGTGATTGTTCGGCGGCCAAGCGGTTAAAAGGCTCAAAAAGATGGTTTAACCGATTTTCAGCGATGCCGATCCCGGTATCTGATACAGAGATCGTCAAGGTTGACGATGGATGACTGGCTTCAACCCATACTCGCCCCTGAGGATGGTTATATTTAATCGCGTTGCTGAGTAAATTGATCAACACTTGTTTGAAACGGGTTGGATCCACATATAGGTCGCCACTCAGATCCGCGGGTAGGCACTCATCTAACTCAACGTGCTGTTGCTGTGCGAGCGGGAGTAGTGTTCGAACGGCATCACTGACAAGGGCGCGAACCGGATACCAGGTGACATTGACCACCGTTTTTCCTGCCTCAAGTTTGGCAAGATCCAGCACATCATTAATTAAGGTGAGTAAGTGGCGACCACTTTGGTGAATTTGATCAACATATTGCCGTTGCGTCTCCGTCAAGCGAGGAGAAGAGGATCGTTGTAGTAGTTGCGCATAACCGAGCACACTGTTTAAAGGCGTGCGCAGCTCATGACTCATGGCAGAGAGAAAATCACTTTTGGCTTGATTGGCGCGTTCTGCCTCGTGCTTCGCTTGCAGCAATGGTGTGGCATCATACCCAACAGTCACGATGGCGTAAGGCTCTCCCTCTACGTGGCGAATAAGCGTTTTAGCGAGCTTAAAAGTCCGACCATCTCTTAATGTCACATCGACATGAACGGGTTCACCATCGAGCGTCAGTTGGTGATCAAGCGCATTGAGGGTTTCGCGCATTCCCTCAGGCAAGGCACCATGAATTGCCTCAGCAAGCTGTTCAACATGCTCGACATTTAATGCTTGTAGGCAGGCGTAATTTGCAAGCGAATATTGTCCGCCCAGCTCTCGGACAAAAACAGGATTGGCGATCGCATTAATAATGGTTTTGAGTTGATTGCGTTCGTGTTTAATACGCGTCTGAGCCTGAGTCAGCGCGCGCATATCAGACATAATGCCAATAAACTCTCGCCGGTCTTCAACCCACACTTCACTGACCGCAAGATGAATGGGTACCACATGCCCCGCTTGATGCCGTGCCTCAACCCGCCGGCCGGTACCGATAATGTTTGCCTGGCCTGTTGTTATATATTGCCGTAAATAATGGTCATGCTTTCCTTGGTGCTCCGGCGGCATTAAACAATCAACATTCTTTCCGATTAGCTGTTGCGGGTGATAACCCAATAATCGGTGGGTGAACGGGTTCGCATCTAAAATAATGCCGCGTTCATCAATCACCAAGATCGCGGCTGCCGCGCTGTCGACTAACGCTTGATAATGGGCTTGGGTCCCGCGTGTTCGGTTTGTGGTGATTGGTTCGCTGTCCATGCTCCCTGCCTTTGACCTATAAAAAACGCCCCATTGTGGGGCGTGTGACGGTCCGGCATGCATTGCCTATCCGTCGCTATCTTTTATAGTTTTTGACTAGCGCATCGACCTTTTTCAGGAACTGCTCTTTAAGGTTCTCATGCTCGTAGTCGAGATGATACGTATTGTGAAACCCCACACGTAACTGTACCCCATTTCCTGCTAAATAAATGGTATAGCCGTCATAATCTGAGAAAGCGTCAATGCCATCCAAGCGGTGTCCATCTTCTATTTTCTCACCAAACTCCGTGACTATCTCAAACGCGCGAAGCAGATGGGTCGGATCGAGTTCGTTTTTCACGCTTCCCTCCTGGCTATATTATCGAAATTGTGCGCCCCCTTTAGGTCGCATCGCACGACCACGCAGTGAGCCCGCTAATACCGGTGGGGCGGTGACACCCTGTCCCGGTACACCCAAACGATTGGGCCTTGCAATGATATTGGGCAAACTGGCCAATGTATCAAGGGTAGTGTCCGGACAGGCCTTTTGGATCCCTGTACCGTAATTATAGCCATAGTTAACACAAATCACTGGCGAGCCAGCGGCGCGAGCCGCATGCACATCGCTGACCGAATCCCCCACCACCAGCAGTTCCAGGGGTGAAACGCCAAGTATGGCGGCCGCTTCGTAAATACCGTCCGGATCCGGCTTGCCAACAGACATTGCATCGGCACCCAATATCCGAGTGAAAAAATGCCCAACGCCAAGTGCTCGCAGTAAGCTGTTAGCATGCGCCGTTTGCATATCTGTGGTGCACACCATCGGGATGTGACGCTGCGATAAGGTTTCAAGGCACGCAAGCACGCCCGGGTACAGTCGAGTTTTTGGCGGTTTACTGCCTAGGTATGAGGACAAAAAGAGTGCGCGCGCTTGGTTTAACACGCGGGTCGATACGCGCCCGTCGATATGTCGAGTTAACACGCGGTGGATCAATAAATCCGCCCCATCACCAATCCAATCTTTTATTGCATGAGGATCTTCATCAGGCAAGCTTAAGCCACGTAACATACCGCTGACCGCCTCATACAGATCGTCAAAAGGGTCTGCGAGTGTGCCGTCTAAGTCAAAGCATACCGCAGAGACGCTCTCTAACTTAACCATAAAAACCCCTTTTTATTCATAATCTTAATAAAATTAAAAAAGATAGAACTGGATCAGAAATCGAATCCAACGACGTTTCAACGTTAGCAGAGAAGCTAGCGTCGTCCTATCAAAATACGACGGATAATATTTGGGATCATGGAAAAGAAAATGGATAAATGTCCGGTAAAGTACAAACTTCAGTGTTGAATCAAGCCACTAACATCATGGTGATCAAAGTCACACTTTTAGATCTTGATTGGCGATGATACCGACGTTAAACCTGTATAAAAAACCGTCATATTTTTGACTTTTTATTTAAGGGTGTGGTGTATTATTACCTAATGGCTTTCACAAAAGTGACATACGTTTGCGTCGTGATTGTCATAATCGCGCCGTATCGTGTGGCACTCAGTAGTGACAGTCGATGTATTTTTATGCGATATCTGCCTAAGCAGCCTTTGTGGCGCTATCTCCTTGTGTTAGCCGTGGCAAGCGTCGCTAGCTGGTCAGTTTACACACTAGAAAATCAACGCCAGCAGAGTCGTTTCTCAGCCGAGGTTGAAAAATACCGTTATTCATTAGGTCAATCTTTTTCACAGCTCTATGAACTTCAGTTATCAGCACAATTGTATTTGCAGCAAGAAAATGGACCAACACGCGAAAAATTCCACGCTTTCATCGATAATCACACCCAAAAGCAATCTGGACTCAACAGCGTCATGTGGCTCCCTCGAGTTAATCGCGCTGAGTTAGCACAATTTGCGGCCCAACAAGATCAGTATCATCCTTTCCCTCCTTTAAACGAGCAGGTCTGTCGGTGGGTCATGCGTAGCGATACGTTTCCCGCTTTGTATGTGTCACCACAAGCCGCTGAGGAGGGCTATTTAGGCTGGCGAGCAGATTCTCAGTGTGACAATACCCAAACCATGGAGCGGGCATATTTTAATCGTCACCCTGAGGCGCGGCTTTTTCATGACGAACAAGGCCACGGCATACGGTGGTTTGCACCAATTACTGAACGGGATGGAAAACTACTCGGTTTTCTTTCTACCACCCTATATTTTGATAGATTTTTACCCGCGTTGTGGCAAAGCAAGACGCCTGGGCCTAGTGTCGGCATGGTCGCTCAGGAGGCATTTGGTCATCAATCTGTCTTTAGTACGCATTCATCAAGCACGCTCAATCAATGGTACAACAGCCATTCGTCGGCAATATCGATTCCTATTGCCGGTAGTGAGGAGGGATTACTCGTCACCTTTACCGATATTAGGGAGTTACACACGGATCTGATTTATGCCGGTGTGGTTGGTGTACTTGTTTTATCTCTCGGGCTATCGATTCTTGCTAGTTTTTGGTCCTATGCCAATCGCCTTTTACTGGCAAAACAGATAGTGAGTCAACAAACGCAACAGTTAACCCATCAAGCCCATCATGATAGCTTGACTGGACTTGCTAATCGCACTGCACTGGATAAAGCACTAAAGAGAGCCGTACATTCAATCAGTGCGGAACCTTCAGATAGCATCACATTATTATTTATTGATCTGGACAATTTTAAAGTCGTCAACGACTCACTCGGTCATGTAACTGGCGACACCTTACTCAAAAAGTTGGGTAAACGGCTTCAGAAAGCAGTAACAGACGATCGTGTTTATCGGTTTGGTGGTGATGAGTTTGTTGTACTGCTCCACGCTGATAGCTCCTTGGCCTTGGCGCAAACCAAAGCTAAGCAACTGGTTCAAACGCTAAGTACACCCTATTACATCGAAAATCATGTGATAAATATATCTGCCAGTATCGGTATTGCTTCAGTGGGCCAATCAAATAAATCGGTGACTGATATTATCCAACAAGCCGATATTGCCATGTATCACGCAAAACAAACCCGTGAACGCGTGGCTATTTTTCAACCGGCGATGCTCGCAAAGGTCCAACAACGCTTTATTTTGGAGCAAGACTTAAAGAAAGGGCTCGAACATCATCAATTTCATCTTGTATATCAACCCATTTTTGATAGCCATAGCGAACAATTGAGTCATGCAGAAGCACTACTGCGATGGGAGCATCCCACGCTGGGCACAATATCACCGGCGGAGTTTATTCCAATAGCCGAAGAAACGGGTTATATCAATGAATTAGGTCAATGGGTATTGGAGCAAGTCGCTGAGGTGTTAGAGAATTGGCACTTGCGCTTATCCCCCGGGCAAAGCCCATCGATTACTGTGAATGTCTCGGCCAAACAGTGTCAATCTCCGACTTTTGCAGACGATATTGCCGCGTTAATTGCCGCCCATCGCTTTGATCCACATTGCCTTGGGCTCGAGATGACCGAGACTGCATTGCTTGAACATTCTGACAACGTGCAGCGTAATTTGAAACGTATTCATGCACTTGGGATTTCGTTATATCTCGATGACTTCGGCACCGGCTATTCATCACTTTCTTTGCTAAGACAATATCCGTTTAATGTCATCAAAATGGATCGCAGTTTTATTATGGGCATTGACCAACCCCATGGAAAAGCGGCGCCTTTATGTCGAGGAATGATTGCGATGGCTCACGCGGTGGGACTGACTGTTGTCGCAGAAGGAGTAGAAACCAAACAGCAACTCTGTTGGCTACGCGAGCATCAATGCGACTACCTCCAAGGCTATGTGTTATCCCGCCCTATTGAACGCCAGGCAATTGAAACTTGGATTTCGCCCAATCTAAATTCATGTATTCGGCTGGTACGCAACTGATGCGGCCGATTGGAGAGAAGCTGTTTGGGCTGCCGTTTTTTGTTGCGCAACGGGGATCTGGCTTTGCAGCCATTCTTCACGTAAAACGCCATAGCGCAGTGAATCGTAATATTCACCTTGATAGTAGCGGACAGCGCGTAAACGCCCTTCTTCGCGCATGCCTAACGCTCTGGCGCACCGCATCATGCCAATATTCCCGGACCAAGTCGTTAAGCCTATGCGATTCACCGCGTGGCGGGCAAACAGTTGGTCTATCCATAGTGTCAGCGCTTGCCGCCCTGTTCCTTTTCCCCAACATGCGGGATCAAAGATGGTGATCCCCACTTCAAGCCATCGCGTGCGCTTGTCTTCCCAATAATAAGTGACGTAACCGACGGGCTTGTTATCAACGCAGATAACTTGAGCGGTATCTCCTGCGAGAAAACGCCGGAAAAGGCCAAACCGAAACGACCAATAGGATACCGGCTCAATAGGACTGTAAGGCGCGTCGTATTGCTTCCACGCACGGGAATGGTAGATATTATGCCAAAAATAGCGCGCTTCTTGACGCTGCGCTGCGCGAATACTCACCGCAGCGTGATGGGATAAGTCGACGTCCATGTAGGCTTATTGCTCTCCTGCTCCTTGTTACCATACGATCGGCGACGGCTCTGACACGTCAGAGCGACGCATGGTGGGGGTTACCCATAAAGGCATCCAGTTTAACTCAATTAACCACCACATTGGCTACCTCCGTCTCACTTTCTTTTTAAAAGTGTAGACGCTTATCAGCGTTGACGGACAGTTTGGCGCGTCGATTGCTGAGACAGCCCAACGCCCAATAAAACAAATCCTCCCCCGATAATATGATATGGCGTTAAGACTTCTCCTAGCCAGATGACGGCGATTATTGCCGTCATCACCGGTAATAGATTCATATACATTGCGGTACGACTGGCCCCATTGAGCGCGATCGCCTGTAGCCAGATTGCCGGTGCAAGCACCGATGCGCCTAAGGCGGCAAATCCCACTAATGGGTAGGCTTCAGTCGCAATGTTTTGGCTGGGTGCCGCCAAAAGCACGGGGATCAGCATGATTACCGCGAATAAGGCCTGCACATAAACGGAGACCCAATTAGAAATCGCCATCGACCATCGTTTCAATAACACACAATACAGTGCATACGACGAGGCACAAATTAACATGAGCCCATCGCCAATGGTTGCCCCACTGGTCAACAACGTAAGCGGTTTTCCCATTGTCAGCATATAAATCAGCCCAGAGATAGATAACCCTGCACCGACAATGGCTCGCACTGTAAGTGGCTGAGACAGTAGTTGAATGCTCATAAAGAGACTGAGCATTGGGACCAAAGACATGATCAATGCCATATTCGTCGCTGTGGTGGTTTGCGCAGCAAAATAGGCGACAGACTGGTTTGTAACCATGCCAAGTAAGGCGAGTAAGGCAAGCCGCGGCGCGTAGGTTATCACCGCACGCCGCTGACGCCAAAGGGTAGGTAGGCAAAAGGGAGTAAGCACCAAGATGGCAAAGAACCAACGGTAAAAGGCCATCGCACCAGGTGCAATGACCGCCACTGACATTTTGTTTACGATGGTATTCACCGACCAAATAAAAACCGCGGCAAATGGCAACAGAACCGGCATAACTGCCTCATTGAAACGCGAATCGCGTGTAATTAAAACAGGCAGTTTACAGTGTAAATAGAAGAATGAAACCAAGTCGATAGAAACAGTTAGGGGGGGACTATGATAGGCGACCATGTCGAACGGGTTGTGCAAGCAACACAAGGTACAACTACGCGAAAAAACAATCGGAAAAAAAGCGGGCAAGGGCCCGCTCGGCAAGCATTTAGCCAAACGATGTCATGTAGACATCAAATAGGACAAAGGTATCTATCGGGAGCTATATTAACGCCAATCCGTGAATGCATGTCAGTTATGCGTCAAGCCTGTGCAAAATAACGGGGTTGTTAGCCACTCATTGCAATGTCATCTAATGCTCTAAGCACTTGCCCATCCAGGTGGCCGTCAAACACGCGTTGACACACTTTACGGCGCACCGCTAACCCTGAGATTAATTTCTCAATAGATAGGTGACGTTCCTGCTGTTGCTGATTAAAAAATTCAATTGTACGGCTAAGTGTTTCATAAGGCACCACTTGATCACCAACGCGTAACCAATCAAGCTTTTCTAGATAACCTTGACACTCTTCAGTGATCACTGAAGACGGATGCCCTGTCATTGCTGAGAGCGCGGTGATACTGCGTTGTAACGCCTCTTCTGAGGTATATTTAGAGAGAACGATGGTCAGCTCGTCAGCATTGATCTCAACCAGATGCTTGCGTTGCTTAACACGGCGTCCCAAACGGCCGCTGGTTTTCTCTTTGCGTTGGATAGGCTCAAACTCGCCATCGATGATCCCGGACAGTTGATCAAGGTCTTGGCTGGGTAAGATCTCGTTGCGCAATGGGTTTGGCATGGTTGGCGCTAGCGAGCGTTTACCTTCGTTATACATTTTAGCGCGGGAGTAACGGATCACTTCATCGACATTACATTTAATATCCATCCGGTAATCCGGATATTTTTTTTCATCGTCTTCGCGTGTCAGCGTTAGGTGATATCCCCAGAGGTTTACCGCAAAAATCGATTCAGTGACTTTGCCTTCTGCCAGTTTTCGAAGCTCTCTAATCAAATCACTCGAAAAACGTCGCCATTCAATGTTACGCGCCATTTTTTGGTTTAACTCGCTCAGTAGCATCGAATCTTCCAAACGACGTGACATACGGCTTCTGAAGAGCGAATAGAGCTGGAATACCAGTGTATGCTGACGCAAAATTTCAGGCGGGAACAAGAAGAAGTAATCACGCGTCATCAATTCTTCAAAAAACGACGGCTCCCACACCAGGATATACAGATTGGGTTTAATTTTAACTTCCCCATCTTCACCTTCTTTTGGTGCTTCCTCTGATGCGGTAATGGTCCGAGCTAAAAAGCGGAAGCGATCACTTTTAAACCCTTCAGGCATGTTTTCACTCAGCCAACGGCCGGTCAATTCGTGGAGTTGAAAATCCGTAAACTCGATTCTATCGATGCTTTCTCGGATTGCATCACGTGCCGGTCCACTGTCTTTTTTACCCCGTAGTTGCAAAATATCAGTGATGTAAATGGGGGTTTTATTGCCAATCGATTGGGTTTGTAGCTCGTAATTCGGTAAGTGGTGATCATGGTATTGCACGGTTAACGTAAATAATGCGAATAACGTCATCAGATCATCCACCGTCATGATCGACTTGGCTGATCGTGTCTCAATAATGGCTTTGGTCCCGCTGATCGCAACCATTGATTTTTGATAGGCTTTTTTTGTCCGTGGCGGCGCCAAAGCTTGATCAATGATCCCCGCCCAGCTTGTTGGAGAAACCAAAATCTGATCTTTTTCGCCAGGCATCATTGGGGGCGTTCCCAGTCCGTGCTCGCTCAGAAGTTGGCGGTTTACTTGCGTTTGTGCCAGCGCTTTAGAGCGTTTTTGTTTGACTTCATCTCGGCTTTTTTCTGTCATCAATCCCGCACTGCCAAGTGATGAAATGAGACGGCTTGGATTGACAAAGCGATGGAGCATCGTTTTACCTGCCAGCCCTTCTTCAAAACGAACCGGCTGCTGAAGAAAAAGGCCTAATTGCACCGCCGCACGTAATCGTTGCTGAATGGCAGCACGTGTTAATTGACCGTCGGTCGCGTCAACAAGCTCTGTGGTAGAGACATAGCCATCTTGAGATGAAAACCCGCGCACTGAAATCAAATTGAGCAGTTCTAAGATGCTTTTGGTCACCCCTTTAAAATGCTCATACTGCGCAAGCCAGTCGACCAGTTGTCCATGCACTTCGAAGAGATGCCCGTCTTTGTGGGAACGAGGTGCTTTTATTAATATTTTTTCCGGTTTACTGGCACTCATGTCAGTTAAGATCCTTCATAGCAGGCGTACTCAAAGCGCATTATTCTTTAATGTTGAGGTGACGAAAGCCGTAAATCGATCACACTTCCAGGGAAATCCTAATAAAAATAGATCCAAAAAGAAAGATCTTTTTTATTGCATCTTTTAACTGATCTTTATGATTATTCTGATCTAATTTGATGATCTGATCTTATGATCCGGGCGATAAAAAAACCGTAGGTAACTGATTTGTATGGAYTATAAAATAACCCTTCTCGAAAGCATGATCAACAAAGCATTGGAGGCATGATCAACATACTTCACCAACGATGATCAAGTAAGGCCTGAACCAATGATCATCAGCGTATCGCATCAATGATCAAACAGTTACTGCATCAATGATCAAGTGTATTCCACACGTTATCCACAACCTCGGAACGCTTTTATTTATTTGGATGATGTTATCAGAGCCAAACGGCCGTGTTTTCATTATGGAACAATGATCAAGTGATGCGAATTTTGCTCAATCAGACGGAATGCTGCCTATGTTGTGAGCAATATGGTGAGAAAGTCGTGTCTCGCCTGCTCAAGTTGAAATGACATTAACAGTATAATCGCCATCAGTCAGCATGTGTCCGGATGCGGAACAATGATCATGTATGATGATCTTGTTGTTCGAGAGTCAGCCTATTTCTCATCAGTCGTACGATCGGAGAAGAAAATCGCGACGGATCGTCCTGGATCCCTTGGTACGCCTGACATTGTCCGTAAATTAGCGGTTTGGATATATCGTTCCGGTTAAGATACTGGCACTATTCAATCAGAAATATAACTTGATCATCGTTCCCAGGCTTATTGAGACATTGCGGTTGAATTTGCTGGTGATTTCATCGCAATACGTACTTGATCATGCTTCCTATCTACTCATGTTATCAACGAAAGCATGATCAAGGCTATTGAATCCATCGCTTTATTTTCCTTGATCATGCTTTCGGGAAATAGGATCAAATGGCATTAATGTTCATCGCACATCGCCAAAATGTGTAATAGAGGGTCGATCCTACTGATGATATCGATGAAAAATGGTCAGTTTAATGTTGAAATATCGACAACCGTAAATTAGCCAACCAAATACAAGCTTCCGTATTTATTCGCCATTTACATTGTAAATAAGTGACACTGTGACATTTTAAATCTTACTATGATTGGCTCTGATAATATTGGTTGAATTTGACATCAATGGTGATGATATTCAGCCCCACCCTATAATTACAATTGTGAGCAGGATCTGTATTTGATTGGCATTTGTTCACCTTTTTATTGTCTTGGGTGGATTATGCTGTACAATCGACAATTATTTCTCGTGATGGCGAAAAAGAATATGGATAGGGAAAAGACGATTGAGAACCTCCGCAATATCGCGGCGCAGACAAAACAAGTGCAGTCTGATCGTGTGGAGATTGTCATGGAAGAGCGACACGATCAGCTCTTTCCGCCCATGTCGAAAGCGTTAATGGAAACACGTTCAGGGCTTACGCGGCGCAAGCTTGATGAAGCGATCTCTCGCATGGAGCAAGACGGGCATCAATTTACCAAAAATAATGCCAATCATTACTCCATTACCCTGGATGAAGCGCATCAAATTATGGACGCCGCGAATGTTCCGACGTTTCATGAACGTAAAGGCAAGACGCACAAACCTTGGGTTATAAACATTCAAAACCAAAAAGGGGGCACCGGCAAGTCTATGAGTGCGGTGCACTTAGCGGCTTGTATGGCGCTGAATCTTGAGAAACGTTATCGCATTTGCTTGATTGACTTAGATCCGCAAGGCTCGTTGCGTTTATTCCTTAACCCACAAATCAGTTTGACGGAACAAGAAGGGATTTATTCTGCCGTTGATGTGATGTTGGACAATACGCCCCAGGCTGCTGACAAAGATTTCATGATGCGTAATGTCTTGCTGCCGACACAATATCCTAATTTGAAAACCATGGCTGCCTTTCCTGAAGACGCCATGTTTAATGCAGAGGCATGGCAAGCGTTAGCAACCAGCCAGTCGCTGAATGTGGTGGAGTTATTGCAAGAGAAGGTGATTGATCCAATCAGTGATGAGTTCGACATCATTATGATTGATACGGGGCCCCATATCGATCCACTGGTTTGGAATGCGATGTATGCGTCTAACTCTCTAGTGATCCCCTGCGCCGCGAAGCGACTGGATTGGGCATCGACGGTGAACTTTTTCCAACATCTTCCCCAAGTGTATGAGATGTTTCCGGAAGACTGGCACGGATTAGAATTTGTGCGTTTAATGCCAACCATGTTTGAAGATGATAATAAAAAACAGATTTCTGTCTTAACTGAAATGAATTATC
Organism: Salinivibrio sp. MA351; assembly: GCF_001996065.1. NCBI lineage: Bacteria > Pseudomonadati > Pseudomonadota > Gammaproteobacteria > Vibrionales > Vibrionaceae > Salinivibrio > Salinivibrio sp. MA351. The sequence continues at coordinate 30,800 of NZ_MUFG01000006.1, read as the reverse complement.
TTTTAGGTGAGCAGGTCATGATGGCGACGATTCCTCGAAGTCGCGCTTTTGAGACCTGTGCCGATACGTATAGCACGGTATTTGATTTGACGTCACAAGATTTTGAGGGCGGTAAAAAAACGTTATCAACGGCGCAAGATGCGGTGCATCGAGTCGGACTCGAACTCGAACGCGTGCTGCATAGCTACTGGTCTCAGCTCAATCAGGAGTAAAAAAGAAAAATGGCAATTAAAACCTCTGATTTAAATGCGCGCTTGTTTGCAAAGGCGGATAAACGCCGAGCAACAACATCACAAGAAGCGCAGAGCGCGGCGAGCGAGAGAGCGGCAGTGATCGAGTTAGCTGTGGCGGGTGAGCGTACCGTCGAGTTTGAACTTGTTAAAGTCCCAGCGTTAACGATCCGAGATAAAACAACAGTATTTGATAAAAATGCGCGTGAGCAGTCGTTTCTTAACGAATTGGCATTATCAGATATTCTGACCACTTTAAAAGAGCACGGACAACAATACCCGGCTGTTGGACGGTGGCTTGATGACGGTCGTATCGAGGTCCTCGATGGCAGCCGGCGCCGTATGTCTTGCATTATTGCAGAGCAGGATTTTCTAGTATACGTCGCAAAAGGGATCAGCACGCGTCATGCTAAGTTTTTGTCGGATGTCGCGAATGCGCACAAACCTTTATCCTTGTATGAACGCGGTAAAGAAATGCAAGCCATGTTAGACAGCGGTGACGTCAGTGATCAAAAGGCACTGGCGAGCGCATGTCAGTGTAGTGAAGCATTAGTCAGTGGTGCATTAAAGGCAGCTGCCCTGCCCTTGCCACTTTTGCAAGCTTACCCCAGTGTCTCTGAATTGGGGCGCCCGACTATCGTCAAACTCCACCGTTTGTATTTTAGCCTTGATAGCCAATCGCAAGCGCAGTTGGTGGCCATGCTAGGTGAGACACCATTATGGCAACAAGTTGATGCCCAAGGCGTGACACGCATTACGCGCGAAGTGACCCAGCGAATCGAGCAATATAAAGATGAGCTTGTGGCGCCGCAGCCGAGTGAAAAAGAACAAGCTCAAACCTTGTTAGAAGGACGCGCGTCTTATCGTCGGAAAGGCAATAATTTGAGTATCAATTTGAAAAAAGTGAGCGATCAAGATGCTGAGCAGATCTTGGCGCTGATAAAGGAACACTTTAACGGTTAACGCGTTCAAATCGAATAAAAAACGGCACGCCTTTGCGTGTCGTTTTTTTTTGCATGGTATCATCTTCTTTATCTGCTAAATCGACAAAACGGAACGCGTCCTATGGGGGCATCAACGACCTCATCAACTCTGCAACAGTTTTTTGCAGATTTAATTCATTCCGCCACATTGCGTGCTCATCGACAATTGGTGTGTATCGATTATCCTCTCGATTTTATCGTGGCAGCCTTTGACGAGGCCGCTACCCCGCTGGTTATCGGTCATGCTGATGAAGGATTAAGTTGGCGTCAAGCGCGTCAAAAGCTGGGGCAAGAGTGCGGGCATATCGTGGTTGAGGTGGGCGCCGATTTTAATGCCGAAGCGTTTTGCGCTATTGCAGGCTGCTGTCGGGCGGGATCATTAATTCTTTTACGACTAGCGGCGCCAAAGGAGGCATTGCCGCCTTCTGTGCAGCGTTTAGTCAGACAGCTAGAGCTTAATGAATCGGTCGCCTTCTTTCTACGTCATCAGGTGCGCAGGCCCGCGGAGGTGTTGCCTTTGCCTGGCCAACATGAGGTGAGACAAGAGAATGCGATTGAGGCGGTCAAGAAAGTGGCCACGGGTCACCGGCGTCGTCCCTTGTTGTTAACGGCCGATCGTGGTCGTGGAAAATCGGCAGCGTTGGGAATCGCAGTGGCACAGTTAGTCATGAACAAACCACGAAAAATTTTGGTCAGCGCACCGACGCCCGCGCATGCCGCAACCTTATTTAGTCATATTAAGTCAAGTTTGGGTATGAATACCCAAGGTCAGGTAATTGATTATCAAGGCAGCGATATCCGCTATATTGCCCCCGATACCTTGTTACAAGAAACACCGCTGGCGGACCTTCTTTTGATTGATGAAGCGGCGGCAATCCCATTGCCGATGTTGAGCCAATGCTTACATCAATATAGTCGCGTGGCCATTGCAACCACAGAGCATGGTTATGAAGGAACCGGACGTGCTTTTACGATAAGGCTGAAACAATTTCTGGATGCAGAGCAACCACAATGGCGACCATTGAGATTAACTGCGCCAATGCGATGGGCGGATAACGATCCGGTTGAACGTGCGCTAAATGCATTATTCTTGCTCGATGTCGATCCGCCTGAGTTACTGATCAGTGACGACCAAAGCCAACCCGTTAAGTTGTATAATATCGTCGTTCAGCGTTTATCTCCCGCACAGCTATTGAGTGATGAGGCCTTACTGCGTTCATTATTTGCTTTGTTGCTGGCTGCGCATTATCAAACGTCGCCGAATGATTTAGCACGGTTACTTGATGACGATTCAATCATTGTTTGGGTGGGAAGCGTCGCGGGCGAGTTGGTCTCTGCGTGTGTGATCAATGAGGAATGCCGTCTTAGTGCCGACTTGAGCCGGGCGGTGGTTGCGGGGCAACGTCGCCTTAAAGGCCATCTTCTCAGCCAGTCGCTCGCTGCCCATCTCGGCGATCCAGCGATTTTGCACCAGAGCCTTTGGCGAGTTGAACGAATCGCGGTAGCCGAATCTTACCGATCTCAAGGGTTAGGTCAGCAGCTTATTACTGCTGTGGCTCAGGAGGCAAGCAAGCTTGAGATGTCGTGTCTCGGGGTGAGTTTTGGTGCGACGGCTCGTCTTAGTCGATTCTGGTTGAAGCAGGGGTTTGAACCAATAAAACTTGGCTTGAAGCGCGATCAAGCCAGTGGTTGTTATTCTTTACAAATGGTAAAGCCAATCAAACGGCTAGCGTGGTTGCAAGACGGTGTCGCCTTGTTTCGTCATAGCTTACCAATTCAATGGATGACAACTCATCAGGCCATGGAGGTTGATATTGTTGGCGCTATGATGTGCTTCTTATCTGATAAGCCACTGGCAGGCTGTATAGACCAACAGATTAAAGGATTTATTGCCGGGGGCGTTGGCGTTGATGCGTCATTGGCAAGCTTACAAATGTGGTTACGTCAGCACGTTAAAGCCTTACCTTCGCATCCAGACGATAATGCGCTCTATGTATTGATCAGTCGGATTATTCTTGGCCATTCGTGGTCTACGGTATGTGCGCGGTACGGACTGACGGGTAAAAAACAAGCCGAAGCGATGATCCGTGACTATGTTACGCGCCATGACGTCAGTGAGTGAGTCAGGCCGTTTTGATAGAGCAATTGGTTCAATTTACAGTGTAAAGATAAGGAAGCGCCAAACGTATCAATTTACACTGTAAATTCACATAAGGCTGTTAATAGAAACATACCTGTTAATGCCAACATAGCTCTCTTTACAAATACCACGCTCCACGTAAATACCACACTCCATGTAAATGCAGTGCTCCATGTAAATACAGTGCTCCATGTAAATACAGCGATCAATGCAAACATAGCCGCCAATGAAACGAAGCTCGGATGAGATTTACAGTGTAAATCGTCCATAATAGAAACTGAGAAACTTACTAAGTAGTGATCAAATAAATCCTATCGTGCTCACGTTTTTACTAGAGATCCTGCTTCCAAGATGGCTAAACCTGTATAATTTATTACAAATGAGACATTTGCCCTCAGCGATCTACGACGTAGGCTAACCTAATCGTTGTTAAGGTTGTGGTGAGGCGTGGCGTTTCGTTTTATGACGAGACGAAAACAATGTCATACGGTTGGATCATCATATCGATAAAGCCGTAAGGCGTTTTTGGCAGGGAGCGACATGCTAGACGATATCCTCCGAGTTTCTCAGGATGGGCAACGTGTGTATTTATCGGCCGGTAATACTCAGCACACGAGTGATCAACCGATAGAGAAAAAACAAATTAAGGATTGGTTGGTGCATCACCAGGCCGACGCCTTCTTTTGTTTCGACGATACGATAGAGTCGGCTTTAACCAAGCTGAATACGTCCAACGATGATAGCGAGTCAGAAGACTTTATTATCGCCGAGCGACGCGATGCCACAATAGAAGCCCGTATCGCAGATGATAAGATGACGGCCTATCTTATCGTTAATGGGGCGTGTGGTGGGCGAGGTCTTAAAGGTGATGATATTCTGTCGACACTGCGTGAAGCAAATATTGTTCGTGGTATCAAAAAACCAACCTTACAAAAACTGTTGTCTGCTTCTGGACGATTAAAACCCGGTGAATATCTGGATGTGCCCGTAGCCTTTGGCCGACAGCCAGTGGCAGGAGAAGATGCGCACATTGTCTACTTAATAGAAGACCCCGCCGATCGCGTTCGTCGTCCAAGAGAGCGAGAAGATGGGACGGTAGACATGCGCGATCTCGGTGAAATGGTCATGGTGAAGCAAGGTCAACCTCTCGCAAAACTCGTGCCCGAAACGGCAGGCTATGAAGGCTTTACCGTAACCGGTTCAGTGCTCTCAACGTCATCAGGTAAACCGATGACATTAGCGGCCCACGAGGGCAGCGCATTCAGTAATAAAGATCCTAATATTCTTATTGCGACCATGGCAGGTATCCCGCGTTTGCAAAATGACGGCGTTGCAGTTGACGATGCGCTGAGTTTAGATGTTGTCGATGTAGGCACCGGTCATGTCAATTTTGAAGGCAGCGTCGTCATTAAAGGCGATGTTGAAGTCGGCATGAAAGTGACAGCGTCGGGGACGGTGACAGTCGGCGGTGTGGTTGAGTCTGCCACGATTACCGCGGGAGCTGATATTATTGTTCAGAACGGTATTATTGGTCGACAAGTTGCTGCGGACTCAGACATCAACTGCATCTTAGTGGCTGATGGCAACATAGTGGCGAAATTTGCTCAATACGCGACCTTGTGCGCAAACAAAAACGTCGAGCTGACCTTGCATGCGATGCATTGTAATACGCAAGTGGGGCAGTCGCTTACGATAAGTGACACCACGAAGCGTAAAGGTACACTGGCAGGTGGGAAACATGAAGTCGGTGAAAAGCTTCAGGCGGTCATTGTGGGGGCCAGTGCGGGGGCACATACCTATATCCATTGTTTTCCGAGGTTACCTCTTCTCAAGCGGCAAATGGTTGAACTGAATAAAGATTGGGAAGACAAAACGGCGCAACTCGATAAAGTAAAAGCGGCGGAAGCGAAGCTAGAAGCGTTACCACCCGCCAAACGTGATGCGGCGATGGTCGAGCGCATTACCTCAACAAGAGATAACTTATTTGAAGCGCTTGATGAAATTGAGAAGGCGATAGAGGAAACAGATACCACGATAGAAGCGTCCTATCGTGCAGCCAGTATCACCGCCACTAAATCACTGCTAAATCGTGTACACTGCACCATTGGAGAAGAAAAACACAGTATAAACTCTGAGCATGGCCCTTCGGTTTTGTTTTATGATAATGCAGCGATAGAGCTGAAACCCTACCAACAAAATAGTTAGCGGTGATTTACATTGTAAACGCGATTTACAGTGTAAACCCAACGACGGTGTAACCCCAATTTACAGTGTAAATGTTTTATCTTCGGCGACGTATCGTCGCACAAAAAAATCGCGTTACTGAGGTAACGCGATTTTTGATTTGAACGCTTCGCAAGCGTCTAACCCTTTAGTTCTCTTTGTCCGTATTACTGAAGATATACCCTTGGAAGCCATTAACGAACAGTTCAGAAAGATGAGCGAGCTGCGCTTCTGTCTCAACCCGTGTGGCAATGGTCGTGATATTTAGATTGTGCGCTGTACGACAAATGGAGGCCAGGACATTGTCTTGCGCATCGTCCTCAATATGGCTTGTATACGCGAAATCAATTTTAACGTAATCGGGCTTAAAGCGTTGCAGATAATCAAGCGATTGAAAATTACGGCCGTAATTATCGACCCCGAATTGGAAGCCGGCTTGACGAATTTGATCCGTGAGCAGACCCGTATGATCGGCATAGCGAACAAATGCTCCCTCTGGAATTTCAAAAAGTAGTTGGCCGGCAAGTCTACGGTGTTGACTCAAGATTGTCCCCAGCCAGCGAATAAAGGATGCGTTGGTTATACTACTCAAGGTCAAGTTCACGGCGAGAGGGCCAACACTTGGATCTTGGTCTAGTGTTTTAAGCACATGTGAAACGACGTGTTTATCTAGAATCTCGCCCATTTGAAGTTGTTCTACCGCCCCTAAGAAATGACCGGCGCCATAATAGTTGCCATCTTTTTCAATTGCTGAGAACACTTCCTGATGGAGGCGGTTGGACTGACTGTCAGTGGCTGACTGATATTTGAACACAAAGAGTTCTTTCGCGACGGCCTCATGAAGCAGTGCTTTCCATTGCTGTTTGCCCATCGCCGCATCACCAATAGAATGGTCGATTAAGGTCAAAGGGTGCTCAGGCGTATTTCGTGCCTGTGAGAGTGCGTTGTCAGCTTGTGACAGCAATACACTGGCCTTTTGGTTGCCGCCGCCATTGACCGCTAACCCGACAGCAACCTTGGGTTGTATCAGCTCTGATGGATCCGCTTGCATGTCGACGACTATGGCAATGACGCGTTCGCCTAATACAAGCAAATCCTCAGAATCGGTGTTGGGTGCCAATACGACAAACTCGTCTTTGCTCAACCTTGCCGCTGTCATGTTATCGTCGCTGATAATGGTGGTTGTTAAGTGGTTGGCGAACTGCTCTACGACAAGATCGCCGGCTTCAAACCCCTGGTTTTCATATGCGTCGCTGATAAGGTCCACTTTGATGAGCGCCATTCCACCAATGCCAGACTCTGTTAACCAAGAATTAAGTTGAGCGACATAAAAGCTACGGTTTCCAAGGCCTGATACTGGGTCACGATAAGCGGCTTTTCGCAGGCGGTCTGCCTCTTTTGCTTGTTGTTCAAAATAACGCTTAAGTTGGTCTGTCATGACATTGATCGCATTAACGACCGTTTTGAGATCGGTCGTTGGTGGCAGAGGAATGGGATCGCCAAATTTGTTTTTTGCAATCTCGCCTGCTTTTGCGGTAATACGAGCAAGCGGTTTTAGGGATCGTTGCAGTTGCCAGCCGATTATTAATGAAGCAATGACAAAGATGATTGCCATGATTGTGCCGAGTTGAACAAAGGACTTCCATAGTTGTTTATAGGCGTAGCCAGGATGGGCAACGACTTCTACTTCAGCAAGTTGCATCCAGCCGCTGGTGATGGTTTGCTTTTCAGTGATGACGGGGAAAATATCTAGATTGATAAACCACTGCGGCACACCTTGGATTTGGACAGGATATTCTCGCGTAATCTCACTGTTATCAGACAACAAGGTAAGATTAACTTCACGATAGAATCCTCCATCAAAAAAAGCGTTTATCACTGATTCGGCTGCCACCTTATCATCCGATTCAAGGTAGGGTGCGAGCGCTAGCCCCATTGAGTTCACGGTATTGTTGACATCAGAGGTTTGTTGACTGAGTAAAAAATTCCGCGTGGTGTTGAGTTCTATACCGAAGACGCCCAGCACTATGCAGAAGAAAATCACCAGCATCCACGTAAATATTTGATTGAATAACGTCATCGGTGTTTACCTATCGTATTGTCTAATCGGTTTTTGCATTTCTAGCGACTCGACACGAGTGCGCAAATCATTCCAAAGGCCAAGCCTTGAGGCGTTGCCCGCTAGTTCACCTTGTCCACGCTCTTTCATTAACCATAATCGGCTACCATTAAAACTATAGATAGGTAACAGATCGCGGCGTAATGACGCGCGTTTAATCTCTGGGTCTAAGTTGTCTAATAGCACCGGCTCGGAAGAAGGGGTTGGGTAATAAGCGACGACCATATGGAATTGGTCAAGGCGGATGGCTTTGACGTAAACAAGCCGCAACTTTTTATCATCGATTCCTAATTCTCGTAGCGAAAAATACTTAGCGATACTAAAATCTTCACAATCGCCAGCAGCAGCACCAAGAAATTCAAGCGGCGTTGCCCAGTAGTCTTTTTGGCCCCACAAGTCGATATCATCAACAAAATACAGTTGGTTGAAAAAATCATTGACGCGGTCGAGCTTATCGAGCTCTGATACATCTTGACTATTTTCGACCATATTCCGCCATGCGGTAACGCGTTTACCTGCACGATCACCGTAAAAGTTAGCGACTTTATCGACCCAGCGTGCTTCCTTTGTCGTCAGTCCAACCGTCCCAAATGAGATAAACAGGATCAGGACAATGATGTGCCATCGCTTCATTACTGATTGTCTCTCTCTTCTAAGGACTTAGTGACATCGCTTGATGCGTCGTTATGTCCAAACATAGTTTAATTTGACCAAGGTCTACTCAGTTTGCCATACCTTAAACATGAGTCATAGCAGTGCAAGATGGCTTTCTAAAAACGCAACTTACTGATATCAAAATAATGTCGAAAATACTGCGCCTCGATGGCCTTTTCCTCGTATCAGTGTGGGTACCTTCAAGTTTAGATGAGCGAGTCACTTTTCACCGTATTGCTAGGAACAGGGTGACTTTGGTTAAACCATAAAAAGTCGCCTGGTAGGCGCCATGTATAGATGAAAATCAACTTGTTAATCAGCGTTTTCCTGCGCAAAATAGTGGAAAGTAAATGAATGGGAGAGAGCAATGGATTTGTCCGATATTCGACGAGAATATACAAAAGGGGGATTGCGTCGCGACGATTTGCCGAGTACGCCAATGGATCTGTTTGAGCACTGGCTGCAGCAAGCGATTGATACTCAGGTGCCCGATCCGACCGCGATGACGATTGCGACTGTTGATGAGCATGGGCAGCCTTTTCAACGCATCGTGTTATTGAAAGATTTTAACCAAGATGGCTTTGTATTTTATACCAATCTAGGCAGTCGCAAAGCGCTACACCTCAAGGAAAATAGCCAAATTAGTTTGCATTTTCCCTGGCACTTTATCGAGCGGCAAGTCCACATTATGGGTGAAGCCGTGCCTTTGAGTAAAAAAGACGTTTTTAAATATTTTACGTCTCGTCCAAAGGAGAGCCAAATTGCGGCGTGGGCGAGTAAGCAGAGTGAACGATTGTCTGCGCGATCGGCGCTAGAGGGAAAATTTTTAGAGCTGAAAAAGCAGTTTGAGAAAGGTGAAGTGCCGGTCCCCACTTTTTGGGGCGGTTATCGTGTGATACCTAAGAGCATTGAGTTTTGGCAAGGCGGTGCGCATCGTTTGCATGATCGATTCTTGTATCAACGGCAAAAAGATGAAAGCTGGGACATTGAGCGCTTAGCACCGTAAACCTGCGGAAGAGGCCAATATAGCGATATATTGGCCTCTTTGTTTGTCGTTTTGTGTCATTAATCTCGAAGCACGATAGAGAGCTGTTGGGTTAACAGGCTTTCTGGTATTGCAGATCCAAACCCTTGCGCGAGTGCGCGTTCAAGTAGCGCCGCTTTGGAGTCAGCCTCGAACTTCTCGCGTAAGTGCGCAAAGTGGTTTTCGATGGTTTTGACGGAAACGGATAAGGTGTTTGCAATGCTCTGCGGCTTTTTGCCGTGTAAATGAAGGAATAGAACTTCCTGCTCACGCGCAGTGAGATGGATATGTGATTGGTGGTGGTGATGATCCGTTTGCGCTTCTTCCGGATGTGTCACCGCATGACATATCCAGTGACCCACTTCTAAAATAGCGGTATCACTCAGCTCTTGGCCACAAAACATCACACCGCATACTTCGCCCTTGTCATTATACCAAGGCGTTTTTGTAAATAAGTGCGCGTACCAGCGGCCGTTCGCGTAAGGATGAATGTCGAGTACACGAAGACGCTTACCCGTTTCCATCACGTAATGATCCTGTGCCTGAAATTGACGCGCAAACCGTGTGGTAGGGCTAGGCATATCGTAGTCAGTTTTACCGATACAGTCTTGTGGCTGTTCGAGGCCGATGAGCCGGCAATATTCAGTGTTGGCATAAACAAACACTGAATGCGTGTCTTTACAGCCCCAACAACCGGGGAGCTGCTCAAGCATAGACAAAGCTGGAGGCACGGGGGAGGGAGAGAGCGGGTGATTCATATAGCTTACCGACGCGTTATTATTGTTTTGAGAGTAACGATTCTGGGTCGATAGTGAAAAGTCGACAAGCTATTGGAGCATAAAAAAAAGCCGGCATAAAGCCGGCAAAGACAAGATTTCCCCAAAGGGAGTTATCCTGTACGACGTGTAGAAGAGGTTGTCTAGATAATTCACTCATACCATGAGGGTAGTTGATATAAGCTCCTTATCTGACTGCACCTAACAGTGTTAGGAACTGCAAACGCGTCTATCGGGACAAATTGCGTTTACGAGCTTTACTATATCTAGAAGATTAGACGTTGGGTAGGGGGGCTTTGACCTATTGACACAGGATAAAGCAACTTAATATCAAGATTGTTATGCTGCAAGATGGCAGAGCCGGTAATAGGCGAGTTAACTTTGGGTGGGTAAACGTAGTAAGCGTAAGTAAGAAACGTCCGATATAAAAAACGCCGCTTTTTTAGCGGCGTTTGTTTTATATGTGGGTGAATGCTTAATTTAGCGAGTTTTAATGTGTCTGATAACTCGAAAACCAAGGTAATTAGCACTGGTGTTTTCACCCAACTCTAGACGCTCAGAGGCACGTGAACGCTGAGGAGAGAAGTTCCAAGCGCCACCACGTGCAAGCGGCGTGTCGCTGCCAACCCACTCCCAGACGTTACCCGCGGTGTCATAAACACCGAATGGATTAGGCGGAAAGCTTTTCACGGGCGAGGTACGATCGTTAGACCAGACTGTGCCGCTCCAACCGGTGTTCGCATTTCCCACGCCAATGTCATTGCCCCACCAATAGTCACTTTCTGTGCCGCCGCGTGCCGCGACTTCCCATTCAACGTCGTTAGGAAGTGCATAATGTTGCCCAGTTTGCTGGCTGAGCCAATCAATATAGGCGTTGGCGTCGTCTTGGTTAACACACACAACGGGCGAATCGGCCGCTTGATCAAAGCCTGGCTGCCGCCAATCTGATTCTAAACTTTGACTGATTTCACCGTTTACCAGCATGTTACAGCCATTGCCTTGTTCCGCGGCAGTGACATACCCAGACGCAGTGACAAAGGCATCAAACTGCTCGACGGTGACAGGTGTGGCGCCTATCGCAAATGATTGCTGAATTGCCACGTTTTCGCGCGCATCAGGGCCCACTTTGTACTCACCGGCGCCAATGACGACCATTTGCGGTGCTTCCAGGTTTTTTGCAACGGGATCAGTAAACTTTTTGCCTGGACTGGGCGGCTGGTTTGGTTGCTCTCTAAGCTTGGCCCATACCACTTGATCTTTACCTAGATAAATTTCTCGATCATAGGGAATAAAGCCGGGTTTGGTCACCGTCAGATCGTGATTACCAACCGGTAACATCAGCTCGACTGGTGTACTGCCATAAGTCACATCGTTGATGGTTACGTTGTCATCATAACGGTTAGAGCGGACAGTCACGTTTACCCAACGTTTTGCCTGCTGCTTTCGCTGTGCTTGTTTCTGTGCTTGTGTCGTCTCAACACAGTATCTGTCTTCCAAATCAAGCAAACGGCATGAGGCTGTCTTATCCGGACGACTCACCAGCTCTGCTTTTATCCGAGTAGTGTAATCCGTGCCGCCGGTAAAGCCCGCGTCCATGATCTCGCTGTTGGTCACGTGAATATTGAACGCCACGTTATCAATATTTTGTTTCACAGCGTCTGATTCGGTAACAAAGTTGGTTACCTGACCACGGAACTCTCGAATGGCTTTCTGCATGGTCAAGGTCTTGCCTTGATTTGCACAGGAAGACAGTGTCATGTTTGGCGAACAAGTCAGGCTATGGACAACCTCAATGGTGTCTTTCTGCGTTAGCTCTTTGCGCAGACGCTCTGCACGGGCTTCGCGCATCGCTTCATGCAAGTTTTCTAACGTCGTTGCCAGCAATGCTTGCTCACGCTCGAGTTTTGCCAGATGTTTTTTCTGCTCAATAATCGCGGTTTCGTTGGCAGCCTGTTCGCGCTGCTGATCATTCACCTTCTGCCATGTTTGTTGGTAGGCCTGCTGATACGGGCTAATATCTGTGCTCGGATCGGCAATTAAATCCTGAAATTTTGCATCGAGCTCTGCTTTTGCATTGCTGCGTTTGCGCTTCAGGTTGCTCAGCTCATCTTCTAACGTCGCGCGCTTAACCAGAAGGTCATCCAACTTCGCCTGCTGCAGAGCCAGTTCATCGTTTCGAGACTCCAGTGAATCTTCTTTATCACGGAGTTTCTCTACCAACTCACTGACCGGATCGAGATTATCAGCGGAAGACGCGTTTTCAGCGAACGCCAACTCGGTTAGCAGTAGGGGAGGGAGCGCTAAGCATAACGCTTTTAAATATTTCGTTGTCATAGTTCCCTTGCTTACGCATGTCGCAATAATAATACCTATGTCCAAAAAGTAGACTATCACGGAAACCCGTGTTGCCACGCAAACCGTGTTAATTATTTGACGGCAGTCAGCATTCTGCGACGTGATCGGTGCAACTGTGCTCATGGTTTTAGGTTTATGGAAGATTACCTTAAGCGGTCCCATGCTTCAAATAAGATTGCATGATGACGGATTAAATCGGAAGAATGATCAAGGGGTTGATCGCCCGCGATCGCACCGAAACGATGATCAAGAGAGGCTTGTCCCCATCGAACCTTGACTAATGCCTTGATATTAAATTGTTTAGTTAGATTTATATCGTCTTTTTTCATCTTGTTAGTCTTGCCTTTTCGATGATCAATCGTAAAAACATGAGGGATCCTTCGCATTTTCAAGGTCAAAATGACATTCGCCGTAAAAAATGCGGTACTTGATCATAGTTCCGAAAAATTGCCATGATGGAAACCACATCCTGTGTGATTGGTCGTTTTAGCTATTAGTTATCCGAGAACAATGGTTAGCCGAGAACAATAGTTAGCCGAGAACAATAGTTAGCTGAGAACAATGGTTAGCTGAGAACAGAGAAGCATTCGCGAATGGGAAGAAAGCGTGCCAGAATAAAGAAGGGTTAACAGACGATGAGCCAAAGATCGTGAATAAGGGAGGAGCATAATGGCTGCATCACCGAAGGTTTCAGAAGTCATTGCCTTACCCAGACAGCCACGGCACCACAGTCATGACTACAAACAAGTGGTCATTGGGCTGCAGGGGCAAACGGAGTTTGATGTTGGTGGACGAGGAAGTCTTATTGGTCCAGGACAGGGCTGTTTAGTCGCGGAATCTCAAGAACATGCTTTTACTGGCGTGGGACGAAACGAAATTTTAGTGATTAACCTTCCTTCGCAAGAATGGTCAGAGCAAGCGTTAATGCATGAAAATATTGCGCGCTTATTTGCTCGTGAGCCGTATTTTCAATTAGATACTCACGCACAAATACTGATCAAAGCATTATCGGCAGAGATGATTGCCAATCCCTCCGATCCTTTGCTCAGTCGTGCCTGTGCCGATACGTTAATGTGTGTGTTGCACCGCCACTTCCGGGATCATGTCTCTCCTCGTCGCGATGGCCATCGATTAAATATGGATATTATCGATCGCTATATTCATCAGCATATCAGCCGTAAGATCACAGTTGCGCAATTAGCGGGCAGTGTTTTCTTGGCAGAAAGCCAGTTTCATCAATTATTTAAACAACAAGTCGGGACCACTCCGCATCAATATGTACTGGATAAACGCTTTGCAATGGCAAAGCAGCTTATCAAAGACAGTGATCTGACCATGGCTCAAATTGCAGACAGTTGTGGTTTTTCTAGTCAAAGTGGATTTACTAATGCGTTTTCGCGCTATTTTGGTTTGTCGCCCGCCAGGTTTAAATGCACACCTTAAGCCAAAGATTATCGCAATTTACCCAGCATTACGTTGCACCACATCGACTCAGCTGCCGATCATTTGTTACGCCTCTATAGCGATCGGCGGCTTTATTTGTTAATCATCGGAGGATTTTGCAATAATGCCGGTGTTTTTTGTAAGACCTTACTGATAGACCACGCATAGAATCGATCGCAGAGTAACAATGACGTAACATTTTCCTGCCCGAGTTTGGGAGGACGTGAGTGAGGATACCGCTATGTTTAAAGCCATCGATGCTATGCAGCCCTCGTTTATCGAGCGCCCATTAGCGAAGATTTGGTCTGAAATCTCTCCGCTTTATTGTGTTGACGAAAGTGAGTGGCTGAAAGAACTCATTCCGCTTGCGCAAGCCTCAGAAAATGAGCGAGAGCAAACACGTCGTCAAGCGACTCAGTTAATTGAGCGGGTACGTGCTGATAAAAAAGCCGTACAAATGATTGATGCGCTGTTGTTGGAATACAGTTTAGACACACGGGAAGGCATTCTGTTGATGTGTCTTGCCGAAGCTCTGATGCGGGTCCCCGACGCGCATACTGCTGATGCGCTTATTCGTGACAAACTCAGTGTTGCTGACTGGAAAGCACATTTGCGTCACTCTGATTCCTTATTTGTCAACGCTTCCACCTGGGGGTTAATGCTAACAGGTAAAGTGGTGACCTTAGATGAGAGCACCGAAGGCAAACCGGCGTCAGTGATCAATCGCCTTGTGAATAAAATGTCAGAGCCTGTGATTCGCCAAGCGATGCATCAAGCGATGAAAATCATGGGTCATCAGTTCGTGCTTGGGCGTGACATTGATGAGGCGCAGAAAAACGGCGAAGGCCCGCGCACGAATGGCTTTACGTACTCGTTCGACATGCTCGGTGAAGCGGCATTAACTCAAGATGATGCCAAAGCCTATCTCAACGATTACTTACAGGCGATTGAGTCCGTCGGCGAGGCGAAAGCCAGTTATCAAGGACCGTCACCATCCGTCTCAATCAAGTTGTCTGCCTTGCATCCACGTTATGAAGCGGCGAATCAAGATCGCATGATGACAGAGATGTTTGAGACGGTTCTGGTTTTGCTGAAACGTGCGCGTGAAAAAGATGTTGCGATCACCATTGATGCGGAAGAAGCGGATAGGTTGGAGCTTTCGCTTGCGCTGTTTGAAAAGCTATATCGCGACCCTGTGGTGAAAGGTTGGGGAAAGTTTGGTTTAGTGGTGCAAGCCTACTCTAAACGCGCGCTACCTGTGATCACTTGGTTAGCGGCTTTAGCAAAAGAACAAGGTGATGTGATCCCAATGCGGTTAGTAAAAGGCGCTTATTGGGACAGTGAAATTAAACTGTGTCAGCAAACTGGGCATCACGGTTATCCGGTATTTACCCGCAAAGAAGGGACAGACGTTTCTTACCTAGCCTGTGCACGCTTCCTACTTAGCGAGCATATACGCGGTCTGATTTATCCGCAATTTGCCAGCCATAATGCCCATACGATTGCGGCGATTGCGTCTATGGCGACACATAATGACTTTGAGTTCCAGCGCCTACATGGCATGGGCGATGCGCTTTACAATCACGCCAAAGCCTTGTTCAACACCGAAGTGCGTATTTATGCGCCAGTCGGCAGCCATAAAGATTTGTTGCCTTATCTGGTTCGCCGTTTGTTAGAGAACGGTGCCAATAGCTCGTTTGTACATCGTTTGGTTGATGCACGTTGCCCGATTGACGATTTGATTGCCGATCCGGTTGATACTTTGTGTGCAAATCACACCTTGCACAACGATCGCATTCCTATGCCGCAAGATATTTTTGGGCCCGCCCGTAAAAACTCGCAAGGTGTCGCGACGGATATCGAATCAGAATGGCAACCCTTCCAGGACAGTGTTGTTCCCTTCATGGGCGAGTACCAATGGCAGGCTGGCCCCATTGTTAACGGTCAGCGTCTGAAAGGCGATACGCACGAGATAACCGCGCCCTATGATCGTAATGAGTCCGTAGGTCACGTTGATTGGGCAACGGCTGAACAGGTGAATAACGCCCTCGATATTGCGGCACAGGCTTATCCGACATGGCGAGATACCGAGGTTAGCCAGCGTGGTAAGTACTTACTTGACCTTGCTGATAAACTAGAAGCAAATCTGGGTGAGCTGGTGGCGATCTGTCATCGTGAGGCGGGTAAAACTATCCACGATAGCATTGATGAAGTCCGAGAGGCCGTCGATTTTTTACGTTATTACCCCGAGCAAGCTAAAGCGTTGCAAACGGAGCCACTGGCCTATCAAGGCTTTGATGGACAAGCACAATCGGTGACCTATCAAGGACGCGGTGTCTTTACATGTATCAGCCCTTGGAACTTCCCATTAGCGATTTTCCTCGGCCAAGTTGGCGCGGCGCTTGTGGCCGGTAATACTGTCGTGGCCAAGCCGGCCGAACAGACATCTATTATTGCTTATCGCGCGATTGAGTTGCTGTTAGACACTGGGATCCCTGCTGGGGTGATTCAGCTATTACCTGGCAGTGGCCCTGTGGTGGGAGCGCCTCTCACTGAGGATACGCGTATTGCAGGGGTCGCATTTACCGGATCCACACCAACAGCACAGCGTATTACCCGCACCTTGGCAGAGCGCGATGCCGATCCTGTGCCAGTTATCGCGGAAACCGGGGGGCAGAATGCAATGCTAGTGGACAGTACGGCATTGCCCGAGCAGGTGGTGCGCGATGTATTGCGTTCTGCTTTCGCCTCTGCGGGTCAGCGCTGTTCAGCATTGCGTGTGCTTTATATTCAAGAAGACATTGCTGACCGCGTGATTGGCTTAATAAAAGGGGCGATGGCGGAGCTGTCTGTGGGACGCCCAGAGCGGCTATTAACCGATGTGGGGCCAGTGATTGATCAAACGGCGAAAGACAAGCTTCTTGCTCACATAGAACAGATGAAGCGCAGCGGTAAGTTGGTCACGCAAGTTCCACTCTCTGAAGATTGTGATAAAGGAACGTTTGTGCCACCAACGGCGTTTGAAATCCGCAGTATTGATCAACTGAGTGAGGAGCATTTTGGTCCCATTCTACATATTGTTCGCTATCGCGCGGATGCGCTCGATAAGGTGATTGATGATATCAACCAAACAGGTTTTGGCTTAACCATGGGGGTGCATAGCCGCAATGAAACGACCTGCGCCCATATTGAGCATCGTGCTCGGGTAGGTAACTGTTATGTCAACCGTGATCAGGTCGGCGCTGTCGTTGGCGTTCAACCCTTTGGCGGTCGCGGCTTATCGGGAACTGGGCCTAAAGCGGGTGGACCACACTATCTGTATCGCTTTACGCAAGCATCAGTAAACGTGCAACAAGTCGGTTGATATCAGGATCAGGAGAAGCGTCATGCATCAATTAAATAGCGTTTTAGAGCAGTGTGAAGCGGTTTGGGAAGACTGGAATGATCAAACTGTCGCCGGTCGCATTGCGTTATTGCAACGGTGGTCTGACACGGTCGCCGCTCGCGGCGATGACTTTGCCCACGCAGCGAAGATGATTCGTTTTCAGTGTGAGAACGCTCAGCGCTTGCTCGATAAGGTACACGAATTGCCTGGCCCGACAGGTGAAACGAACGAGCTGTATACGGCAGGAAGAGGGACTATCGCCATGACAGGTGATGCGTCGCTGACGTCTATTGCTTTGTGTGGTCAGTTAGCGGCTGCGTTGGTGGCGGGTAATTGTGTCGTCGTGAGCGTGGAAGGTTCGCATGCGGACAATGCCGACGCGGTCATGGCGGATCTTGTTAAAGCTGGATGCCCAGATAGAGTTGCTGTACGTGTCGATCTTGAGGTGTGCAGTGATCTATTCAAGCATCCGCAGGTCGTTGGCGTAGCGACGACTGGAACCAAAGAACATGTGCGAGACGTCAATCGTCAGCTCGCACAACGACAGGGTGTGATTGCGACACTGGTTGCGGAAACCGACACTGAGCAGTATTCAGTGATTGGTAGCCCTGACTATGTGTTGCGTTTCGTGACCGAATGCACCCGAACCATAAATATCACTGCTGTAGGTGGTAATGCCACGCTTCTGGAACTCGGTAGTGGTGAACATTAACTTTCCAGAAATGGCCCCAATTGGGGCCATGCAATTGAGGGACACATATGATAGACAATAGCTATGCCATCAGTGCAACCTTTCTGGCATATCTCATCATGATGCTTGCCATTGGTGTGTATGCCTACAAACGGACTTCTAACTCCGAAGATTATTTCCTCGGTGGCCGGTCGTTAGGCCCATGGCCCGCTGCGTTGTCAGCAGGGGCATCAGACATGAGTGGGTGGTTGCTGCTTGGGCTTCCTGGCTATGCCTACGCTGCGGGAATGGAATCACTTTGGCTTGCGGGCGGTTTGTTGTTGGGCACTTATCTTAACTGGTTAATTTGTGCCAAACGCCTGCGGACTTACAGTATTGAAGCAGATAACGCGCTGACGTTACCGGAATTTTTTGCTCGCCGTTTTGAGGATAAATCAAAATTGCTGCAAACCATCTCTGCTTTCTTCATTTTGCTTTTCTTCCTTTTCTACACCAGCTCAGGCTTGGTTGCAGGGGGTAAACTGTTCACCACGGTATTCGGGTTTGATTACACAACCGCGGTGGTGATTGGCACGATTTGTGTTGTGTCATACACCTTGTTTGGTGGCTTCTTGGCGGTATCTTGGACTGACTTGGTGCAAGGACTGTTGATGGCCGCGGCCTTGTTGATCGTGCCGTTTGTTATCATGGACGGCAGCATTTTCAAATTGGGCCGTGATGTTGCCGCAATCAACCCTGAGCTGATGACGTTATGGCGTGATGTAGATGGTGAGCCACTCACTTGGATCAGTATCGTCTCTTTGGCGGCCTGGGGCTTAGGTTACTTTGGCCAGCCACATATCTTGGCGCGTTTCCAAGCGACTCGCTCCAATAAAGACATTACCACGGCGCGTCGTATCGCAGTGGGTTGGTCTGCATTATCCATGGTCGGTGCGGTCTTGATCGGTTTAGTGGGTATTTTGTACGTGCAGAATGATATGTCAGGCACCCTGGCTGACGGTGAAAAAATCTTCATGTTGTTGGTCAATGCGGCATTCCATCCAGTGATTGCAGGTATCCTGTTGGCGGCAATTTTAGCGGCGATTATGAGTACAGCAGATTCTCAACTATTGGTATCGTCGTCTGCGCTCGCGGAAGATTTTTACAAGCAAGTTTTCCGTCCGGACGCATCGACCCAAGAAGTGGTCATGGTCGGTCGTGGTGCGGTTATCTTGCTGTCTGCGATTGCGCTTGGCTTAGCCATGGACCCTGATAGCTCTGTTCTGGGTCTGGTGTCTTATGCTTGGGCTGGCTTTGGTGCCGCATTCGGTCCTGCCTTGTTGCTCAGCCTGTTCTGGCGTGACATGAACCGCAATGGTGCGCTGGCTGCGATTCTTGTGGGCGGGATTACCGTGGTGGTTTGGAAACAAATACCTGGCGGTATCTTCGATTTGTATGAAATCGTCCCTGGCTTCTTGTTTGCGGGCTTGAGTGCCATTATCGTAAGTAAGTTGACGGGCGGGCCAACTGATTCTGTTACTAAACAATATGAATCATATGAAAAGAGCTTAAAGACTATGCCTTAAACGCAATGAGCGTATAAGCCCATTGGTTTATCTTGCATGTGAAACTTATCAGGGAGCGTTTAACGCTCCCTTTTTACATCATCATCACGCAGTATCATTGCTTTGGCGAACACAGTTACGTCCATCGCGTTTGGCCCGGTATAAGGCTTGATCGGCTTTCTTTAACCCATCGACATAGTCTGATGCCTGGTGGTTACTTGCCACGCCAATACTGACGGTAATACTAAGCGAGGGAGCAATATCGTTTAGATCTAACGCCGCAATTCGGCGTCTTAAGCCGTCAAAATAGCGATAACCGTCTGCAGGCGTTCCCGCTAATAAAAGCGTAAATTCTTCACCGCCCCAACGAGCGATATGACGCAAATGTGTCTGCTCGCGAAGAAGTAAGCTACCAACTCGCTGAATAATTTGATCCCCCACCAGGTGAGAATAGTGATCATTAATGCGTTTAAAATGATCAATGTCTAAGATCGCGACTTGCAAATCTGTCCCGGATTGGCGCGATTCTTCGAATACCTGATGCCAATATTCATCAAAGGCTCGTCGATTGGCCAGTCCAGTGAGAGCGTCTTCTTTAGACATTCGTTCGAAGTCATCGGCTTGGGCTTGTAAGGCCTGGGTTTTCTCTTCGACTAACGCTTCGAGTTGGATAGCTTTTTTCTTCATGTGTCGAATACGCCACATAAACGCGGCGTAGGCCGCAAGCACAGTCAGCAAAAAGCCTAGCGCTCGCACATCAGCGCGTTGCCAAAGTGATGGCATAACGCTGAAGTGATAACTGAGCACATCATCACTCCAGTCGCTATAAGGATAGCGAGCACTTACTTTAAAAGTGTAATCACCTGGTGGTAGGTTCGTATATTCGGCAATATGGTTTTCATGTCGGTATGCCCAATCAGATTCGAACCCTTCTAACTGCGTTCGATATTGGATTTGCTCCGGCATGGTATACCCGAGGGCGGCATAGGAAAACAAGATACGGTTGGTCCTCGCTGGTACCTTTCCCGTCGTTTCAGGGTTAATCTCTTTGCTATCGAACCGCACGCTTTGCATGACAATGGGTAAAGGGTGACTCAGTAGTTGGGATAACCGAGTCGGATTAACGCTAGTAACGCCTTTGGCAGTGGCAAAAATAATGTCTCCACGTGATGTTTTGGTTGCCGCAGGGTTTGAGCCACCGTTAGCTTGGCTGTTCAGCATGCCGTCACTTTGATCGTAATGTTCAAAGTCGATACGCGTGCGTGTTTTATCTGCAACTTGATGGGCGTGATCATAATTGATACGCCAGATACCTCGGTTACTGGATAGCCAAAAGCTTTGATCATCACCTTTCACAATTTGAAAGAACTTATCAATTGGCAGGCCCTGCGGTCTGCCGACTAAAGCTTGGTGGCCGTCAGCTTGTCGATAGCGCACAATACCGCGATCGGTGGCCATCCAAACGTACCCCGGCTCGTGGAAAAAGCCAAAAACATATTGAGCCTGCTCTTGTGCAGAAAAATCGAGCGTAGTGATTGTCTTTTCTAACAGATAGCTGGCACCGCGTCCGGTGCCAATCCATAGCTTATCGGTGTCATCAAATGCCAGCGACATAATGTAGCTGCCAGGTAACGCACTGTTTTGGCTATGATAGAGAGCCTGTTTTTGATAAGGCACTGATGCTGCGGTTGGTGATTTGCTTTGGTGTTGATCAAACTCGACTAAGCCACGTGGTGTTCCCACCCATAAGACGCCATTACGTTCGACAACTGCTCGTATTTCGCTATCTGGCAATTGGTCATTGATGGTGTTGGCCGCCGTGAGTGAGCTTTGGTGCCAGTAGTAGAGCCCTTTTTGATAAGTCCCTACCCATAGTCCGCCTTGCTGTCGATGCGCGAGACTAAGGACTGAAATATTATCGGCGAGTACGCGTGCGTTGCCCGCTATCGTATTAATCTGACTCAATCCTTCGCTGGAACCCGCCCAAACAGTATTGCCGTCACCTCCCAGTACGGTGCGCACGTAGTTACCTGCGAGTCCATTGTCTTTGGTTAAGGTGACAAAAGGGGCGTAACGAAGCCGCATTGCTCCGCCATTAGTGCCTATCCAGATACTGCCCTCATTATCCTCAAACCATGAAAGAATACGATTATTCGGGAGTCCTCGATGACCATCCAGGAAGTCGAGATGATTGTCACGCAGGTGTGCGATCCCACGGTTGAGTGTGCCAAACCAATAGGTCCCGCGGCTGTCTTGTTCGACCATGGTGATCGCTTGGTTGAGCAATGCGCTTGCCAATGGCGTCCAACGTTCGTTTTTATAGCGCCATGCACCGCTTTCTGATCCCACTAACAATGCGCCATCTTGACTACTGGAAACATAAAATGCTTTGGTAAAAAGGTTATGAAACGAAAGATGAGTGGCGCCGGCGTGTTTGGAAAGCTGGTAAACACCGTCCTCAGTGGCGGCATAAACATGGCCTTGATCGGTTTGTGCTAAGTGGTAACTACTGGTCGTCTTAATAAAATGCTGAGGATCTGGGCTTGGCTGCCTCAGCTGTTTGGACGTGTAATAGAGCACGCCCATCCCCTCTATGGCAAGCCACAATCCTCCAGACTGGTCATGCAGCGCATCGTTAATTAAGCTTGGTGCCACCGGTAAGTTCTGCCAAGAAAAGCCGCTGCGCATCACTAGGCTGCCGCGAGCACCCCCTGCGTATAATTGGTTATCAGGTCCAGTGGCGAGTGCACGGGTACCGGAGTCTTGCATGTGCGTGTTCGGGCCGCGATCAAACAGGACAAATTCGAGTCCGTTGTAGCGTGCGACGCCTTCCCACGTTGCAAACCACAAGTAGCCATCAGAGGTTTGCTCAATGGCATTGATGCTGTTATGCGGCAATCCGTTGGCCGTTGTCCACGTTTCAATAAAATAGTCAGAAAGCGGGTTATCATCCGCATAGCCTAACGGTGTAAAACCAAGCCAGCAAAAAAGTACAGTGCATACAAGACGTTGGGCTAGTCGTGTGGGGAAAAGTTTTTGTACGTTCCTTGGATGCATCTTTTGTTCTTTGCTCCGATTGCAAGTAGACTGGCGATTCTATCTTAATCACTGATTGATTCTTGGACATTGTGGTCAGGTTTTAACAGCAAGTTGAGAGAGATCACACCAAAAATATGAACATCAAGCAGATGTGACCTTTGATGATGCAGTTTATGGCGATTCGCCAGCAATTATTAACACAAATCGATCGCGGGCTACTGGCTCCGGGGAAAAAGTTACCGGGGGAGCGACAACTCGCGGAGACGTTTTCGACTACGCGCGTGACCTTGCGCGAAGCGCTTGCTGTATTAGAAGCAGAGGGGCGCTTGTATCGGCGAGATCGTCGAGGTTGGTTTGTCGCACCCACGCCGTGTTCTTATGATCCGACTCAGCTAAGCGATTGGCAGGAGTATTTTGGACCGTATGGTGGCCAGTTTGTTTGGCATGCTCAAACCAAGAAGATGGCTGATGCTGCGATCAGCGATCACATGTTACTTCCTCCTTTCGGTCAAGTGTATGAAGGCGAGGGGCGCGTATGTATCGAGCAATTACCGGTGGGATGGATACGGACGTTTCTGCACCCTGATTTATTCCCCGCTGTGTGGGAGACTGGTGACAAGGCGAGGCTAGATCATACGATACGCACTAACCGGGCGCTTGCAATGGCTGAGGTCAGTTGGTCAAGTGCTTGGGAGGCGCTCGCCTCGTCGCAAAGTGTTGGCTTAGAGGTCGCGCCAGGCACACCGGCATTGACGTTGACACGCTATTGGCGGATACCGCAAGCAGACACGTGGCAAACCGTGCGTATTGATCAAGAATGGTGGCGGCAACATGCAGTTGTGCTGTGTGGACGATCCACTAACCAGAAGAGCGGATCAGCACAACAGGGCGATTAAGTCTTCAATACTGAATGCGCGCGTCACTAAAGGATGATCAGTCGTCCGCACATTAGGGTTAGCGTTAAAATGAACAGTACGCATGTGTGCGTTAATCCCTGCTTGGATCCCTTTGTTGGTATCGTCGATAAAGATGCATTGCTCTGTGGGGCAGGCCATATTCATTGCGGCATAGTGAAGGAGATCAGGGGCAGGCTTCCAGCTGTTAGTGTCAAAGGCACTGAACAAGCGATGTTGGAAATAAGGCAGAAGCTTGGTGAGTGCTAATGCGTGTTCCATTTTTTCAACAGGGCCATTGGAGGCGACACAGGTATCAATACCTTGCTGATTAAGCGTCTTGATTAGCGTTTCTATGCCTTTAACTGGTTGTAGCTCCGCTTCAAAGTACTGATGGCATAAATCACGAAAACGCGGCTCGAGCTGGTCGATAGGGATATGTACGCCGCTTCGCTCACACGTGCTTTGCAGTACATCTGAGAGCTTTCCACCTTCGAAGTGATCAAGAGATTCTTGTAAGCTAATCACGACGCCAAATGTCGCGAAAGTTTCCACCAAGGCTTTATGCGATAGTTTCTCTGAGTCAACCAGTGTGCCGTCGCAATCGAATATGACGCAGCCAACTGGGGCCTCAAATCTGTTGTAAGACATAGTCACTCCCTTGTTCCTCTCCTTGTATCCTTAGATGCGCACGGTCAATCAACAAGTCGATGACATCGGAAATGCCAACTGTGTCTTACATTCTTGCCTGTTTCGTTATCAAAGTTAGTCAGGGATCGACTTTTGCCATACCCAATATTGGCGATGGATGATCACCGCTGACACTTCAATTAAAGGTAGGCACTTCAATCAAACGCAGGTCATCATTTAATTTTGATCATCGTTTATCCAAGGGAACAGTGTTTGACGTTGAGAGGGTGTCAGCGCTTCAACGCAGGCAACGTTGCGCTCAGGGATAAGTGCGGGATCTTGACCATAATGCTCAAGCGCACGCGACATGCTTGCTTCTCGAATTAAATGGAAGCATGGATAAGGAGAGCGATTGGTAAGGTTTTCGCTATCTTCTGGGGCGCAGCCGTCAAAACAGTATTCAGGATGAAAACTCGCGACCTGGAACCGGCCACGCCAACCGTAATGATCAATTAGCGCATCGGTAGCTTCAACCAGTGCAAGATAGTGATCAAAGTCTGCTAGTGCATCGGGGACGACGACCACGGTTGTATCTGTGATGGTGGCGTCTGTCTGCGTCAGATGCACAAATGCGTGATAAATCGCTTCGAGGATGGCGTCATCTTCCGTTGCATAACAGATATCTAGCCGAATTTGTTGGTTGCGACGGGGCTTGGCGGCGAATGGACAGAGATTTAGTCCGATCACGACATCATCGAGCCATGCATCCATTTGTGTTTGTATCG
The DNA here is from genome assembly GCF_001996065.1 of Salinivibrio sp. MA351. Lineage (NCBI taxonomy): Bacteria > Pseudomonadati > Pseudomonadota > Gammaproteobacteria > Vibrionales > Vibrionaceae > Salinivibrio > Salinivibrio sp. MA351. Next base: position 5,886 of record NZ_MUFG01000006.1, on the reverse strand, counting down.
TATTCATAAAAGATCGCTCATAGGAGTGGCGCATTAGCAGATAACGACTACGTCTTGGGTTATTAGTGTTTTTGTGGCTGAGATTGGTAGGCTTTGGTTCCCCATAGCGGAACTGTCGAAAGACTATGTTTAAAGCTGCCTGACGTTTCTTTGGTCGAGTACGACAAATACATAAGCGTTTGATTTTTAGCATCGAAAATACGACGAATTTTCATTGACTTAAAAAATATACTTTTCGACTTTCTAAATACTATTTCGCCGGATGTACTTTTATCGATATTGGCAAGCATCTCGGGCGTAATCTCGCCAGTTTGTCGGCATGAAATCGCGCTGTCGCTTGGATCAGAAAAGCTCAAATCAGCCTCAACAGACGCAACATGGCATGTGACGCCACTGACCACAGGATCGACAAGGTGATTGAGTTTAATGTCTTTCATGGTGAACATGCCTAAGCTGACATCGCCCACTTCATCGTTTTCACAACCGACTAGTGTCGCCGTTAAAGCCAAAATCAATAGCGTTTTTCTCATCGTTATACCCCTTGTTAAGTTGTGGTCGAAGTGTACCACAGCCAATACTAGGTATGGGGTATCAATCAGCGTTTATCGCCGGCGTAGTAGATAAGGGGGGGGCTAATTGGCTATCAAAACGAGAAGCTGAGTGCCACATTTATGGCACATCAGTTATTACGAAATTGCGCGTCGCCATCTTTACCGGACAGAGACTCGGGCTCGAATGTCAACAACACGTGTGCGGCATCACAATAGCTACCGGTGTCAGCAAATGTTTTGCGTGCTGCAGCAATCTTGCGTTCGGCAATCCGACGGATATTTTGCGTGTTCGTTTGGTTGCTGAATGTCATTTGCTGGCTGATCATTTCTTGTCCAAACGTCGATTTGCAAATAGCCTCATTCTTTCCTGTCACCAGCTGTTCGGCTTTTGGTTTATCCTCTGTATTGGCGTGAGCGAAGACACTCATAAGGAGAATAAAAACCGCAAATGTTCTCATCATGCTTTCGGCTTCCTATGCTATTTGTTTCAATCTTAGCATTAAGCAGCGACGTCGCCCACTGGCGACGTCAAAACAAGATAAGTATTTGGGGAAGAGGGTGATTAGACTGAGATATCACTTTCGATTGTCGTTGAGCTTGGCCGAGTTTTTGGTACGAAACTCAACTTCTTTGCCTCAACAAGATACCCGAGAGCCGAAAGCCAAATGAGTGAATAAGCGACTAACTCAGTACTTTCTTCAGCGATATTTTTCACATCTCGCACGTAGTTGGCGCCCATCGCTTGTTCCCATAACTCGCCCATACCAAACAAACGCGAATACACGAGTAACAGCGCTAATGCGATCATTAAAACCGTGCTGTGTCTTGAATGGATTGCGTGCGCAAGGCTAGTGAGGGTTTCACGCCAGTGTTTCAATGCGGGCCAAATGGCGAGCCCCGTTACAATTAATGCCGGCACTTTCCAAAAACCATGCATCACCATATCAAGTGTGGCATCCAGCTCTCGGATCATTAATACCAAAAAAAAGGCACTCATTAGCCCAGCTGCGTGGTGAAGGGATTGACTGAACTTAGCGACACGACGAAACGCAAATACGGTCGCGGCGAGTAGCCCCAGTTGGGAAAGCTCAATCAATGATGATTCGGAAGCAACGTTGTGCGACGCGACACTGTAATGAACAATGCCTGCAATACCTGCGAAGTAAAGGGCGATTGCAAAAAATTGTCCGGCGCCTTTAAGCACCGTACGTGCAGCACATGAAGATCGTGGTAATGTCATATTATCCTCAATTCGATAAAACGATCTGCCCGTCCGTAGCAGGTGTCACCACCCTATGTGTGACCCTTGTCCCAAAAATGTCATTTGGATCGATAGTACGGTGGGCTTCATTAAACTGCAATAATTTATGTGATCAATGTCACTATATGTTCAGGGGTGCGTCAGGATTGTGAGCATTTATTCGTTAGGTGCCTGGTTAGATCGACGCGTTGTCAATAAATTTACACTGTAAATAGTAGTACGACGACGAGATAAGACAATTTCTCTGGGAAAGATTAATAGATAGCTATGACTATGAAATTAAACATTTTAATTGTTTTTTGTTAGGCAAGAGCAGACAATAGAGTCTGATACTTTAGATAGAGGTATGCTCATGTCCACTCTCTCTGCTAGCTGCCTATGCGGTGGTGTCCGTCTTACATTACCTGACACTTTCCTTTATATGGGAAACTGCCATTGCTCTGAATGTCGAAAGTTTACTGGTTCAGACTATTCATCAGTCGGCGGCATAGAGGCAGAAAAAGTCTCGATCACGGCTGGTCAAACGCATATTCGTTATTATGAGAAAAGCGCAGAAACGGTGCTTGCTTTTTGTGGGCAATGTGGGTCGAGCCTTTTCTCTCATAAAATCAATAAGGGGATGTTCAATATTCGTCTAGGAATTTTGGATACCGCCCCACAATCCGCGCCAAATTTTCACATTCACACGGCGTCGAAGGCACCATGGCATACGCCTAATGAGGCATTAAAACAGTTTGAACATGGGCCGGATTAATTTGGTCGTGTTATGCAGTTATTGATCCGTCTCCTTACCCTCGCTGATACGGACTTGTTGTTCGATTTTGAACAACAAAACACAATTGCTTATTCAGTGCCAATAAAATAGGCTAACGACTAGCGTTGGGACCAAGTTCAATGCCATCATTACGTGGAGTGAATTTACACAGTTGGTGGTATTTGAAGAGCCGCCTTGATGACCAAGAAGGAAACATAATGGCTGATTTGAACGGACTAAGTTTGTACCACAAAGAGCACTGCCCATTTTGCCATAAAGTGCGTGCAGTCATGACAGAGCTTAAGTTAGATATTCCGCTGGTGGATATGAACGCTAATGCCGAAGAATGGCAACGCCTACAGACCGAAGGCGGCAAAGGCATGGTGCCTTGTCTGCGTATTGACCAAGGCGGCGAAACCCAGTGGATGTATGAATCGGACGATATCATTGAATACTTGCGTGACAACTTCGCGTAATTGAACCAGATACTGGTTACGAGGGTCGCAGTTATCGATGCGACCCTCTTTTTAAGTATTATTATCTGTATGCCTGCCTCTCCGCCTTCTTCAACAACGCCCTGTGCACTGTGTCAGCACTCAAGGCCGCTGACCTTCCATCACTTGATCCCCAAAACTTGTCATAACAACAAATGGTTCACCAAGCGCTTTTCCCGACCCTACATGCGCGAACACGGTATTTGGATATGCCGGCCTTGCCACGCCTTTATTCATCGTCAATTCAGTGAAAAACACCTGGGGCGTTCATTACACACCCTCGACCTTTTACTCGCTGAGCCTGTGATCCAAGACTACATCCATTGGGCACGCAAACAGCGCTCGTAGTCAGATTATTGGTGGGATATACCCACCAATAACGCAAAGCGGGTTCAAAAAAACGGCGCTGAAAATGACAACACGAATACAGGCTCGTTAGTCTGCTGGCTGAGCAACTTTTTGCTTGGCTGGGCAAAAAGTTGCTTGGCACGTGCAAAAAATTGGTCACGCAATCGCTAAGGTTCTGAAAATAAAGAAATAAAAAATTGGCATGAATCTAGCATTATAGGGTGGCGAACAAGCAACATCACCGTCGTGGTGGTGCTCTCTCATTACATACAAAGGAGCGATTATGCCAACGCCATGTTATATCTCGATTGAAGGCGAAACCCAGGGGTTAATTACTGCCGGTGCGTGCACCGCGGATTCTATCGGTGATTCTTTTGTCGAAGGCCACGAAGACGAGATGCTGGTACAACAGTTTGACCACAATGTGACGGTTCCCACCGACCCACAATCTGGTCAGCCCTCCGGCCAACGTGTGCACAAGCCGTTTAAATTCACCGTGGCACTCAACAAAGCGGTGCCATTGCTTTATAACGCACTGGCGTCGGGYGAGAARATGTCAACGGTCGAGCTGAAGTGGTACCGCACCTCGATTGAAGGGAAACAAGAAAACTTCTTTACCACCAAGCTGGAAAGCGCTTCGATTGTGGACATTCACTGCGAGATGCCCCATTGCCAAGACCCGGCGAAGTCAGACTTCACCCAAAACCTGACGGTATCGATGTCTTACCGCAAAGTGACCTGGGACCACGTTAACGCAGGCACCTCAGGCTCAGACGACTGGCGCAAGCCAATCGAAGCCTAATCTTTCATGGCGACATGAAGACGCAAACAGCCTGCCTTTACGGGCGGGCTGTGGTGCGTTGAGCCAGACGGCAGGGTCTGGCTGAACGTATCAGGGTAAACAAGCAGGGCGAAGGATACACAGATGGCGACATTGCAAATAGCGTTAACCGTGGCGGGGCTCGACCCGCAACCGTTCGTGGTGGTGGACTACCAAGGGGACGAGTGCCTCTCTCACCAAGCTGGCCTGAATGGCAACCCGGTGTACGGGTTCCAGTATGAGGTAGCCTTGGCGAGCCGCCATACCGACATCACGCCAGAGCAAGTGGTCGACAAGCCGGTGCAGCTGACATTGTGGCGCAATGGCGAGCTGGTCAAACGGGTGCAGGGCATTGCCAGTGCCTTTAGCCAAGGTGACATTGGTCATCACTTTACCCGCTACCGCTTAACCTTGGTGCCCGCCCTGTATCGTCTGTCACTTCGCCAAAACAGCCGCACCTTCCAGCACCAAACCGTGCCGACTATTCTAGAAACCCTGCTCACAGAAATGGGCGTCACGGAGGTGAGCTTCTCGCTCACTCGCGACTATGCCGAGCGCGAGTACTGTGTTCAACACCGAGAAAGTGACCTGGCGTTTTTCCACCGCTTAGCGGCGGAAGAAGGCTTGGTGTATCACCATGAGCACGATGCCAACACCCATACCCTGATAGTGACCGATGCACCCGACAGCTTGCCCCAGCTTGAGCGCCCTGTGCCCTATAACGCCTTAAGCGGCGGACGCATCGATACCCCGTATATCTATGGACTGACACGCCACACTGCGGCGCAGCCTAGCCACACGGCGTTAAAAGACTACAGCTTCAAAAAACCGCGCTACAGCTTCCAACAAGCGGCGCAAGCCGATGGCATTGATTACCAGCGTACCGACAGCTACGAGCACTTTGACTTCCCGGGCCGTTTTAAAGACGATGCCACCGGACAGGCGTTTAACCAAACCCGCTTAGAGTACTTACGCCGTGAGGCCGAGCATACCAACGGGCAAAGCAATGAGCCGGCATTACGGGCCGGCTATCGCTTTACCATCAGCGACCATCTGGATGAGCGCGTCAACCAAGCGTGGCAAGTGGTGCGGGTGCACCACCAAGGCAGCCAACCACAAGCGATGGAAGAAGAAGGTGGCCAAGGCGCCACCACCTACAACAACCAGTTTATGCTTATTCCCGCCACCACCCCGTGGCGCGCGACGCCGACGCCTAAACCTCAAGTGGATGGCCCCATGATAGGCACCGTGGTGGGACCGGATGGCGAAGAAATCTTCTGTGATGAACACGGGCGAGTGAAAGTCCACTTCCCGTGGGACCGCTATTCTAACGGCGATGACAAAAGCAGCTGCTGGATACGGGTGGCCCAAGGCTGGGCGGGTAGCCAATACGGCATGATGGCCATTCCCCGCATTGGCCATGAAGTGATTGTGTCTTTCTTACACGGTGACCCGGACCAACCGATTATCACCGGCCGCACGTATCATGCGACCAATGTGCCGCCTTATACCTTGCCGGCACACAAAACCAAGACGGTTTGGCGCAGCGAGAGCCACCAAGGCGAGGGGTATAACGAGCTCACGTTCGAAGACCAATCGGGCAGTGAGCAAGTGTATTTACATGCACAAAAAGACTGGCATACCGAGGTAGAAAACGA
>NZ_MUFG01000059.1:0-1142 GCF_001996065.1 Salinivibrio sp. MA351 | reverse complement strand
CTTTGTAAGAGCGTATTTTTAGTCTGATATTCAGGGCATACTTCAATCAACTTCACGAGTTTTTGTTCGATGTTGGTGATTTGATTTTTTATCGCAGTGAGCATGGGTTTGATGGTTGAATGCAAGGTTTTGGGCAGTATCTGCAAGCGGTTCTTTTCCATCGTTTGCATAGATAGGAGCTGGTTTCTCCTGATGACTAAATCACTCATTAAACGTATATTTTCCGCCTTGATAATGGTGATTTCAGGCTTAATGGCGTCGCCATAATGTGCGATTAACTCAGCATCTAACCGGTCATTTTTCGCTCTTCGGCCAATGGCGCCGGCGAAGCGTTTAATGTGCACAGGGTTGGCGCGTACGATGGGTAAATTGGCTTCAATACACGCGATCACAAAGGGCATTTCTAATCGGCCAGTGGCTTCAATGATGATGCGCTCAGGCTGATATGGCTTGATGATTTTCAATGCATCTTTAATGCCTTTATCAGTGTTTGGCACAGAGAAGAAGTGCGCAGTTGGTCTGACGTAGATGTCGAGTTGCGCTTTGCCGGTATCGACGCTGATGTAGATGTTTTGATTGGATGCAGTATTCATAATAAGCTAACTCTTGTTTGCGTAATACGGGTTCGAGACCCAGTCGAGTATTCGAGTTTGGTGCTTGGAGTTCTAAGGTGCGTTCATGTTTGTTATCGGTCTCTCGACAGAGGAGCCAGCGTTCAATCGAACTGCACATTAGAAAGCTTTAGTTGCAGCTAAAGCCTGGGTCTCACTTTACCCAAATACGGGTGAGATTATCCATACAAACGCTTCAAGAGGGATTCGTAAACGTGTGCCATTTTCGCTTCGCTACAATTTGGGCACACATTCACTCACCCCTTAAGCGGGCGTTAAGTTTCTAGAAAAGTGTTCGGGAAGAAAGGAAATGTAATGAAAAAGATTTTTTTAACTTCATCTTTCGTGGATGTGGCAGATTTATTCGTGGAGTTCGCCGAGGAAAAATGCGCAGGAAAAACTGTTACATTCATACCTACGGCGAGTCTTGTCGAAGATGTTACATTTTATGTGGATGCTGGCAAAAAGGCCCTTGAAGAACGCGGGCTAATTGTTGACGAACTTGAAAGCTAATTGTTGACGAACTTGAAA
>NZ_MUFG01000058.1:0-1196 GCF_001996065.1 Salinivibrio sp. MA351 | reverse complement strand
TGGTAATATTGTATTTATTTATGTTTTTCTAATCATAATGGTTGGTACCAAGTTCGGTGCTAGGCCTGCTATTAATACTGCGTTCTGGTCTTTCCTTTCATTCAATTTCTTTTTAACAGAGCCTAAGTTAACTCTTAATGTTTATAGTCAGGATGATATAGCTACACTTATTTTTCTTGTTGTTATTGGTTTTGTTAGTGGTCCTGCAGCTTCTAAAATAAGAAATCAGTTTTTATTGCTAAAAGAGGCCAATAGATATGCAGAGACATTGCGTGACTTAGCACAGAGTTTGTCTATTATTAAAGATGAAAAATCTTTATGGCATACACTATCGCATCATGTTTCATTGCTTACCAATGTGAAGTGCGAAATATATATTAACCATGGTAATGGTTCTGGTGGCTTTCTAAAAGAAGGAACATTTAGTTTAACGCCTGTCGAGCGCTCTGCTCTTGATTGGTCTGTTAAAAATTCGCGTCAATCAGGTAAGTTTACAAAAACACTGTCATCTTCTAACTATACGTTTATTCCTTTAGTTGTAGAAGAGTCTGTCGCTGCTGTTGTTATCATAATATGGGAAAAAGAAGATGAATATTTTTCTGCGTTTGATAACGATGTCATTTACAGTATGCTTAAACAAGCATCTGATACATTACAAAGAATTAGACTTGCTAAAGATCTAGAGCGATCCAAGCTACATGCTGAAGTTGAACAGCTTAGATCAACATTGCTTTCATCTGTATCACATGACTTAAAGTCGCCATTATCAGCAATGATGGGTGCGGCGGAAACATTGAGAGAGTTAGATGAAAAACTAACATTACAAGATAGATTTGAACTGGTTGATACCATTATTCAAGAAAGTAGCCGTTTAGATAACTATATCCAAAATCTTTTAGATATAACCAAGTTTAGTGATAAGGGTGTGAAAATAGAAAAAGACTGGGTGTCGATTGATGATATCATATCCAGTGTGCTTAAAAGGTTATACAGGTTTTTTAAAGGTTCAAAAGTAAAATACGAAAAAGAAGGAGAAGGGAGCTTACTTTATGTTCAAACAGAGTTAATTGAACAAGCTATTTACAATATAGTCGAAAATGCGTCTAGATATACTCCAGATAATGACTATGTTTCAATTAGAGTGAAATTTAATGATAGATATTGCCTTGTTAGTATTGAGGATAACGGTCCAGGGA
>NZ_MUFG01000057.1:0-1315 GCF_001996065.1 Salinivibrio sp. MA351 | reverse complement strand
ATATAAAACAAAAGAAGTAGTTTTTTATTTGCCTGATTTATCAAGGGCTTTAATTGATCTCCTCCTAAAAATACGCCGTAGCTGATACCTATCCCTACCGTCTCACTCAAGAACTCCTTCTCATCACTGGTAAATGGAAGCCATATAGGGTGCTTGCACTCATGGTAGGTGACAATCTCTGCAATGGGTAACCGGCAGGTAAATGTGGTGACGTGGCGCTTAAAGTCATCGCCTTCTCCCTCAATAGGGTGCCAGCCGCTAAACGACATTTCGGCAAGCAGTGTTCCACTTAGCCGCCGATACCAGGGCGTGATGGTGGTGTCAGAGTAGCCGTTTAGCTCGTTGTATAACCATGTTTCAAGTTCATGCAGATCATTCTCAACCGCATAGTCATACGCTTTTTCCATCACCGCCACCAGCGATGCCCGCTCGCTCGTGGCCTCACGTTGTAGCTCAATCAGCGCTGAAGTTGGGCTCATCCTTTTGCCTCCTCGTGTGGTTTGCTTATAGGTAATAGCAAACCTCAGCGCCGGATCAAAACTCACATCTGACGGTTGACGAGTGCGTCGCAAAACACTGCGTAGCTGTTCCGCTTTTTGAGCGTTGCTCCGTAGATTTAAGCCATACATGAAACTGCGACGACTGAGGCATGACTTTGTGGCCAAGCATCATTAAACTATTGTTTTTCAGCCGGATGGATAGCCAATATGTTTAACCCTGACCTTCCCGTCACCAAACTTCCCGTGTTTAGGGCTGTTTTAATTCTTGGGGGACTCCTTACCTTGGGGACGACAGGAGCGATTGTCCACTACACAGGCTTATCTTGGTGCTTTACCGCAACGTGTTTTAACAACTTGCTTGAGTTTTTTAAAGTGCCTATCCGGTTACTGGCTGCAACGCTTTCCATCATTGGCCTGATTGCACTGGCGCATCGTTCGGAGCAGTCAGCCAAGCAGATTAAGCTTTCAGAAGAGCAAAATTTCTTCTCAAACCATTATAAAAACAAAGAGGAGTTCTGGAAATACATTGAGACCTCGTCAAGTAGAGATTGCATTAAAAAACATGCATCTACTTATGATTTTATTTTCCCTAACTCGCAGATAGGAGATTACTCCATCGCTCCACTTTTTACTAAGAGTGAGAAGAAATGTTTATTAAAATCATTAAATTCATTATTGCCTGAAATGAGCAGGGAAGCTCTAGAAAACAGGGATGAGATAATTGATGAACTCAAGGAGGGTTTGAGTAAAAATAAATATTGCAAAGAAATATTCAGTTATCACATCTTTAATAAAACAATAGACTACTACTTAGA
>NZ_MUFG01000056.1:0-1480 GCF_001996065.1 Salinivibrio sp. MA351 | reverse complement strand
GAGCTTCATGATGCTACGCGCTCGCACTGGCTAATTGAATCAATGCATTGGCAACTCGATGTTGGATTAAAAGAAGATGCCTGCCGAATTAGGGTAGATGACCGAGCGGAAGTTTTTGCACGAATAAGGCAAATGGTTTTGAATTTATTAAAGAAAGAGAAGAGTTTCAAAGCCGGCATTCAACGCAAGCGAATGATGTGCGCGATGGACCAAGAGTACTTGGCGACCGTGCTGGGAAGCCTTTCATGACGCGGATGTTCATGCGTTTTCCGTGTAATTAGGATTAACTGATGATGTGTAGTTTTATCTTTCGTTTAGTATCCAAACCTCATGTGGTATTTTTTGCTTTTGGATTCACATATTATTTAATTGCACCAGTTATCATAGGCTATTCAGGTGTATTTGACGGGTATGCATCTTTGGAGGGGTGGTATAGAGACTTTAATAATATAAAGAGCGAAGAGATAACAAATTATATGGTTATTGTGTTTGTTTGGTTCGCTCTCTTTATTATTCCGAGTGCTTTTGTCTCTGGAAAAAATATACTAATTTCTTTTAAAGATAATCATAAGACGGTTAGCGTGCTTATGCTTTTGATTTGTTTGTCGCCTATCGTTATATATACTCTTTTTAGTATTCCAGCATTATTGGGTGGCTATCAATCGAAAGGTTTTAGTGGTAAAGGAACGATAGCTACTGGTTCGATGTATATTTTATTTTTCGCTGTGTACTTCTTGGTTACTGGCTCGCAAAAAGGGTATTTGAAAAAATCTATCTATTTGTTTTTGATGATTGTAACGATAGCACTTTTACTCTCAGGAACGAGGATGTACTTTGTTATTGTCTTCCTTGGTCTCATAACAAACGCAATATTCTTCTCACGAAAGATTATGATAAGTTATAAAACGGTTTTATATGCAGCGTGTTTGATATGTTTTGTGTTGTCCATAGGTATTTTTAGGAACGGTTTAGATAAAGAAATTACTTATACAGGTATTTTGATGGTTTTCTTCATGGAGCCTATGTTTACTTGGTGGTCTGCAATAAATGATATTGTTTATAATGGATTTAACGCTATCGATTACCCATTAAACTTTCTGACTAGTTTTTTGAATTTCATTCCGACAATCCTCGTTCCATCAAAAGAAGAGTTGTTTTTCAAAATCCAAGATATTACTAACTTTTATAGTCCTCTCGGTGCTGAGAGCATCTATGTATCTATTAGTGCAAATTTCGGTTATATGTTTGGCTCTTTGTACATGTTTTTTCTTGGTCTTTACTACGCATTGCTATATAAGCTAGCAAAGAAAAGCCTGATCATTAGAACATATTATATTTGTGTGTGTGTGGTGCTTCCTTTTCAATTCTTTAGGGATGGATTTGAAATATATAACAAGCAGATTTTTTCAAATTTTCTCTTGGTTCCTCTAACTATTCTTATTTTTATCTATATATTTTCTTATTTTTATCTATATATTTT
>NZ_MUFG01000055.1:0-2023 GCF_001996065.1 Salinivibrio sp. MA351 | reverse complement strand
ATTTAGATCACAAGTAAATACTTTATCTATCTTGGGAAAGTCTCTATCTCTTTTAACTGAAAACCAAAGAACAAAAAATAAAACAAAAACTAGCGGTATATACAAAAGCGGATATAAATAAAAACAACCCTGACTTATACCACTTTGAGAAAACAAAAGTCCTATAAAGAATGAGAATGACAAACCAATGCCACCAATACTATCAGCGTAAGTAATTCTAGATACTGCATCACGCTGACTAAATCGCAACATCATAAATCGCATTACTGTGACTGAACTACCAGATGCTAAGCCTGTCAAGCTAGAAACTGCCAACAACATAATATAATTTTCGCTAGGAAAGAGTATAATAGCAGCCATCCATAAACATGGTAAAATGAGGAGAAGTGTAGAAATTAGCAACCAATTAATCACACCGAAAATTGTCGCTAGAAAATCCCAAAGAATTCGAGACAAACTACTTCCCAAAAAACAAAACAAGATCAGGATAAGCTTCGAAATGAATGTTAGGTTATACCCATAGTCTGGAAGATTAAAGACAACAACGGGCCAGGCTCCCCATACAAGGAAGGAGATAAATAAATGCATAATGGTTACCATCTCTATCTCCTTTTCATTCCTTTTTTATTCGGTTAGTTCTGGAAGGTCATTTTCAGTTCTTCCTGATCGCCATTCTTTGCTTTCAGATTTTCTAATCGCAAAATGCATCCAAGTTAACGCCAAACTGCATAATACAAAGAGCAACATAAAGCATGTTTGCCAGACTCCAACTAGATCATTTAACATGCCAAATGTCAGAGGAAGAAAGAAGCCACCAAGCCCGCCAACCATACCAACAGCACCACTTACAACACCCACATTATTGGGATAATAAACAGGGATATGTTTAAAAACTGCCGCTTTTCCTAAAGACATGAAAAAACCTAGCACGATACAGATTACAGCAAATTGATAGACGTTAGTTTCTAATGAGAAATTAATAACACCTCGTATTCCCTCAACACTGTAATGTGTATTGGGATAACTAAGAATAAAGGTGCAGACTACTGATGCGATAAACGTCCAGTACATCACTTTACGAGCACCATACCTGTCCGATAATATTCCACCAAGTATTCTAAACAATGAACCTGGAACCGTGTAAAGCCCTGCTATCAAGCCTGCTTGAGCCAAGGACACATCAAATACACCGATTGTATATTGGGGTAACCATAGTGCTAATGCCACAAAGGCACCGAAAACAAAAAAGTAGTACAAGGAGAATCGCCAGACCCTTACCTCTTTCAAAGGATGGAGCTGGCTATATATAGATACTTGCTCTCGCGGTCTTTCTCTTTGTTCGTTCTTTGCGAGAAAATAAAACCCAACTCCTGCTGTAGCCAAAATAATTGCATAGATTTGAACCGCACTGCGCCAGTCCATGATCAGTAAGAGCATTGGCATACAGAGCGAGGTCACAGAAGAGCCGACATTTCCCGCGCCAAATATCCCTAAAGCTGTACCTTGTTGGTTTTTCTTAAACCACGCCGATACATATGCCACACCAACAACGAAGCTACCGCCTGCCAATCCAATGCCCAGTGCGCAAAGCAACAGCAAGTAGTAACTGTGAGATAGACTCAGCAACCATGCAGAACCGGACGACAGGAGCATGACAACCGCAAAAACAGTACGGCCCCCAAAGTAGTCAGACGCGATTCCCAAAAACAATCGACTGACCGAACCTGTGAGAATCGGTGTCGCCATTAACAGTCCCAGTTCCGTGCTAGAGAGCTGAAACTCTTCCGCTATTTTTACACCCAATATGGAAAATATCGTCCACATGGCAAAGCAAAGCGTAAACGAAAATGTTGACATTCCCAACGCAAATTTCTGTTGCGCCTTTGAACTATCGACTGCCTGTACCATATGGTTTTCCTCCGACTTATAGTTAAACACAACTTATAAAATAAAGAAGGAAACCTCCATACACTTAAAGTATCATGATTTATTCAAAAAGTACTCCATTGGTAGTATCCAGAGG
>NZ_MUFG01000054.1:0-2646 GCF_001996065.1 Salinivibrio sp. MA351 | reverse complement strand
AACATCGAGTTGCCAATGCATTGATTCAATTAGCCAGTGCGAGCGCGTAGCATCATGAAGCTCTTTCGCTGTCAGCACGGAAAACGCATGAACATCCGCGTCATGAAAGGCTTCCCAGCACGGTCGCCAAGTACTCTTGGTCCATCGCGCACATCATTCGCTTGCGTTGAATGCCGGCTTTGAAACTCTTCTCTTTCTTTAATAAATTCACAACCATTTGCCTTATTCGTGCAAAAACTTCCGCTCGGTCATCTACCCTAATTCGGCAGGCATCTTCTTTTAATCCAACATCGAGTTGCCAATGCATTGATTCAATTAGCCAGTGCGAGCGCGTAGCATCATGAAGCTCTTTCGCTGTCAGCACGGAAAACGCATGAACATCCGCGTCATGAAAGGCTTCCCAGCACGGTCGCCAAGTACTCTTGGTCCATCGCGCACATCATTCGCTTGCGTTGAATGCCGGCTTTGAAACTCTTCTCTTTCTTTAATAAATTCAAAACCATTTGCCTTATTCGTGCAAAAACTTCCGCTCGGTCATCTACCCTAATTCGGCAGGCATCTTCTTTTAATCCAACATCGAGTTGCCAATGCATTGATTCAATTAGCCAGTGCGAGCGCGTAGCATCATGAAGCTCTTTCGCTGTCAGTGCTTTTGAACTTATATAATAGCGCACAGAAATATCGGATTCGTCGGCGTGTTTGCCTTCTTGTCGAACACTCACCATGATGCCCATCGTTTTTAGTTCAGGCCAATCATAAGCCAAATCACCTAATACACTTAAATCGGTATTGATGAGTGCACATCGTGTTTCTAAACGTCCATGCGATTTCTCTTGTGATGAGTAGCTCTCACCATCAAAGTGTTGAAGCATTGAAGGCCGGTAATAATTATCAAACGCTTTGTCTAACTTACCTTGGTTTMCTTTAACAGCGAGCAAATAATCGGCATTTTTATTAATGATTTTCTGTGCGATTTTTCGCTGACAACCCATGGCATCTATAGTAATTAAACACCCAGAAATGTCGAGCAATTCCAGCAGCTTAGGTATTTCAGTGATCTCATTGGTTTTACTATTTACTTTTGACTGTCCGAGGCATACACCATTTGCGGTTGCGAACGCATTAACCATATGAATCGCAGCTTGGTCTGTTGCTCGGTTATATGAACCCCTCAGTGTTTTTCCATCAATGGCAACTACTTCACCATCCGTTAATTCATGACACGATTTCATCCATTCTATGAAGGCTTTTTGTAATGCTTTTGTACTGATGRTTCCCATCACTCTTGCAATCGTATCTGCCGAGGGTGATGTTTTACCTGAGAAGCCAAAGCGTAATAAAAAATCACGCTGCTTACGTCCATAATCACTMATACCTTTCCAGGTATCATGACCAGACAACACCGCACAAATCGTTATCAAAATAATATCTGATAACGTATGTTCAACTTTACCTTCTTGRCGAATRTCTCTAATGGAAACGAAATGCATAAATGGACTTTTATCTTCTGTCATTTTTAATCTCCTAAACGTTAGGAGACCATTAAATCGCACTGAAAATGATCAACAAATTGATCCTTTGTTTTCACTTATTTTAATTAATAAATATGGCATAACGCACGGTTTTCAGCCCTAAGTRACAACTTAGTCATTAAKTTGYTARYCCAGGCGTGGCGCGGATCTTCATGCGTTTTCCCTGGTAACACTCAATCCAAGCTGCTCAGAAGACAATCAACGAGGCGGTCAAAAAAGTGCCGCTTAATTTGGAAATCTGGTCAACTACCTTGAAATCTACCGTCTCTGATACATTTTCCTAAATCCCAATAAAACTAGAAAATGTCAAAGGGAAAGGATTCCATCAATTTTCTAGATCCAAAATTCACCTGATTCTCTCCTCCCATATCTATCGCGGACATTACGTTTCTCGCCGCTTTAAAACCACTTCTCCCTGTACCAAGGTAATAATCCTCATACTTGAAATCCGGTTCAGATCGACCTTGGATTAATCTCGCCGGAATACCTAAGCTCTCTGCAACGATAATAGCGTGTAGAGATGAACCTATAACAAATCGACTTTTTGCAATACGTTTAATAATATATTTAAGATCATCACGGGGATCAATAAGATTTTGAGTATAATCGTCAAAGAGATCAAAGTCGTTTAGGTTTGGTATAATAGTCAAATCATACCTCTTCTCTTCGGATTCATTTTGTAAACTCTCGAATAGGAGTGGTAACAATAAAGCAGGATCACCATAAACTTCAGGACAATTAATATTTTTTTTCGTTAAGAACTCTCTAGTTAATGGCCCTCTTACCGCTCTAACATCTAAATCTCTAAACTTATGTGAGGAATAAGGTATCTTTCCATTTCTACCTGTACCCCAAATTGTATCTCGATTTTTAGCGAAGTGAAGTATAGAACCCACAGTTAATAACCTTCTAGAAAGTAGAGAGAATCTATTATTAACAATGCTCTCTTTCTTCAATACTTCCTTTACAATCAATGGACCAATTATATCTCCAAAGTTATTAACGCGCTCTAACCCTTTTACTTTAAAAAAACGAGAACTCTTAAAAATTTTCTTTCTTGGGTTCCAATTGATCACTTTAACCATGATAAATTTTTAATCCTGTTACAATCAAT
>NZ_MUFG01000053.1:0-3448 GCF_001996065.1 Salinivibrio sp. MA351 | reverse complement strand
TTATTAAACAATGTGTTATATAAAACAAACCATAAAAACAACACTTATCACGAGCGAAAAAGCATCGATAACAGTCCGACATTCATGCAAATGACATGTCTGTTCTTTAATGAATTATCGTCACTCCCTCACACTTTTTCGATTTATTATTACATTCTTGTTATATGTTATAGCCAGCGCTTGACTGCCTAAAAGTATCTACTAAAGTGGATTGTGTGGTAGGTAAATGACCAAGCTGGCTTCGGTCAGTCTGCGCCAGGGGGAATCCCAAGCTCAAGGCTAACCAGAAGGTGACAAGGCGTTTATCACGAGGTATGCAAAGTTTGATGCAAGAAGGATGTGTCGCATGGAAACTGGTACAGTAAAATGGTTTAACAATGCAAAAGGATTTGGCTTTATTTGTCCAGGAGAAGGGGAAGGAGACGTATTCGCTCACTACTCTACGATTCAAATGGATGGATATAAGACATTAAAAGCGGGGCAAACCGTCAGCTACGAAGTCGAGGAAGGACCTAAAGGCTACCATGCCAGCCAAATTGTGCCAGTCGATCAAGAGGCAGTGAAATAGCACTGATCCCGATCGGCCAAATTGAAGAAAAGGCGAGCTGTTGCTCGCCTTTTTTGTCTTTTCAGTGTGTCACACCGGTTCCATTGCTCAGAGCAGTCCGAGCATCTGCTTGTAGTGGCGACGACAAACAGAGACATAACGTTCATTGCCCCCAATCACAACCTGATCGCCATCTGCAATCGCGTTGCCTTCAGCGTCTTGCCGAATGACACGACTGGCTTTACGTCCACAATGACACACAGTTTTAAGCTCCACCAATTTGTCAGCCCACGCGAGTAAGTACTGTGACCCTTCAAACAATTCACCACGAAAATCGGTACGCAAACCATAACATAGGACAGGGATCCGCAATTTATCCACGACATCGGTCAGTTCCAGTACTTGCTGCTTGGTTAAAAACTGGCTCTCGTCAATTAATAAACAGTCGACTTTGTCCTGAGATAAAATGGCCGCCACATGCTCAAACAACGACGTTTGGTTGTCATACAGATGTGCATCCGCGTCCAGGCCTATACGTGAACTTATTTTACCTTGCCCGTAGCGATTATCGATCGCGGCGGTGAACAGTAAAGGCTGCATCCCACGCTCTTGATAATTGAACGCAGATTGCAACAAGGTGGTCGATTTACCGGCATTCATTGCCGAATAGTAAAAATATAACTGGGCCATAACTGTCTCTACACGTAACGCCCTACTTCAGGGCCAACATCATTCAATACACCGGCATGCTACCGAACCCGCAGAAAAAGAAAAGCCCCGTTTATGCGGGGCTTGAAGGACTATCCTTTCAATTGACAGGGCCGCTTTTTAAGCCAAAGTAACCCCGAGCACAAAAGAATGAACGCCAGCGTCGACGCGGCTAATGACCATAACAAAGAGGCGGTAAAGCCAAGCACTAAGAAGCCAAATGTCGCAACGACTGCGCCCCCGATTGCATAAGGTAGCTGCGTGGCGACGTGGTCAATATGCCCACAGCGCGCCCCTGTTGAGGATAAAATAGTGGTATCTGAGATAGGAGAACAATGATCGCCAAATACAGCACCGGCTAATACCGCAGACAGCATCGGCAACATCAGCGCAATATCCGTCGCTGCCGCAAGATCCCCCGCAATCGGGAGCATAATACCAAATGTGCCCCACGACGTGCCCGTGGCGAATGCCATCACTGCCGCCAATAAAAATAAAACCACAGGTAACAATTGAGCAGGTAGGTTACCTTGTACTAACGAGGATAAATATTTACCCGTTTGTAAATCACCAATGATATGGCCAATCGACCAAGCAAATAGCAATATAAGAATCGCACCAAACATTGATTTAGCGCCGACCCATAACGTCTTCGCAATATCGGGCTTAGCAATGCCTTGTTTAACCGTCATCACTAGCGCAACAAACAGGCCGGCCAGTCCGCCCCACAGTAATGACATGCCGACGTCGGTATTCTCAAACGCTCCCAGGATAGAGAATGCATGATGATCAGCGGCTAAAGATTGCGCACCGGTGTAAAGCATGGCGCTAATCGTGGCGATCACTAGCACGACTATCGGAGCCACCAGATCCGCTACACTGCCATTTTCACTTTCTTCGATGCCTAAATCATCGCAAATATCAGCACAATGTTCGCTTTCATCACCTAATCGGCTGCCTTTTTTTGCTTGGTATTCAAATTGGCGCATGGGGCCAATATCAAGCTGAAACCAGACCACGGCAAACACTAACAGCAGCGCAAAAATGGCATAAAAGTTCATCGGAATCATGATGACAAACGCACCCAGTGCGGTGTAATCGGTAACACCATGCGCAACCAAGATAGAGCCAATAACGGTAATGATATAGGCACCCCAGCTGGAGGCCGGTGTAATCACACACATAGGCGCCGCTGTCGAGTCGAGAATATAGGCAAGTTTTGCCCGTGAAACATGAAAACGATCCGTGACTGGGCGAGAAACGGCCCCTACCGCTAAGCTATTAAAGTAATCATCAACAAAGATGAATACCCCAAGAAAAGCAGCCAGTAACTTCGCACCACGTTTACTCTTAATCCGGCTTTGTGCCCAATTCGCAAACGCGCGCGTCCCCCCCGATAAGGATAATAACGCGGTAATCATGCCCAATAATATTAAAAAGGCGAGGATACTCAAGTTCCAGCTGTTTAAACCGCCATCAGCGATAAATAAGCCAGTGATCACGTCCAGTAAATACTGACTAGCGGGCACAAGTGAAAAATCCGTCAGTAATACGGTGCCAAGGATTATCCCCATACCCAACGACAATAAGACACGTCGAGTTGCAATCGCGAGACCCAAGGCCAGCAACGGAGGAAGCAGTGATAAAGCGGATGAAGAAAAGTCTGTTAAGTTCATGATCTCAATATCAACCAGGTGGTTGGAGATCTACTGCAGAAACGAAGACGGTAAGGCGTGGTATTACACGGCAAACAACTTGCCTCCTACATACAGTAGCGCTCCATAGTGTGTTTCTAAGTACTATGGCAGTGCTGCTCCTATTCGGTAACAGCCCCAGCTCAATCGGTGTGATGACCTGATTGGCTTCGGCATTGTTTCCTTTTATGCGCCCTCATCGGTATCACCCTCTTGCGCACGACTCATAAACAACGCACCTCTACGTTAAGCGAAGTGCATTCTACACATCGTGCTCACTATCGCAACTGTTTATGTTTGAAAAATCATCGGCTCGTTGTCAGGCGTTCTATTCCTTTTCCATGCCAATGATAAACGACGCGCATTCTATTTTTTTAGACACAAGAATCAAAACGCCAATAAAACTATACGCTAGGATTGCGAATAACTTGCAAATAATGAACAATGTGGCGTATTAATATATGTAATATTGTATATTTCATTTATACTGCTATCATCC
>NZ_MUFG01000052.1:0-7307 GCF_001996065.1 Salinivibrio sp. MA351 | reverse complement strand
ATAAATGTAAGTGCAGTGATAATGTGCACGCCTTACCAGTGATAGGCGGCATGCACACTTTCTCGGGAAAGAGACAGACATCAAAAGCGAAAAATTATTTAATAACAGACAGTTAAGAAACAAAAGACGCGTGTAACGGTTTTGGGAAAGTGAGCGTGCGCGCTAATACAATGTTAGGGCTTTCATAGAGCATTTTTGCTCATATTTAGAATGATGTATGAAATCTCTAGACTTGATTTGAGAATAATAATGGAAAATGAATCATTGGTGGAAACTGGACAGAGCTTGGCTAGGCTTCCTGCTTCCTATGGCTTACATCTTACAGATGCTCAAGAGCGATTTAGCTCTGCCTATGTAAAGCTGATGTGTGCGGCTGCGAAGATTAATTATAGTGAACCGACGACTGATAATGAAAGCATCGATATCGAACTCATTGGTAGAGGTTTTCAAGGTCGTTGGAAAAAACCGAGAATTTTGGCACAACTCAAGTGCACATCTAACTACAAATATATAGATATGGAAAAACAAGAGCTGAGTTTTCCACTACCTATAAAGAACTACAATGATCTAAGAGAAATTGATGATCTTCCGAAGATTTTGATCGTTGTTTTCTGCCCTAAGGATAATCAGGAGTGGGTTCAGCATTCATCACTCCAGTCGAATGTAAGATTTTCTGGCTATTGGATTAGCCTAGAGGGCGAGCCGGAAGTCAGCAATAAAACTAGTGTGACTGTTAAAGTTCCTTTTTCTCAAGCTTTTAACAATCTCACTCTGATAGAATTGATGAAACAATATAGCGCTAGAGGGTTAATCATATGAGTACTCAATTACCTCTAAATGATGTGACCAAATACTTAGCTGAAAATGGC
This sequence comes from Salinivibrio sp. MA351, assembly GCF_001996065.1. Lineage (NCBI taxonomy): Bacteria > Pseudomonadati > Pseudomonadota > Gammaproteobacteria > Vibrionales > Vibrionaceae > Salinivibrio > Salinivibrio sp. MA351. The sequence continues at coordinate 6,438 of NZ_MUFG01000052.1, read as the reverse complement.
TGGCACAAATCATCTGAAATTAGAGATACATTTCAGATTTGGCATAGTCACGAGTTTCCGGAGTCAGAAGTTACGCTCCCTTTGAGTGAAGATCATAAGCGCTATGAGGCACTTCTATTAGACACAATAGAGGAGTTGTCTGAATACCTTAGAGTGTCTCATGAAGCTTTGATCAAACAAATATCACCGTTAGACTTTGATGCCATAATGGTTAGAGCGATTGCTGATGATGTTCAAAATGGCTCAATCCCATTTGATGATGGAATCAAGCTTTTATCTTCTGCTTATAAGTTGCTTAAACATTGTTCAAGTAAAATCCAAAAGTTCAAGAACAAGAGTAAGCACTTGGGTAGTTATTACAACCACATTGGAATGGGGCAAACACAGATAGGTAGTTATGTTGTAGCTATCCACTCTCCTCTATACCGTGTAAATAGCGAAGAAGAGCCAAAGTTGTTCGACAGCAATACATCTCTTGGCAGGATGATTAATAAGCTGTTCTATTCGAAGTTGGCTAAAGTCTCTTCAGTGTTTGCGCTTGAGTCTGATATTGATGTGATTACTCAGAAGCTACTCGAGTTAGGCATAGACAAAAAAGATTGTGATGCGCTAATAGATATATTTGGTTTTAAGGCTCATAGAGATATCGAAATCAAAGTCAACTGGTCATCAAAAGAGTTCATTGAAGAGAAATACAATAGCCCAATATCGTTTTATTCTAGAGATGCTCAAAAGATTGTTGAATACCGAGAAGTTTTGAAAGCAAAGAAAACGGAGAGAAGTATCCAACTCTCTGGGGAAGTCGCTGATTTGCATAGAGGCTACGACGATGACTTAGGGCGAGCTAAACTTAGGACGAAATATCAGGATAGAGAGGTTAGTGTTTCATTTACGGTTAGTGAAGATCTTTATCCAATAATAGCTCACGCTCATGTAGCTAAAAAAGTAGTGACGTTAACTGGCGAGTTGGAAGCAGTCAAAGTTGACAATAGAATGTCTGCTAATTTTAAATCGCTCACTGAATGGAAAGTGTGTGAGAACCTAGAAATCAAAGAACTGGATACAGAGCAGGAAAGCCCTAACAAAGCGTTTAAGAGTGATTCGTAACGCGTGGCATTTTTGCTTTGCGGTAACTTCAGTGTTTAAGGCGCAATGCCGAAACTTCGGTATTGCGTTACTCACACCTTAACGCGGCGTTATGTGTATTTCATCCACAGGCCATAGAAGGAGTTCTGATGACTGATCATTTCGGTTCTTGTCTGTGTGGTACCGTGAGCTTTGAGTTAACAGGTGATTTCGATAGCTTTTACCTGTGCCATTGTCAGCATTGCCAAAAAGATACGGGGTCGGCTCATGCGGCAAATCTATTCTCACAGTCAGCTAAATTGGCCTGGCGGTCGGGTGCAGATGCTGTGACGTCCTTTACGCTTCCAGGCACTCGTCATAAAAAAAGCTTTTGTAAGTTGTGTGGCTCAGCATTGCCAAGTACTCAGATCCCAGGATTGCTCGTCGTTCCGGCAGGATGCTTGGATACTGAAATCTCTATGGCGCCAACCGCGCATATCTTTTCATCCAGCAAAGCTGTTTGGGACGAGGGGTTAGGGGACGTACCAAAGTTTGAGGGGCTGCCAGAGTGAGCTACCATCACATAACCAGTGGCTGTTGGCGGACGAACCTACGCTGCGCTCCGGCACGCCGCAAAGCCAAGCGTTAGCTCACCATAAAAAGAGAAAATATGTTAGAAGTTTTGAATGTTATTGGTACTTGGTTAGCGGGAATTGGTACTATTGCGGCTGCAGTGACGTCGCTTTGGTTTGCTCGGCGTGAAAATAAAATTGAATTGGCTGTCAAAGTAGACTACCGACAATTGGTTACGCGAGGACAGAGTGAAGCAACTGACTTATTGAGAATTCATGTCGTAAATAAAGGTGTACGCCCAGCAAATATAACTAAGTTGGGATGGTTCGTCGGTAGGTTCAAAAATAAAAAGCACTTAGTCCAACTCTTAGGTGATGTAGAGTCAGATACAATCCCTAAAATGCTTTACGAGGGTGAAGAAGCAAATTTTCTTATTCACTTATCACGTGAGAATAAGCCATTTGTGTGGATTGAAAGTTTCATTAAAGATGTTTTACAACCAAACCCTAAAAAACAATTAAAAACCTTAAGACTAATGGTTTATACGTCTGTAGGTCAAAATTTTAAAACTAAAATTGATCACAGTCTTAATAATTTATTTCTCAATCACATAAGCTAACAAAAAAATGCAGGGGACGCAAAAATCCGCGCTCCTGATTTTAGGCGTTATGTGAATTTATTAAGATAGAAGGTGCAAAATGGCCATATGCTTGTTGGATGGTGTATTCGATGGTTGTGAAGGGGAAGCTGGAAGCTTAGAACACATAATTCCTAACGCAATTGGTGGAAGACTGTCTAGTAATAAGTTGATCTGTAGGAACTGTAATTCTAAATCTGGAAATAGATGGGATGCAGTATTATGCAATCAATTTTCTTCTCTTTGTGTTTTCTTTGGGGTAACCAGAGAGCGCGGGGATGTTCCGAATTTGCTACTGAAGAATAAGGATGGCCAACAAAATGTCATCTCACCTGATGGCCGGTTTCAACCGAGAAAGCCAGAGTTTTCGGAGCAAGACATAAATGAAAATGAAATAAAAATTACAGTTAAATCTAACAACACAAAAGAAGCGAAAAAAATAATTAAGTCATTGTGCAGTAAGAATAAGTACAAAGCAGACATTTCTAGCATGGAGTATAAAGAGACTTTATGCGCTAGCGACGGACTAGATACTACATTTAGCTTTGATTTAGCGGGAGCAGAGGTAGGTCGTTCAATCGCAAAAATGATGTATCTGTATTCAATTGAAGTTGGTTTAGAAAAAGATACTGCCCAAAATATATATGACTATTTATCTGTCTCCAATGCCCCCCAATGTTTTGGTCCTTACTACGATGAAGATATCGTTGTAGATCGTTCAGATAATGTCCCTACGCATATAGTGTCTCTGTGTGCGAAAAATAACAAGGTTATTGGTTACGTTGAATTATTCGGCCTATTTNACATATCAGATACTTATACAAATGCTGAACTCTGTGAGAGTTATTGCCTAGATCCCGTATCAGGCCGTGAGTTAGATGTAATTATTGACTATGAAAAAATTGAAAAGGAAGTAAAAGAATATTTAGCTCCAGATAGAACTACATTTTTGAAATCAGAAAAGTGGGTTGGTGAAAAAATGCCTATCTTTATGAGTCCGTGGTTAAATAAAAATAAGGAGCGTACGCTGAAATTGATACAGGAAGAGGTATTGGCCGAGATATCGTCATTAGAGTTTCTCACTGAAGAAGATCTAGAGTCTGCGATCGAAGCTGTAATGGACAATAAATTCACATAACAATAAATTTAAGCAGATTCGCAACGCTTGGCATTTTTGGTTTGAATCAGCTTTAGTGTTTACGGCACAATGGTTTAGGTAGGTGGTAGCGTTGCTCACTACTTAATTTGGCGTTATGAACTTAGGGAGGGAGTCTTGTGTCGATCAAATTAGTTCATAAACAGATAGATAAATTTCTCGGCAGCACGACCCCTGAAGTTCTCGCGATTCGAGGGAAATGGGGCGTAGGAAAAACGTTTACGTGGAATCAATTTTTGGTTGACGCTGCACATCGCAATGCAGTTGGCTTGGAACGCTATTCCTATGTTTCTCTCTTTGGTATCAATTCCCTCGATAGCCTGAAATTTGCAATGTTTGAACAAGTTGTCGATATTGAGGTAATTGATCACAAGCCGAGCATTGACACCTTTAGGAAAAGTACAGAAACCTTAGGAAAGTCCCTTGGAAGAAAGTCAATTAGAGTTATCCAAGGGCTGCCATATGTTAAAAACGTTTCTCTTGCTCTTGAAGCTGTTTCATTTCTTTCCTTGAAAAACACGATTATTTGCATTGATGATCTAGAACGAAAAGGGGATGATCTAAAAATACGTGATGTTTTAGGTTTAGTTTCTCTGCTAAAAGAACAAAGAGACTGCAAGGTCGTTCTTATACTCAACGACGATTCCTTCGAAAAAACTGAGAGTGAACAGCTAGATCGATATCGCGAAAAGGTGATTGACTTTGATGTTCTACTCTCTCCTACCTCAGATGAATGTAGCGAGATAGCTCTTAATGAAGATTTTGAATATTTGGATATTTTAAAGAAAAATGTATTGAGTTTAGGTGTAAGCAACATAAGAATAATTAGGAAAATGCTGTACCTTTCCAGATCTGTAGCTCCTCTTCTCAAAGATTACGAGGCCGAAGTTACCTATCAAGCCATACATAGCCTCGTGTTGTTCGCACTCTGCCACTTTCAACGAGACGATAGTTCGATTCCGTCGATAGACTATGTCCGGCATATCGGATATTCACTTTGGGGCCTTGGAAAAAATGAAGAAAGTGACGAAGAGAAGAAGTGGAATTCTTTGTTACGTTCTTATGATTTTCAAAACTGTGATGAGTTTGATTTAGAGATAGCTGATGCAGTGGTTAGGGGGTTTTATGATGAGTATAAGCTTATTACTGAAGCTGAGAGTCTCAATCAAAAAATAGTCGCAGACAAAGTAGAGGGCTCGTTCAAGCAAGCTTGGGAAAAATACCATAATACGTTTGACGATAATGAAGAAGAGCTTGTCCACGCTTTGTATGAGGGTTTCAAGAAAAGCTCAAAATATATAAGTCTCCTTAACCTAAATGGCACAGTAGGACTTCTTCGTGATTTGGGGCATAGTGATAAGGCTGATGAACTAATTGAACTTTATGTTGCAGAGAGAGAAGGGAATCCAAAATCTCTTAATCTTGAGATGTACCCATTTTCAGACGATATTCAGGATAAGAAAATAATTCAAAGATTTGACGAGATTGTAAGTAAAGCCGTTGATAATCGCTCTTTAGAAGACGTTGTCAGCAGCTTAGTTGGCACTAACGGATGGAATCGATCTGATATTGAAGTTCTATCGCGGGCATCTGTGGACGATTTCTACACACTTTTCAAAGGCACGAAAGGCCCGCAGCTAGGTCGTTATGTCGAGGTTTGTTTGCAATTTTTCCGCATCGGCAATATCGGCGATAAAGAAAGAAAAGTTTCAGAGAATGCTCGAAACGCTTTAATAAAAATTGGGAAAGAGAGCACGCTGAACCGGAGGCGAGTTTCAAAGTTTGGGGTTAAAGTGGATGACTGATCATAACCAGTGCAGGCACAGCGACGCCCATTACATTGCGCCTTCGGCTCCATTCCATGGGCGCGCGTGCTGCAAGAGCGTTAAAAGTCATCGAGTATCGCATGAATAATTGGAAAGCATCATTTTTCGTCACTCTTACACTTCTGGTCGGTAGTAATCTGTTTTGGCTGTATTCCGCAATTGATGCTGGCATTACATATACATATCAGCAAGTAAGCCTAGATGATCTAAATGATGCCCATAGCTTTCTGGGTGATCTTGTTGTAAAAGGTGGCAAGGATTATTCCCAAAAAGATATTCTGCATTTGGTGCGGCAGTCCTATCCAAATGCATTCATTGTCGAAGATGGCAACAAAATTATCGTAAACAATGTCACGTTCACCTTTGAAGGCGGCAAACTTAGCAAGGTGTACTAGCGTGGAAACTTTTAACAAGGCAAGTCAACCTGACAGCTTACACTCCGTTTGTTTTTATGCGGGAAAAGCATCGCATAGAAACAAACTCCATTACATCTGCAGTTGCTTGCGGCGTTACATGTTATCGAAATAGTTCGGAATGGGTGCCAATTCGAGCCAGTTTGAGAGAGGTGTCATCGACTTTGTAAATCAAAACTAAATCCGGTTTTACGTGGCAATCTCGATAATTCTGCCAGTTTCCAGACAAAGAATGATCAACGTATTTTTCCGGTAGTGTTTCCCCGAGCTGTAATTGTTTAATGGCATGACCGACTTCAACTACATCGGGAATCGAAAGTTTTGCTATTTTCTTGAAGTCCTTTTTAAATTGTCTTGAGTACTCGAGTTTAAGCATTGTCGGTCCTACCGATATTGAATTCTTCGAATAGCTCTTCAATATTGCTGGCGGTATTTGCCTTGCCGGACTCGAGCTCGGAGATGGCTGAGGCTGTTGCTGCATTGGGTTGCTTGACTTTAAGCTCAAAGGGTATGCCGCCGTAATTAACGACCGCTTTGGCAAAAAGCTTTATTGCTTGAGAGGGGCTAAGTCCCATGTTCTCGCAAACGTGAGTAAACGCTAACTTGGTGTCGTGGTCAATTCGGGTGCTCAGCATTTCGTTTTTCATAACATCACCAAATATGTGAATCTGTAATACAATGTGATACAAAGTATAGCAAAAGCATGTGACAATGCCAAGCAGGGCGACCCATTTTTCGTTGTTCCTGCGGCTTCACTACACATGGGCA
>NZ_MUFG01000051.1:0-6039 GCF_001996065.1 Salinivibrio sp. MA351 | reverse complement strand
ATAAGCGCTGAAAGCATCTAAGCGCGAAGCTGGCCCCGAGATGAGTCATCCCTAGAGCTTCGAGCTCTCTAAAGGGTTGTCGTAGACGACGACGTTGATAGGCAGGGTGTGTAAGCGCTGTGAGGCGTTGAGCTAACCTGTACTAATTGCCCGTGCGGCTTAACCATACAACACCCAAGAGGTTTTGGGTTGGAYTCGAAATAAGCCAGTTGATTGTGGCGAGAACGAACAGCTTTCTAGATACGTGTTTTGACTGAAAAGTGAAGACACACCAAATTTTGCTTGGCGACCATAGCGCTTTGGACCCACCTGAYTCCATGCCGAACTCAGTAGTGAAACGAAGCAGCGCCGATGGTAGTGTGGGGTCTCCCCATGTGAGAGTAGGACATCGCCAGGCTCTCATTGCTTATCTTGTTGATAGCTCGATGCTTTTGATATCTGCGATGCTCATGTATTGGCATACACTGCGCGTCTCGATTCAAAATCCTCATCGCATCAAACAAGATAATCTANGCCGATGGTAGTGTGGGGTCTCCCCATGTGAGAGTAGGACATCGCCAGGCTCTCATTGCTTATCTTGTTGATAGCTCGATGCTTTTGATATCTGCGATGCTCATGTATTGGCATACACTGCGCGTCTCGATTCAAAATCCTCATCGCATCAAACAAGATAATCTAATTAGCGCTTAGTATTAGGCTTTAGTTAGCAAACATTTAAGCATCAAAGCAATTAAGTGTAAGACTTTGATGAAAAAGAATTGGTGCGGAGTGGTAGTTCAGTTGGTTAGAATACCGGCCTGTCACGCCGGGGGTCGCGGGTTCGAGTCCCGTCCACTCCGCCATTACTTAGAAACCCTGCTAAATTTAGTAGGGTTTTTTTTTATTGACCAGGTTCGCCCTGCGGGCGAATGAGTCCCGCAGGATGGCCTGCCCGTTGTCCGCAACCCCGGCCCTCCGCCACTACTTAGAAACCCTAGCTGAAAAGCTGGGGTTTTTTGCGTTTAGAGCGTCCCTATAGTGTTAGGGTTATTACTGGAGAATAAAAGACATAAAAAAAGCGCCTCGCGGCGCTTTTAATGGTTTAGGCCATCCCTTGGATGACCACAAATTTTTCTAGGAGCTGATCCTCGGTCTCGACATTATCGGGATCGGTGATAATGCACTTGGAGATCGGGCAAACCGACTGGCACGTCGGTTTGTCGTAATGGCCTTTACACTCGGTGCATAAATCGGGCTCGATCTCAAAGATCTCGGAACCCATCGAGATGGCCCCGTTGGGACACTCGGGCTCACACATATCGCAGTTTATGCATCGATCTGTTATTAATAGAGCCATGTTTCAAAAATCACTCTTTTTGGCGCCTATATCAAGCGCTTACGAATTACTTTTATTAACTGTTGTTTGCCTTGAGTTACTGAAGTGAACTTTATTTTTTCATGTTTAGTAACGCAAATCCGTAACGCATGGCATTTTTGACGTATTCAAAAAGTAGCATGTGTGAGCTTTACGGATGAGCCCCGTTGAAAAAAGGCCTCTACAGTGACACGCACTTTAACATAAACCTCAAAAACGGCCAAAAAAGTGATTATGAGCATGCTATTGAGCGCCGGTCGAAGTATGAAAAGGTGAACTACCTGCGTGTCGATTTTAGTAAAACCGGTAAAGTCACCATATATGCCACGTTCCCAAAAGAGATGGGCTTGAAGGGACGCAAACTTGGGACCTGCCCAGAACTACAGCTCCCGATAGCTCGGGAACAAGCATACGAGATTGCTCATCAAGACTTACTCACAGAACCTGTCACACAAACCGTATCGATGTATTGAATATATGGCTCTAACCGAAGCGTAGCAACTACGCTCCTGAGCTATTTATCAAGCTACGCCGCGTGAGGTACTTTGATCTGTCGTTCCTGGCATTGTTGGCTGCTAAGGTGGGCGAGAAATTTGCGTATGGTTTGGTAGAAAGCTAGATCCGCCCGAGGCGACGGCCTAGAAAGTCAAAAAGGTAGAACGCAAAAAGGTGCAAGCCGCACAAAAGCCGCCTGTGCTTTTTGCACCTCAGAGCAACATTGAGTGTATCTGTCGTTGTACTGGCGAGAACTTAAAGACATATCACACTGTGCGTGATTGATGATCATTGAACCTGTGCTTATCTGGATTTACTCAGTATGATCCCCCCGATTTGAAGGAGGGGGCATGGACTCACACTGGATTAATGAGAAAAAAGACGTTGTGTCTAAAGTATTAAAGTACTCAAAACATACGAGGTTATTTGTATGGACGTTTTGGGTACTGGTAAGTTCAGGGTTCTTTGCATACTTTACGGAGTACGCCACGTATGCCTATTCGATTACTTACGGTTTTAGACCGCCTGTAGAGGGGGTGCCTTATCTGAAAGCGACAGTAGCTTCACTTGCTTTTGCCGCTGCTCTAGCCATGTCTTTAATATTCCTAATGGTTATCTATTCAGCTAAGGCTTTAAGAGCGTACATGAAGCTCTCCGAGGTGCTGGGTCGCTTTTTGCCCGATCGAGATACTGATTATAAAGTGCAAAAAATACTTAATTGGATCGAAACCAAAATAAGAGAACCTAAAGATGGTACGCTTTATCGGTGGGCAGTAATTACACCAATTACTCTCTATTTTTTTCTTTTCTTACGCACAGATGATTTAAAGTGTAATATTGTCACCTGCTTTTTTCATCCTGTTGTGCTTTTATTGTTTTTTCCATCGGCCTATCTTTTGTTGTTGGTTCGGCCTAAGTCGGACAAGCACATTGCAGTATTTTATGCGTTGTTAGCTCTTCTCATTGTTTTGCGATATGCCGCCACGCCTTCAAATTATGCTACTTTCCTTCGCTTTGCGGGCTTTGGCGGCGGGAAACCTGTATCTGTTTACATGTTGGATGCTGATAGTAAAAGTGAAACGAGGATAGACGGCGGGTTGTTGATCCGTAGTAACGATTACCTGACTGTTTATAGCGAACGCACCCAATCAAGCCTTGAGATACCAATGCGGTTGGTACGCAAAATTGAATATGGCAACAGCAGTAAGAACGCCATACTGCCAAAGCTAAACAAATAACACCGCACAGACATAGGGGCCGCTCGGCCCTTTTTTATGGGAAGGGCTAACCATGCATCACTTAGTTATCGGCGAGTTTGTGTTTAGCGTGGAGGATAAATCCCCTATCGCAAAATTCACTCGCACCACACCTGGTGCTTATACCGAAGTAGGCGTAATCGATAACGCGCGCTCGGAACATACGGGGCGACCGCTTGAAACCATCGACATTACTGCCAAGTGGCTGTAATACGGCGCCGCCGCGAACGTGGACGTCATTCGCAAACTGATCGATTCGCCGCAGTGGCCAAGGTAACAACCTCGGCCGCTGGACGATCAAAACTCGCACCGAAGGACGCAGCCGCGTCATCCACGACGGTCGCGCCATGTTCATTGTAGTTAATGGAGAAGCGGGGTTAACCGAGAGCCTTTGCCTTTTCCAGTAGTGCTCTGTATTGGTTAATTTCGTCAGAGACGCCAAAGCGAACAAACCAATCATTTGGGTCTCTGTCTCCAGAGTCAAAAAATGATCCACTGTTAGCTTGATCAGGCAGAAGAATACCTCTATTCAAAAATGACTGATGCATCATCAGTATAATTTCTGGAGAAGTATCATTGTCTTCCAGCGGGTATTTATTAGAAACCAAGTGAATATCGTAAAGCCTTTCTGTGAATTTCTCTGTTTTAACAAGAGAAAGGTAGACGCTTACTGCTTGATCGCTTAACCCGGTAAAACCATGAACAAAACGCTCCTTTTGCGCGCCATCCAGCCGGCAGTCAGGGTCATTGAGCATGAGCAGCGCGATGGCTTTAATCAAGATCTCACTCGGTGTGTTAAGGGCTGCTTCTATGTACTCGACAGCTTGCTCTCGAAAGTGAGGATCGTGACATAACGTATCAAAACTCTTCTGATCTGATTCATCCATACACGACCAAGCCAACTCCAACCCTTGTGCAAGCTTATCTGCACGGTGTTTGCCTCGGTATGCATCGTAGGCTCTTACAAGTTGAACCGCGGACTGAGCTTGCGGCAACCCAGGTACCAATGAAGCCACAAGATTGTGCAGTGGCGAAATTAACCCTTTATCCATTTTTCCTCACTAGGTATGTATTGCGATGAGTGTATAAGCCAAACACGGTGAGTTCGTCACCTATTTACTATTCAAACAGTTCAGTCGCATTAGAAATGTATCACGAGTGGCTAAAATCGTGCTGGTTAAACTTCCTATCACCTGTCTCGATTGAAAACACGATCGCCGCTTAACCCTTTCCCCGCCTGACCTCGCAGGCTTTCTTATGATAAACCTCAGAGAATGATAATGATGGTGGACAATTTTTGCCAAAATGGGCGGATCTCGCCCGATCTTTTGCGTGTGGCACGCACCTATCCGCATCAACTTAACTTCATCAAGTTGAGCAAGACACAACTCAAAGTGCTTCAATCAATCAAAAGTGGTGAGAATGTAACAGCGTGGATGATTGCAGAAAGGTGTGACCTTTCACAGTTGTTCACCAGTACGTTATTAAAGCGACTTTATGACAAATGTTTTTTGATAAGAAAGTCAGTAGTGGCAGGTTCAAGTGGTGTTGCTTACGAATATTTCAAATAACGGTCATAAGGAAGGGATCGCACAATCATTGTGTCTGCATCTCAGGTAAACGGGTCCTTCTGAGGCCTTTACCCTTGCAAACGCGGCCGACTCGCGAGAAATAGAAATTTTTCAGCGGCCTAGGTCATCACCACCCATACCGTAAAAACTTACCCGTTAACCCTTCAGCATGCAATGCGTGATGCGTAACGTTATTGCATAATTCGCAAAACGTTATGTTTTTTCACATGCTGAAAAGATATTATTATAGGATCGAAGAGTAGTTTCTACATTTTCAATTTCTACCCTTTTATCTTTCATGTTGCTTTTTAATTTCTCTAGAGACGTTACCGTTTTGTATAAAAGCTCATTTTCTAAGGTTTCCTTGAAAGCTGGCTCAAATTCCTTTGCTTTCATTGTTTCACTAATCACATGACTTACTATAGATTTAATATCTTTGAATCTAAAAWTTGACATTGAGAAGTTATGAGATATTTTGAATCCAGCTCTTGGGAAGGTGAATTTTATTTCTGCATCTATATGTTTGGAGGATTTAATTAGCTCATCCTCAGACAATGATGATTCGTTTATTTTTGTAGTTAAGTTGTCCACGTAATTGATAATTGATAAGACTGAATTCCAAACATCTAAAATAGGTTCAGGGATTGGTGGTTTTACGCCATAAATTAGTCCATTGTCAGGGTAAATGTTCTGGTAAAGGGTTTTAGCATGAAATGACATGTTTAATTCATTAAATAAGTCAATATGATAGTCAGAATTTTTACCGAAATGATCTTTGAAATGGGAATAGTGTGAGAGATAAAGGTTGGTTCTGTTTGTAGCCTGCGCCTCGTTGATTTGCAGCGCCGTTTGCTTTGTACCGTGTAGCCTGCCAATCAGCACACCCAGCGGGATGGATAGCGAGCTGATACCTATAGGGAGCGCGCTGATTTTTAGGAATGTGCTATAGCTTTTGGCGGAAAATGAGAGCGAATACTCAAGCCAAACAGGGATAGCTAGCCCCAGTGCGAGAAATACCGGTAGTAATACAGCAAGCCAAAAAAGAAGCTGTTTTTCTAGTCCTGTTCTTGGGTCTAATTTTATCAGGTTCATATACAAACCACTCCATTATAAAACGTTATCAATTAACTTTATTCCTTGTCTCATATATTCTTCATTGAAGTGCGAAAGAGCGACAGGGTCAGAGACGGTTTCATGAAAATGTGCAGCTATCGCTTCGTGATCTTCCTTGTAATGAGAGGGGAGGAATTTCAAGATTTCCACGTACGTTTTTATCGCCAAGCTTAAACTTGATATAAAAAACACTAGAAACTCATGAAAGTCTTGCTCTTCTAAGTAGTAGTCTATTGTTTTATTAAAGATG
>NZ_MUFG01000050.1:0-6209 GCF_001996065.1 Salinivibrio sp. MA351 | reverse complement strand
TAGGCCTGCCGCCAGCGTTCAATCTGAGCCATGATCAAACTCTTCAATTAAAGTTTTGGTGTTTGCTTTTCCTAAGAAAAGACAAACGGCTCGATAAATACTGTTTTGTTCGTCTCTTGCGAGACAAACGAATTGACTGTGCCGAACAACGTAAACGTTGTTTCGTATTGGTCACTCAGTTCATCGAATAAATCTTTTGTCTATTCTCAACGAGTGCCCACACAGATTGCATAGGTCAAATTGTTAAAGAGCGCCGCTCATCGTTGAGCGGGAGTGGCATAATACGCCACTTTGGCATTGAGTCAAGCATTTTGTTTTGCTTGTCTGTATTGCCGTTGTTAGCTCGGCTTGCCGTGCCAACGAGAGCGCATTATAGAGAGGTAATTTTTTGGCGCAAGGGGTTTTTGATAAAAAGATCTCAGGCGCGCAAAAACCCAACAATTTGCATTATTCCTAAGCGTTTTTGAGTCAAACCAAGAAAAAAGCCACCAAAAATGGTGGCTTTTGCCTGATAGGGCTGGGTTAGCCTTGTTTTGCAATGACATGGTCATTCTCAACATCAAGCCAAACGGGCTGACCTGGGACCAGTTCCCCACTCAAGATTTGTTGCGCCAGTGGGTTTTCGATTGTCTGTTGGATAGCCCGTTTAAGTGGACGCGCTCCGTAGACAGGATCAAACCCGCTTTGAGCAACCTTGGCAAGCGCGGCTTCGGAAATCTCCAATTTGAAATCTTTTTCTGCCATTCGTCGGGCAAGCTCTTGCATCTGCAAGCCAGCGATTTCTTTTATATGCTCTTCAACCAGTGGATGGAACACAACGGCCTCATCAATACGGTTAATAAACTCCGGTCGGAAATGATTCGCCGCCACCTCCATCACTGTTTGCTTCATGCCTGCATAATCCAGTTCACCAAAGTGTGCTTGGATTTGCTCTGAACCCAGGTTGGAGGTCATGATGACGACGGCATTTCGAAAATCAACCGTTCGCCCCTGACCATCCGTTAAACGCCCATCATCGAGTACCTGCAACAAGATGTTGAATACATCAGAATGCGCTTTTTCTATCTCATCAAGTAGAATTACCGAATAGGGACGACGACGAACCGCTTCAGTAAGATAGCCCCCTTCTTCATATCCAACATAACCAGGAGGCGCGCCAACTAAGCGTGCTACCGAGTGTTTTTCCATAAATTCAGACATATCTATCCGAACCATAGCATCACGGCTATCGAACATGAATTCGGCCAGCGACTTACACAACTCAGTTTTACCCACCCCTGTCGGCCCAAGGAAAAGGAAGGAGCCAATCGGGCGATTCGGATCCGCCAGTCCGGCTCGGCTACGCCGAATGGCATTGGCGACGGCACCGACCGCTTCATCTTGACCTATCACCCGCTGGTGCAAGGCTGATTCCATTTTAAGTAGCTTTTCTTTTTCGCTTTCCAGCATACGAGAAACAGGGATCCCTGTCTGCCGTGCGATAACATCTGCGATCTCAGCCTCTGTGACTCGGTTTTTCAATAAAGTCATTTCCTGCATTTCTGCTTGGCTAGCAAGATCGAGCTGCTTTTCTAAGTCAGGAATTTTGCCATACTGTAGTTCTGACATTCGACTTAAATCCCCGGCTCGCCGCGCTATCTCCATGTCAGTTCGTGCTTGCTCTAAAGCAGCTTTTATATGTTGAGCTCCAGATACAGCGGCTTTTTCTGTGTTCCAGACCTCTTCGAGCTCGGCATAATCACGCTCTTTTGCCTCTAGCTCGTCACGCAATGTCTCTAAACGCTTTTGACTCGCACTATCTTCTTCTTTTTCTAGTGCTTGTTGTTCAATTTTAAGTTGGACAATGCGTCGTTCTAAGCGATCTAACGAATCGGGTTTCGAATCAATTTGCATCCGAATGCTGGACGCCGCTTCGTCAATAAGATCAATGGCTTTATCGGGTAACTGGCGATCGGCAATATAGCGATGTGACAAGCTGGCTGCGGCGACGATGGCCGGATCGGTAATTTCTACCGCATGGTGCAGCTCGTAACGCTCTTTTAATCCGCGCAGAATGGCGACCGTGTCTTCTACATTTGGCTCATTCACCAATACTTTTTGAAAGCGACGTTCTAATGCCGCATCTTTCTCTACATATTGGCGGTATTCATCAAGTGTCGTTGCGCCCACACAGTGAAGCTCACCCCGTGCCAAGGCAGGTTTGAGCATATTCCCGGCATCCATGGCCCCTTCAGCTTTACCGGCCCCGACCATGGTATGAAGTTCATCAATAAAGAGGATGACATTACCTTCCTCTTTCGCCAGTTCATTTAATACCGCTTTTAGTCGCTCTTCGAACTCCCCACGGTATTTAGCCCCAGCGACTAGCGCCCCCATATCGAGAGAAAGCACGCGTTTACGGCGCAAACCTTCCGGTACCTCACCATTCACAATACGCTGGGCTAACCCCTCAACAATCGCGGTTTTGCCTACACCAGGCTCACCAATCAGGACGGGATTGTTTTTGGTACGACGCTGTAGCACTTGGATGGTCCGGCGAATTTCATCATCACGGCCGATAACAGGATCCAGTTTGCCTTGCTCAGCACGCTCGGTCAGATCCAGGGTAAATTTCTCCAACGCCTGCCGGTTTTCTTCGGCGTTGGGATCATCGACTTGCTGACCGCCACGGACTTTTTCTATCGCTTGTTCAACTTTTTGTGATGTCAGGCCATGGCTGCGCAATAGCTCCCCAAG
The DNA here is from genome assembly GCF_001996065.1 of Salinivibrio sp. MA351. NCBI lineage: Bacteria > Pseudomonadati > Pseudomonadota > Gammaproteobacteria > Vibrionales > Vibrionaceae > Salinivibrio > Salinivibrio sp. MA351. The sequence continues at coordinate 3,473 of NZ_MUFG01000050.1, read as the reverse complement.
CGGCCCTTTATCTTCTACCGCAGCTAAGACAAAAAGCTCAGAAGAGATATATTTGTCTTTACGCTTTTGTGAGATCTTATCGCAAAGGTTAAATAAGTTACCCAGATGATTCGAAAGCTGAACCTCACCGCCCGTGCCTGTGACTTGAGGGACGCGATCCAATAACTCAGAAAGGCTAGAGCGCAGTTGGCTCACATCCACGTTCAGCATGGTTAATAGCGGACGAATCGCACTGCTATCTTGATTCAGGAGTGCGGTCATCAAGTGAACGGGTTCAATATATTGATGGTCTCGCCCTAACGCGAGTGATTGCGCATCAGAAATGGCAATTTGAAACTTACTGGTAAAACGGTCAAGGCGCATCGTTAGTTCCTCCCACTTAACACCTTTAGTTGATGAATAAATGGGCACGATGCAGGTATTTTTCAAGCATCTAAGACGACTTTATTTCATTCGCCAGATACACGTTGCCATCCGCCCCGTTTGTCCATCTCGGCGATAGGAATAAAATTGATCGCCTTGCTGGTAGGTACATAGCGATCCCCCATAAATCGCGGTCACGCCAGTAGCTATTAGTCGTTGCCTTGCAAGCGCATAGAGATCAGCCAAATACTTGTCTGACCCTCGAGGTGAAAAAGCGGCCTTGGTCTGCCAAGAATACGAGATGAATGCCTGATAAACATCTTCACCGACTTCAAAAGCTTGTGGACCAATTGCCGGCCCCAACCAAACAAAACAGCGTTCTGGTTGCGCAAATAAAGCGAGGGTTGATTCTAAAACACCATTTAGTAGCCCTCGCCACCCGGCATGTGCCGCCGCGACTTGGCAACCATCATGGCTACAAAAAAGCACCGGTAAGCAATCAGCGGTCATAACCGTACAAGCTTGTCCGACGGTATCTGTAAATGCTGCATCGGCTTTGGGATGTCTGTCTTGATGTGGCAGCCGTGCGACCTCAGTCCCATGAACTTGCTCGAGCCACGTCAGTTCTCCGTGAACCATACCGGCTAGAGCAAGACGATTTTTTTGCACGGCATCTGGATCATCACCCACATGCATACCAAGATTCCAACCTGCAAACACGCCCTGGCTCACTCCCCCTTCACGAGTTGTGGTAAGTGCACCGATATTATCAGGAGCCGGCCAATCAGGTTGGAGGTAATCCATTAGTACTCGTCTTCTCCGTTTTCCGCTTGGTCGCTACGTAAATGCTCCGTCAATGCGACCATATCGTCGGGGATCGGGGCATGCCATTCCATTTGCTCACCCGTGATCGGATGGTCAAGACGTAACATGGCGGCATGTAATGCTTGGCGCTTGAACTGCCTTAGCGTCTGAACCAAGATCTCGCCGGCTTGACGTGGAGGCTTTGCCTTACCGCCATAAAGCGGGTCCCCTACCAGAGGATGATTTAAATACGCCATATGCACTCGGATTTGGTGAGTCCGCCCCGTCTCTAGTCGCAAACGTAACCGTGTATGACCCCGGAAATGCTCTGCAACCCGATAATGGGTTATCGCAGGCTTCCCTAATTCTTGGACGGCCATATGAGTCCGTTTTGTTGAATGGCGGCCTATCGGTTTGTCCACCATGCCACCACCGGTCATATTGCCAATCGCAATCGCTTCGTATTCACGCGTGATTTTACGTTTTTGTAGCGCGCGTACCAGTCGGGTCTGCGCGGGGATCGTTTTCGCAACCACCATTAGGCCCGTGGTATCTTTATCCAAACGATGCACTATCCCTGCACGCGGTACATCCCCGATATCAGGATAACGGTGAAGTAAACCATTCAATAATGTTCCATCCGGACAGCCGGCACCTGGATGCACCACAAGCCCAGCAGGTTTATTAATCACCAAGAGGTCATTATCTTCATAGACGACGTCGAGCGGTATCTCTTGGGGTAGCCAGCGATCGTCATCTTCAATCTCTGTGACAATCTCAACCTGCTCCCCGCCCATGACTTTCTGACGAGGCTTGTCTACCGCCATACCATCGAGTGAGACTTGCCCTGCTTGAATCCATGTTTTGATCCGAGAGCGAGAGTAATCGGGAAACAGCTCTGCGATCGCTTGATCGAGTCGCTGACCCATTTGGTGTTCTTGGATCTGATGGGATAATTCTATCTGTTGTGCCATACCGAACTTTTCTGTGATTTCTATGACTAAACCCTCGCAACAGTCGCTATCGTGGCGCTCGGCATATCGCCGGTAAACGCCTTTTGCTATAGTCGCCTATCACTGGATAAAATAGCCGGGATAATGACATTGTATCTGTTTGCCGCTGTGACCGTAATCCAGATGGCATAAAAACTTTTCAAGGAAGTGCGATAACCCATGAAACGCCTAACCCTTACTGCGCTACTCGCAGCCTCTGTACTCGTCGGTTGCTCAAGCAACAGTCAAGTTGTCCAAGACGATCCGCCATCCAAACTGTATCAGGATGCTGAAGCGCAGTTAAACAAAGGGGCATGGATAACAGCCATTGAAAAGCTTGAGGCATTGGACTCTCGCTATCCGTTTGGTGCTTATTCCGATCAAGTGCAACTGGATCTTATCTATGCTTATTATAAAAATGACGATCTGGCCTTGGCCGAAGCAACCATTGATCGCTTTATGCGTATGCACCCCGCTCATGCCGAAAGTGACTGGGTTACCTATATGCGAGGCCTCGTTCATATGGCACAAGATCGTAGCCTAATCCACGACATTCTCCGTATGGAGCGCAATGATCGTGACCCTCAGCCGGCTCGTAAAGCATTTGCTGATTTTCGCCGCTTACTCGAACGCTATCCCAATAGCGAGTATGCTGCTGATGCAAAGGCACGTATGATCGCGTTAAAAAATCGTTTAGCGCAATACGAGTTAGCCGCCGCCGACTACTATATTCGTCGTGAAGCTTGGGTTGCAGCCGTTAACCGTTGCCAGGCCTTACAACGAGACTTCCCTGACACTGAAGCCGCTAAAGCTTCTTTGCCTCTGATGCTAACAGCCTATAAGAAGCTCGGACTTGACGAGCCAGCCGAGCGTACTCAGGATCTGATAGACAAAAATTCCATTTAATCCGTCAATATTGGTTAAAACGACACTGGTTAAAACGACAAAAGCCTCTCTATTATAGAGAGGCTTTTTTGTGCTATGTCGCGATGAGACGAGCAAACACGAACAAAAAAAGAAAGCCCTGACCGACAGGCCAAGGCTTTATTGGTTTTTCATCAAAGATTAAAGATACAAAAAAGCCCCGACCGTTAGGTCAGGGCTTCGTATTTCTACTCATCAAAGTCTTACATAACATTGCTTTGATGCTTAAATTTTTGCTAACTAAAGCCCAATATTAAGCGCTAATTAGATTATCTTGTTTGATGCGATGAGGATTTTGAATCGAGACGCGCAGTGTATGCCAATACATGAGCATCGCAGATATCAAAAGCATCGAGCTATCAACAAGATAAGCAATGAGAGCCTGGCGAT
>NZ_MUFG01000005.1:0-179607 GCF_001996065.1 Salinivibrio sp. MA351 | reverse complement strand
GTGTGGGGTCTCCCCATGTGAGAGTAGGACATCGCCAGGCTCTCATTGCTTATCTTGTTGATAGCTCGATGCTTTTGATATCTGCGATGCTCATGTATTGGCATACACTGCGCGTCTCGATTCAAAATCCTCATCGCATCAAACAAGATAATCTAATTAGCGCTTAGTATTAGGCTTTAGTTAGCAAAAATTTAATCATCAAAGCGAATATGCGTAAGACTTTGATGAGTAGAAATACGAAGCCCTGACCTAACGGTCGGGGCTTTTTTGTATCTTTAATCTTTGATGAAAAACCAATAGAGCCTTGGCCTGACGGTCAGGGCTTTCTTTTTTTGATCGAGTGTCCCCGCCGGCGCGTATTAGTGCCTTAGGAGGTACCATTATGGTAACTGTGTTCTATGACAGCATGTGTCCTTTGTGTGTGAAAGAAATGCGTAAGCTCTCGCGTTGGGATGGCGACGATGCGCTGCGATTGGTTGATATTCACCAAGCGGATTTTTCCATTGATTTTCCCAACGTTGATCCCAGCTCGGCGAATCGTATTTTGCATGCACAAGATAATGACGGGCAAATGGTGTATGGTTTAGATGCAACCTATGTAGCGTGGGATGCGGTTGGAAAAGGCGCTTGGGTGAGTTGGTTACGCTGGCCGGTTATTGCGTGGTTTGCAGACAAAGCCTATCTTTTCTTTGCCCAGCACCGTTATCGGATCTCGGCGATTTTGACGGGCCAAGCACGCTGCCAACAATGTCAGATTAAATAAGGAAACCCATGTCACTGAGCGTGTATGAGAAAGAAGCCATAGTTGCGATGGAAAAACGCTACCGTGCGACTTTTGTGAACAGCTTATCAGGATTTAAATCAGCCAACTTGTTGGGCACCAGCGATACAAACCAACAAACCAATTTATGTATTGTGAGCTCAGTGTTTCATCTCGGAGCAAACCCTGCGTTAATGGGGGTGATAATCCGCCCTGATACTGTGCCGCGTGATACGTTGGAAAACATTAGAGCGACGGGGTTTTATACACTTAATCACGTACAAAAAGAGATGATTGTGGCGGCTCATCAAACGTCAGCGCGTTACCCTCACGATATCTCTGAATTTGATCAGGTTGGTTTGACGCCTTTATGGCGTGAAAAGTTTGGTGCGCCTTTTGTACAAGAAGCCGCGATCCGCCTTGGTCTTGTTCTCCGTGAAGAGCACACCATGGCGATCAATGGTACTCACTTGTTAGTGGGGGAAATAATCGAAGCGCACGTGCCAGACAGTTGTGTCAGTGAGGATGGCTTTGTCGACATCGAGCAAGCAGGCACCGTTGCCTTGAGCGGATTAGATTGCTACCACACCGCCAGCCGTGTTGGTCGTCTGAGTTATGCTAAACCTGACTGCCAGCCAGAGTGGCTTGATTAGCGGGTACGAGCCATATAGTGGTCGGATAGTGCGTAAGTTTCACGTATCGTCCGGGCATCAGCGGTTTAGTTCTGGCTATTCTAACTGAAGATCCAGCGGCGTTTTACTTGCTCGGCCACCGGTTTCCCGAGTCAGTCGAGGGACTAAATAGCCGGAGAGCTGCTCGATAATCTCCTGCATTAAGGCGCGCGCTTCATCGTCTGAGACTAAAAAGTGAGCGGCGCCTTGGACTTTATCCAATACATGCAGGTAGTAAGGTAAAACGCCGGCATCAAATAGTCGTTGACTCAGTGCCACCAACGCATCCGCACTGTCATTCACCCCTTTTAGCAGCACGCTTTGATTGAGCAGCGTAATTCCCGCTTGTCGCAATGTGTGGAGCTTATCGCTTAACTCGGTATCTATCTCATTGGCATGATTGATGTGAGTAACCATCACCACTTGCAGGCGTGAGCGAGACAAACGTTCAGTAAGCGCAGAGGTGATACGCGCTGGGATCACCACCGGCAGACGAGAGTGAATGCGTAGCCGTTTCACATGATTCATCGGCTCAATGGCGCTGATAAGCCAATCAAGTTCATCGTCCTTGGCCATCAGGGGATCGCCGCCGGATAAGATCACTTCGTCAATTTCATGATGTGCAGCGATATAATCCAATGCACCTTGCCATACGCGTTTGCTGCCCTTGTTATCCTGATAAGGAAAATGGCGACGGAAGCAATAGCGGCAATTTATCGCGCAGCCTCCTTTAACGATTAGTAATACGCGGTTGTGGTATTTATGCAATAACCCAGGAATCGCATTATCTTGCTCTTCAAGCGGATCAGCGCTGAAGCCCTCTACCTCATTAAACTCCTGCGCGATAGGTAACACTTGCTTAAGCAGCGGGTCGTTCGGATTGCCTTTTTCCATTCGGGCAACAAAACTGCGAGGAACGCGTTGTGAAAACAAGCGGCGCGCGGCAAAACCGGACGTCCATTCCTCTGGTGAAATTTCAAGCAGTTGCAGCAATTCACTGGGATCTGTGATCGCCTCTGCGAGTTCTTTGATCCAGTTTCGCTCAACAGCAGGCTGGATTCGGGTTATGATGTGCGACATTTGTGAAAACTCGAAGATGTTAAGAGGATCAAGATGGCGTCTTTCAGCACCAATGAATTCCGCGGCGGCATGAAAATTATGCTCGATAACGAGCCGTGTGTCATTACCGAAAATGAATTTGTGAAACCAGGTAAAGGCCAAGCCTTTAACCGGGTCAAACTGCGTAAGCTGATCTCTGGCAAAGTCTTGGAAAAGACTTTTAAATCCGGTGATACAGTTGAAGCGGCCGATGTGATTGAAGTGGATATGGATTACCTTTATACCGACGGTGAATTCTTCCACTTTATGAACAACGAAACCTTTGAACAAATTGCGGCCAATGAAAGTGCCGTCGGTGAGAATGTTAAATGGTTGGTTGAAAACAACAGCTGTACGCTTACCCTTTGGAATGGTGATCCGATTGTGGTCACACCGCCTAATTTCGTTGAACTAGAAGTGACGGAAACGGATCCTGGCCTAAAAGGGGATACCCAAGGCACAGGCGGTAAGCCGGCAACATTGACCACAGGTGCGGTTGTACGAGTGCCTTTGTTTATTCAAATCGGTGAAGTGCTCAAAGTCGATACGCGCTCTGGCGAGTATGTTGGACGCGTAAAATAATGACCGACAATAAAAAGCCCTGAGTGTGATTCACCAGGGCTTTTTGTTTTATTGCTTTTAGCACACGCTAGATCATCAATACTAAAAGCGCGGCGACGACACTGACCGTAAATGCAATCGCATAACAGACAACTTTGCCTGCCAAGCCGATATGCAGCTTAAGGTCGTGCAGGCCATGGTGAATGCGGTGCATCGCATGCCACATGGGTAGTGCTAAGGTGGCGAGGATAAGTAACTTGCCCAGCCAATGTTCGGCAAACATCATGACACGGTCATAGCTGAGTGCGCTGGGATCAATAATACCAAGCGGCACTAAGATCCCTAAAATCAGCACGGTAATAGGGGTGAACATGGCGAACCAAGTCCCCCCAGCACCAAATAAACTCCACCAAATTGGCTCATCGGAACGTTTTGGTTTGGGATCGATCATAACACCTCCTAAATGAGCACCAAGGCGATCAGTGATACTACAGCCACCGCGCCCCATTGTGCGCCAATCACCCATTTACTATCCAATAGCTTCCCTTTGATTCGAATTGGCATGACTTGTGGCATCATGCTGAAAAACGTCGTGGCGTGGAACAAGCTGGCGATTAACGCGACCAGATTGAGTAACACCACAACTGGATGGGCCATATAGTCAAGCCATCCCTGCCAGGCCTGTGGGCCTTGTACCAAGCAAATTAATCCCGCGGTTAGGCTGAGAGTAAAGAAGACTAAAGGCAGCACAGTTGCTTCTCGTATCATGTAGAAGCGATAAAACGGGTGGTGCAGCCACCAAGTACGAGGCATAGGCCGTACATAAGGTTTACGGTTACTCATCCTGTTACCTCCTTCCCTTCTTTATTGGGATTAAACATGGCGATCACCATATCTTGCGTGGAGGCCACTTTTCCTTGGTTAACCGCACCAGCAGGATCGACCCCTTTAGGGCACACTTGTGAGCAATAGCCAACAAACGTACACCCCCAGGCGCCGTTATCACTATTAATCAGTGGCATACGCTCGTGCTGACCACCGTCGCGACTGTCCAGATTATAACGATGCGCAAGTGTGATGGCGGCGGGACCTAAAAAGTCAGGGTTGAGGCCAAATTGCGGACACGCTGCGTAACAAAGACCGCAATTAATACAGGCTGCGAACTGCTTGTAGCGCGCCATTTGTTCAGGCGTTTGCGTATTAGGCCCGTCTTCGGGGCGGCGGTCATTACCTAAAATATACGGTTTGATCGCTTCAAGACGTTCAATAAATGGTGTCATATCCACCACCAGATCTTTTTCGATCGCAAAGTTAGCCAAAGGCTCAATCAGTACCCCTTTGGGGTAATCACGTAAAAACGCTTTACAGGCTAGCTTTGGCACGCCATCAACCATCATGCCACACGAGCCACAAATGGCCATGCGACAAGACCAGCGATAAGACAGTGACTTATCCAGGTTATCCTTGATATAACCCAGCGCATCCAGAACCGACATGGTTTCGTCACCGGTGACCACGAAGTCTTGCGTGTAGGGGGCCTCATCCGTTGCGGGATCATACCTGAGCACTGAGACCTGATAGGTAGCTTGCGTCATTTTGCGTGCTCCTCTTGTTGGTCGGCGCTGTCACGATTCGCTTGCTCTGCCGCATCACCATACAGTCGTGCTTGAGGTTGTGACTTGGTTATTTTGACATCGCCATAGTCGATGCGAGGGCCATGCTCTGCTTGATAGAACGCCAAAGTATGCTTGAGATAGTTTTCATCATCACGGCTGGTGCAGCCTTCATCAAGACGTTGGTGTGCGCCGCGTGACTCTTTACGCTGTATCGCGGAATGTGCCATGGCTTCGGCGACTTCTAGGCCATAGCCTACTTCAATGGCGTACAGCAGGTCGGTATTAAACACACTGCCTTTATCTTGAATGCTGATATTTTGGTAGCGAGCTTTCAGTTCGGCAATTTTATCAATCGTGGCCTGCATTAAGTCTTCTCGACGATAAATACCACAACCCGCTTCCATGGTTTCACCGAGCTCGCGACGAATATCCGCCCAGTTTTCTTCTCCTTGATTAGAGAGCAACTGATCAATGTGCGCTTTCACGTCTTGAATTTGAGCGTCGATGGCCGCTTGGTTCCAATCTGTGAAACTGCTAGCACGCTTGGCAGCGCCCTCACCGGCTAAACGACCGAAGACAGCAAGCTCGGCGAGCGAGTTTGAACCAAGACGATTGGCGCCGTGTAAGCCAACAGAAGAGCACTCACCGACTGCAAATAGGCCTTTAACACGTGTTTCCGTTTGCGCGTCGGTTTCGATCCCTCCCATGGTGTAATGCACCGTTGGGCGGATAGGGATCGGCTCTTTGGCTGGGTCAACATTGACATAGGCTTTCGCCAGCTCACAGATAAAGGGTAGGCGCTCTTGAATATAGTCTTCACCCAGGTGGCGCAAGTCGAGATGCACCACATCACCGAGTGTGTGCTTAATGGTGTTGCCTTTTTGTTGCTCGTGCCAAAAAGCCTGAGAGACTTTATCGCGCGGGCCAAGTTCCATGTATTTATTCTTCGGTTGACCGACCGGCGTTTCTGGGCCCATACCGTAATCTTGCAAGTAACGATAACCGTCTTTGTTGACAATAATGCCGCCTTCACCTCGGCAGCCCTCGGTCATTAAGATACCTGTCCCCGGCAATCCGGTTGGATGATATTGTACGAATTCCATATCGCGTAGTGGAATCCCGTGACGATACGCCATGGCCATGCCATCACCGGTGACAATGCCACCATTGGTGTTACAGCTATATACTCGGCCGGCCCCCCCGGTTGCCAATACGACCGACTTGGCTTTGATACAGACGAGCTCGCCTTCTGCCATGTGTAAGGCAATCAACCCCTGTACCTGCCCCTCATCGATAATCAAATCGACAACAAAATATTCGTCTAGGCGCTGGATTTGTGGGTATTTGACCGAGGTTTGGAATAAGGTATGCAACATGTGAAAGCCGGTTTTATCGGCAGCGAACCACGTCCGCTCCACTTTCATACCGCCGAATCGACGCACATTAATGCTGCCGTCGTCTTTACGGCTCCAAGGGCACCCCCATTGCTCCAATTGCACCATTTCATGGGCGCAATTTTTAACAAAGTAGTCGACAACGTCTTGCTCACATAACCAATCGCCGCCGCTGACGGTATCATTAAAATGATTGTCTAAGCTGTCCTCGTCCTTGATGACGGCCGCTGAGCCACCTTCCGCCGCCACAGTGTGTGAGCGCATCGGGTAGACCTTAGACACCAATGCAATATTAAGAGAGGGATCGGCCTCTGCAGCCGCAATAGCGGTGCGCAGTCCAGCGCCACCGGCGCCGATAACTGCAATATCTGTAGTGAGAGTCCGCACGTTCATCCTCCAGTGTTATAGGGAAAGCCAGTGCTTGGCTTGTTTATTGTTGTGCTGTCATAGTAGGCAATCTCGTCTGCGTAAAAATTGACTCAGTCGGGGAATTGCCGCGATTTTGCGGGCATGGGTGTTAAATTGCATAAAAGTGTGAGATGAATCGGTAAGTGTGCGATGGCGTTGAAAAAACGCGCAAGACTTGCAATAGAAATGCGCCATGTGACACGCCAATATTGCGTAACAAGCAAGCAGGAAGGCGCTTGTTATTTTGCTTGCTGGCGATAGACTGGCGCCATGGTGCGAACAGAGAATTTTTTATGACCTTAACCACGCAATGGCAACCAACCGCGTCGCTAGAGCAACTAAAAAAGCGAGCCGATATCATGGCACGCCTTCGGCAATTTTTTGCTGACCGTGGCGTATGGGAAGTGGATACGCCAGCACTTAGCCAAGCGGCGGTCACCGATGTGCACCTACATAGCTTTAAAACGTCTTTGGTTGGGCCAGGTTTCGCTGACGGCGTGTCGTTGCACTTAATGACCAGCCCTGAGTTTCATATGAAGCGCTTACTGGCCGCGGGGAGCGGGCCGATTTACCAAATCAGTAAAGCGTTTCGTAACGAAGAAGCTGGCCGTTACCACAATCCGGAATTTACCATGCTCGAATGGTATCGCCCTGGTTTTGATCACCACCAGTTGATGGATGAAATGAACGCGTTGTTACAAGCTGTACTAAGGTGTCAGGCTGCGACACGGATGAGCTATCAAGAGGCGTTTGAGTCTACTACCGGGCTGTGTCCATTAACCGCGGATATTCCTCAGCTGCGCGCACTTGCGGCCACCCAGGGATTGGCCGATATCACCCAAGATGAGACAGATAAAGATACCTTGTTGCAACTGCTTTTCTCGGTGATGGTGGAGCCCAATATTGGCTTACAGGCTCCTGTTTTTGTTTATGACTTTCCCGAATCACAAGCAGCGTTAGCAAAAATTAGCCAAGCAGATCCACGTGTTGCGCATCGCTTTGAGGTGTATTACCAAGGGATTGAGCTGGCAAATGGTTTTTATGAGTTGCAAGACGCTTGCGAACAGCGTCGGCGGTTTGAGGCGGATAACCAAGCGCGGATTGCACGAGGGTTAGCGCCACAACCTATCGATACGCACTTGCTCGCCGCATTAGAGGCAGGCTTACCCGATTGTGCGGGCGTGGCGCTGGGTGTTGACCGCTTAGTCATGCTGGCTTTGGGGTGTGACCATATTGATGCGGTGACCGCGTTTCCTGTTTCGCGCGCTTAACAAGGCCGCACCGATAAAAACGCCGCCCGAAGACGGCGTTTAGGGCAGGCACCGGTTTAGACTTTAAATTTAGATAAGTCTTGATGCATGTCTTGAGCCGCCTGCGCCATGCTGTCACCTTGGTCGCCTGTGGCGCTCGCTTGTTGATGGATCTCGTAGGAGAGATCTTTTACCGCTTGGGTATTGCGATTAATATCGTCGGTGACCGCGCGCTGCTCTTCTGCGGCGCTGGCAATTTGAATCGCCATTTCTGAAATCCGCCCAATCGCAGTGGTGATTTGGTTGAGACGCTCACTCGCAGCTTCAGCACGATCAACGCTTGATGTCGCCATCTCATTACTTTGGGTCATATCATCCACGGCCCGTTGCGTCGTGTGTTGCAGGGTCTCAATCATATTGCGAATTTCTTCGGTGGAGTCGTGTGTCCGTTGGCTTAATACCCGTACTTCATCGGCGACTACCGCAAAGCCGCGCCCTTGTTCACCCGCGCGTGCCGCTTCTATCGCCGCATTCAATGCCAACAGGTTGGTTTGTTCCGCCACCCCTTGTATGGTCGCAATAATTTGGTTAATGCTCTGCGCGTTCTCATCCAGTTCACGGATCACATTGGTGGCGCGCTCGACTTGCTGAGCCAATTGAGTGATGGCGTCGCGGTTGTCACCTACCACACTTAACCCTTCTTGGCATGATTGCTCCGCTTGTTGCGCCGATGTGGCGGTATCCTCGGCATGGCTGGCCACTTCGTTGGCGGTGGTCGACATCTCATGGATCGCGGTAGCAATTTGGTCGACATCGTTTTGCTGCTTGTCGACTAATTGACTCGATTGTAACGCATGGGTTCGGCATTCCTCGGCGCTTTGCGACAATGTCATGCTTTGATTGACCGCTTTACCGACCATTTGCTGAAGTTGTGCAAGGAAGGCGTTAACGTACTCGGCCAATTCACCAATTTCATCGCGACGGGCTATGTTGATCCTTTGGGTCAGATCACCCTCACCGGCAGAGAGCGTCCGCACCGCCGCGGTTAATTCACTCAACGGCTTGAGTAATTGTTTAATCAGGGCCCCGGCGATAAAGGCGATCACGACAAAAAGAATGACTGAGGCGATCACCACAAAAGTAATTTGCTCTGATACGGAGGCATAAGCTTGCGCTTTATCTTCGACAATACCCAGCGTCCAATCGGTGTTGGGGACGGTTATTGCAGCAAGCAGTTTTTCTTTGCCGTTGAGCTCAAAGGTGGTGAGTTGGCGTTGCGCACTGGCATTGGCCATAAAGTTGCGAGTCAGCTCGTCATCCAGATCGGTGAGCGGTTGGCGACTTAAGTCCGTATCACGATACGCGACGAGGCGATTTTCACCGTCGACCAAAAAGGCAAAGCCATTACTGAGCTTCAAATTGAGCACCTGCTCGACGATATCAGTCACGGTGACATCGGCGGCGATCACACCTTGGTATTGGCCATTAAAGGCCTTGGCTAAACTGACCACTAGGCTACCGTCAAAATCCTGATAGGGCTCAGTAATAATAAGTTCATTGACTCCACTCGCACTCTGGTACCAGGGCCGTGTGCGCGGATCGTAATCCGCTGGCCAGTCTTCACTTTTATCACCATAAGCAATGCGTCCATCGCTAAATCCAGCATAAACGGATAAAAAGTGCCCCGCACGCTTCGTCACTAGCAGTTCACGATCGACATTGGCGTTATTTGCAATCAGTGTCTCATTGGCCAGAAGCATATCGGCACGCGTACTTAACCAGCTATCAATGAACTGGGTGGTGGCATCACCGACATCATGCATTTGTTTGGTAATGCTGGTGGTGGTTTCAGTTTGGAGCTGACGCACAGAAATGCTGGCAAGCACCGCACTGACCAGCGCGACGATAAAGGCAATAGCCACAATGATTTTCAGCTTAATTGTCGGCTTGGGCATAGACACATTTCCATCTCATTAAAAAATATCTTTGAGTGTATACGCAAGGCTTACAGCAAAGTTAGATCAATGAGGCAAATCGCGTTGATAAGTGAGGATAAGGAATCGTTGAACGCAGAATTTGTGATCTTTCTGCCAATAGAGAGGCTGCCTACTGGTATAGGCAGCCTGGTTGCATCGCCGTGTTCATATCGTTGATGCGTTAGACTTTAAATTTAGACAAGTCACTGTGCATCGCCTGCGCGTCTTGCGCCATTTGCTCGCCTTGCTCCCCCGTTTCGTTCGATTTTTGATGAAGCTCCAGTGATAAATCGCGCACCGCTTGGGTATTGCGATTGATATCTTCAGTGACGGCACGTTGCTCTTCAGCCGCGCTGGCAATTTGTGCCGCCATTTCGGAGATATCGCCAATCGCGCGTGTGATTTGATTGAGTTTATCACTGGCTGAGGCGGCGCGATCGACACTGGAGGTTGCCATTTCGTTACTTTGGGTCATGCCATCCACCGCACGTTGTGTCGTGTTCTGCAGCGTTTCTATCATATTGCGGATTTCTTCGGTGGAGTCGTGCGTGCGTTGACTCAGTACACGTACCTCGTCAGCGACCACCGCAAACCCTCGGCCTTGCTCACCAGCACGCGCAGCCTCGATCGCGGCGTTAAGCGCCAGTAGGTTCGTTTGCTCGGCAATCCCTTGGATGGTGGAAATGATTTGATTAATGCTTTGCGAGTTTGTGTCTAGCTCTCGAATCACATTGGTGGCTTGTTCGACCTGTTCTGCCAACTGTGTGATCGCGTCACGGTTACTTTCCACGACCTCTAAGCCATCTCGGCATGAACTTTCTGCTTCTTGGGCTGAACGAGCGGTTTGTTCGGCATTGCTGGCCACTTCATTGGCAGTGGCTGACATTTGGTGAATGGCGGTCGCGATTTGATCGACATCACCTTGCTGTTGTCCGACCAAACCGGTCGACTGATGCGCAAGATTTCGACATTGGTCCGCGCGTTCAGACAATCCCACACTTTGGGTGACGCTTCGACCAATCATGGCTTGCAATTGCGCTAAAAACGCATTGACGTGTCCGGCTAACTCACCGATTTCATCGTGGCGCACAATATCAAGACGCTGAGTAAGATCGCCATTGCCTTGCGATAAGGAACTTACTGCGTGCGTCAGCTGAGTCAGCGGGGCCAGCATACGGTGAATGAGGAAGCCGGCAATAAAAGCGATAACGACAAACAAAATCACCGACGTGACCAACGTGGAGACTATTTGCTCGGAAACGGAGGCAAACGCCAGTTGTTTGTCTTGAACCACCCCTAGACTCCAGTTAGCGCCTTCCACTTTTGTGACCGCAATGAGTTTTTCGCGGCCATCGCCATCGAACGTCACGGTGCCCAGTGCTTGGCTGTTTCGTGCATTTTGGATGAAGGCTGGTGTGAGCTCATCGTCGACCTGCGTTAAAGCTTGTCCACTCAGCGCGGTATCGCGATAGGCGACCACCTTATTGTTGCTATCAACCAAAAACGCGAAGCCTTCGTTGGGTAGGCGTACGTTAAGCACCTCTTTGACAATGGCGTCGACAGATAAGTCAGCAGCAATAACCCCTTCGAACTGTTGATTAAATGCTTTAGCAAAGCTGATGACCATGCCAGCGCCATTGGCATCGACATAAGGAGGCGTAATAATTAAATCGTTTGCCGCATTGGCTTGCTTATACCAAGGACGTGAACGAGGGTCATAGTCGGTTGGCCAGCTTTCGGTTTTATCACCATAGGCGATGGTTCCATCAGCAAAGCCGGCATAGACGGTAAGAAAATCACCCTGGCGTTTGGTCAGTAATAATTCGCGATCAACATTCGGTTGGCTAGCAATCAAAGGCACATTCGCGACGAGCATTTTGCTGCGGATGTCGAGCCATTCTTCGATAAAGTTGCTCGTTGATAGCCCCACATCTCTCATTTGAGCGGTGACGCTTTGTTCGGTTTCTGCTTCAAGTTGATTGACTGAAAACCATGCCTGTACTGCACTGACTAAGGCGACGACCAAAGCAACCGCAAGTAATATTTTGGTCTTGATGGTAAATTTCATTAAAGATCCCTCGTACTACCACACTATGACGACACTTTCTTATTGAGTATCTGCTTAATTGTAGAAAGCTTGAGCCTGGGAGGGGATAGAATTAAAAAAAAGTTTTCCTCTCAAGCTCGCTAACGCCTGCATCACTCGTGTTATCCCATTTTTAACCAATAAAAAATAGACACTTATGTAAAATGGAAACGACTTATCGGTTTTTTGTCTCATCGATGAAACGCCTGTCAGGTTAATAAGACAACCCCGCCATAAACCAGCATCAAACCACTAACCCCGAGAATAAGGCCGACTTTGACCAGATCTTGACTACTGATAAACCCCGTGGAGTAAGCGAGCGAGTTGGGAGGGGTCGATACCGGTAAAATCATGCCGAGAGAGGCGGAAAAAGCGACAACAATGAGCAAGCCTTGCATGCCGCCAATGCTTGCTAACGCTGGCATGGAAGAGGCAATCGCCGCCGCAATCGGCATTAACAAGTTTGCGGTCGCTGTATTGGACATAAAATTAGCCATCAGCCAGCAAATCACCGATAAGGTAATTAAAACGGTCATGGCAGTGAGCAAGCTGTAATCCACTGCATGGGCGAGGGCTGCGGCGAGACCGGTTTGATCCAGTGCGATCCCCATTGCAATCCCGCCGGCGACCAGCCAAAGCACATCCCAGTTAATTTGCTTAAGCTCTGGCTTACCAATGATCCCTGTCAGGGTAAAAATAGCCAGAGGGATCACCGCGACGACATACGTATTCATGCCATGAGCGCCTGTGGTGAGCCACAGAACAATGGTCAGCGCAAAGGTAATATAAACGGTATAGGCTTGCCAGCTTTGTAAAAAACGGCCTTCTAACGCAAGCTCCACTCGAGTGTGTTGACTGCGAAAGAGGCGTTGTAACAGCCACCAAGCAAAACTGAGTTGGACGATCACGAAGGGGAGCCCCATCTTCATCCAGTCTAAAAAGGAGACTTGATATTCGCCGGTTAAATACTGTAGCGCGATCGCGTTTGGCGGTGTGCCGATAGGGGTAGCGATTCCTCCGGTATTCGCGGCGACCGGAATGCAAAGCACCATCGCTTTAATTAACGGATCGCCTTTGGGTAGCACACTGATAATGGGCGCTAATAGGGCCAACATCATGACAGTTGTCGCGGTATTGGACATAAACATTGAAAATACCGCCGTGATCAACATCAGCCCCAGCATAATGAACTTGGGGTGTTGGCCGAAAGGTTTGAGTAACACGCGGGCAAGGTTAATGTCGAGCTGATATTTAGACGCCGCGATAGCCAACGAAAACCCACCCATAAACAGGATGATAATAGGCGATGAAAAGGCACTTAATATATCGGTGTAAGGAATTAACTCGCCACGCGGATGATGAGGCGTTATGCCACGAAACCAGTGCAAGCCTTTGTCTGAAATCATGATCAGTTGCAGGGTGATGATGAGCAAAGACGTAGAAAAAACGGGAACGGGCTCAAGCACCCACAATAACGCGGCCATTAAAAAGATGGCTAATAAGCGGTGCTGAATAATCGTAAGATCGGCAATAGGCAACCAATCAGTGGGGATGAGCAGTAATAATAAGGGGAAGCCGAGTGCGACAAGTAGCTTGATAAAACGAGCATTAACCACAAATACGCTCCTTCGTCATTGGTGGGCGACCGCGTCATGCCTTACAGTTGGATTGGCAAGCGCTTTATTGCTAACAGAATACCTCCAATAATACGGACCTTGCCTGTTGATTAACGGGAAAAATCTCCGAATTTCGACACAAAAAAGGGGCATAAATGCCCCTTATCTCACAATTTTTTCGATTACGCCTGCCGATGCGCGTAGGGCTGCCCCATTTGCGTAGGTGCGCCAGGGGTAACTTGGTCGTCGAAGTGCAGGGCACCGTTTGGAAAGAGGTTAATCACGGTTGAGCCCAGCTTGAATCGGCCCATCTCATCACCTTGGACAAAGTGAATCGCTTGCTCGCCCTCGGTCGGGTATTGCCAACGACGAATGCTGCCGCCAGTTGGCGGTGTCACCGTGCCCGCCCACGTGGTTTCAATGCTACCGACAATGGTCGCCCCCACTAAAATTTGCGCCATGGGGCCGAAATCTGTTTCAAAGAGACAGACAACACGCTCATTGCGCGCGAACAGGTTGGGAACGTTTTCTGCTGTTACCGGGTTGACTGAAAAGAGATCGCCAGGAATATAGATCATCTCGCGCAGTACCCCGTCGCATGGCATATGGACGCGGTGATAATCACGCGGTGAGAGATATAAGGTGGCGAACGCTCCCTCATCAAATTGGCTGGCGAGTGCTGCATCGCCGCCGATTAATTCGGTTAATGAAAAGTAGTGGCCTTTGGCTTGGATTAATTGCCCCTGCTCGATGCGTCCCGCTTGACTGACGCAGGCATCGGCAGGAAAAACCAAGGTATCATTATCGCCTTCGATGGGACGTAACGCAGGTTTTAGTTCACGGACAAAAAAATCATTAAAGGTACGATAGTAGCCAGGATCACTGACCTTTGCTTCGCCCATATCGACGTGATACTGCTTAATAAACCACTTAATCACCGAGGTTGTGAACCAGCCGCCTTTTAAGCTAGCCAATTTGCCCATGACTCGGGTAAGAGCGTGTTTCGGCGCAAGGTATTGCAGCCCGACTTTTAAATCGTCTCGCACAGTTTCGTCCTGACAAGTTATTGAATGTTAATTACGCTCAATGCGTGCTATGGATTGGCACGCAGTGTAGCGAATCAATACGTGTAGTGACAGCGGCTCACAGTTGCTTATTTCGTGAGAACTGTCGGTTATCTTTTGCTTCTTTCATGCTTTCAATAATGCGGTGGTAGCTGTCAAAGCGTTCGACACTAATATGGCCATCTTCGACCGCCTGACGAAGCAGGCAACCTGGGTCGTCGCCATGTTTGCAGTCGCGGAATTTGCACCCACCTAAATACTCACGAAATTCGACAAACCCATGGGCGATTTGTTCCGGCTCAAGGTGCCATAAACCGAACTCGCGCACGCCAGGCGAGTCAATGAGATCGCCCCCTTGGGCGAAATGATACAAGCGTGCCGCGGTCGTGGTGTGTTGCCCCAGTCCTGAGTTTTCTGATACCTGATGCGTTTGCGCATGCACATCGGGTAATAAGGTATTGACCAGGCTTGATTTACCCACGCCTGATTGCCCCACGAACACACTGACATGTTGATCCAATTGTTCAACCAGTGTCGACATGCCCTCACCAGAATCGGCGCTCACCATCACCAAGGGATAGCCAATATCTCGATAGATATCGAGCAGCGTCTCGACCATCTCTCGGCCGTCATCATCCAGCAGGTCGACTTTATTGACCACAATGAGCGGGGCGATATTGAGTACTTCACACGCAATTAAGTAACGGTCGATAATATTGAGCGACAGCTCGGGCAAGATCGCGGCCACGATCACCACTTGATCGATATTGGCGGCAACGGGTTTAACGCCGTCATAGTAATCTGGCCGTGTTAGAACCGACATGCGATCATGTACCGCTTCAACCACGCCGGCAAATCCCTCGAGTGCTTCTTTGCCTGGGCGCCAAATGACGCGATCACCTGTTACCAGGCTACCGACGGAACGACGAAGATTGCACCGGTGTATTTTTCCTGTTTGCGGATCTTCAATGTCGGCATGTTGCCCAAATCGCGTGATCACTCGGCCTTCACGAGAGGATTCAAGGGCAGCATCTTCCCATTGGATGTCGTTATCATGCTGTTTGATCCGACGTTGCTGGTTCGATCGAACCCGCCGCAATTGGCCTTTAGTAAGCTTTTTCTTTTTTGCCACGTTGACTCTTATCAGTTAAGTTGGCTTTCATATCAAGCACAGTATGATACATGGTTTACCCATAAAAAAGGCAAGTTCAATGGCGTTCAGTGAAAACAATTTAATCTGGATCGATCTGGAAATGACCGGGCTCGATCCGGACACCCACAAGATCATTGAGATCGCAACGATTGTGACCGATGCACAGCTTAATATCCTGGCAGAAGGGCCGGTATTAGCGATCCATCAGCCGCAAAGCGAACTCGATAAAATGGACGATTGGTGTACGCAAACGCATACCCAGTCTGGTTTGGTTGCGCGTGTGCAACAAAGCCAAGTCAGTGAGCAAGCGGCTATTGAGAAAACGATCGCATTTTTATCTCAATGGGTACCCGCGGGGGCCTCCCCGATTTGTGGTAACAGTGTGGGCCAAGATCGTCGTTTTCTCTATCGTCATATGCCAGCGCTGGAGCGTTATTTTCACTATCGCACCGTGGACGTCAGTACGCTGAAAGAGCTTACGCGCCGTTGGCAGCCCGAAATACTGAATGCGTTTTCTAAAAAAGGCACCCATTTAGCCCTTGACGACATTCGGGAATCAATTGCAGAATTGCAGTTCTATCGCGAAAGGATCCTGACGATCTGATTTTCTTTTCGTCGATCTGTTGCTCTTTTGAGCGATCAAAAGAAAAAATCATAATTTTGCTGATCAGCACTTGCAACCCGGTTTTTTCTTCGTATAATTCGCAGCCCTAACGACGTGAATCGTCTGTTGAAAGCGACATTAGCTCAGCTGGTAGAGCGCAACCTTGCCAAGGTTGAGGTCACGAGTTCGAACCTCGTATGTCGCTCCAAATTAAATATCGATCTGATAGTGATCAGGTCGATCTAAGCGACACTAGCTCAGCTGGTAGAGCGCAACCTTGCCAAGGTTGAGGTCACGAGTTCGAACCTCGTGTGTCGCTCCAATTTAAAATTCGATGTTACGCATCGGCAATGCGACATTAGCTCAGCTGGTAGAGCGCAACCTTGCCAAGGTTGAGGTCACGAGTTCGAACCTCGTATGTCGCTCCAAATAACAATTCGGTATAAGCGACACTAGCTCAGCTGGTAGAGCGCAACCTTGCCAAGGTTGAGGTCACGGGTTCGAACCCCGTGTGTCGCTCCAATCACTTGGTTAACCGCAAGTGTGGCGTTACATATAGCGCCGTCTTTAATGCTGTGAAGCATCATCTCTAGCATCAAATTCACACCTAACGTACTTCCTCTGGAAGCGGCGTATTGGCGTGCTTTTAATTACTAATGCACAGCTTTATCCACAAGATTCGTTTTGTGGATAACTTGGTTGATGAATTCTATAAAGCCCGCCATGCCGGTGATCTTGTCAGCAAGCACGAGGATGATGTTGTACACCGGAAATAAACACCATTTTTCTCTATTTAGCTGAAAATAAAGGGGAATAGTGTATTTTTTTCCAGGTTAACTAATGCTTTTCCACATTGTTATTCACTATCGTGATCTTGCTCGCTTAATGCCCTGCCTATGTGTTTAACTATCAAAAAGCGCACCATAAACACACATTGCTTAATAGTTTTCCACATAATGTGAATGGCGTCATCTTTCTGCTATTTAACAGTGCTAAGCGTCTCGCGGTAACCCTTTTTCAATGATGCGCACCAGGCGGCGAGTGCTGGTGGGGAGTACGGCCACATCAATGCGCTGTCGTTTGCTTTCTTGCTCACCGAGCGCCCACTCTATATGTGCATCAACCAGTGCATCCTCTCCATGCCGAGCTCGTAAGCTCGCAACGATCTCTGGATCATAAGGCGCGTTGCCCATCGCGATAGCAAGATTGCGTCGCCACTTTTTAATCCCAATACGACGAATAGCCGACCCTTGCGTTAAGGATAAAAAAGTGTCCTCATCCCAATTAAAAAGTGTGCTGAGCGGCTGTTGATCAAGGCTAGGGCGACAGTGAAAGTCGGCTTCTAAAGTGAGTTCAGCCTCGCGGTTGAATGGACAAACGAGCTGGCAGTCATCGCAACCGTAAATGCGGTTACCTATCGCGTGGCGAAACTCCATAGGGATCACACCATCATATTCAATGGTGAGGTAGGAAATACAGCGCCGGGCATCGACCACTCCTTCCGCAACAATCGCTTGGGTTGGGCAGCTCGTCATACAAGCAACGCACTTGCCACACTGATTATCAACGGGAGTATCCGTCGGTAAAGGGAGATCAACCAATAGCTCGCCGAGGAAAAACCAGGATCCCGTTTCCTCGTTAAGGATCAATGAGTGTTTACCTGTCCATCCCAACCCTGCTTTTTCTGCCAACGGACGTTCTAAAACAGGTGCCGAGTCGACAAAAGGACGATAGCCATAGGGGCCAACCTCGTCTTCGATTTGCTGCCCCAGCTTTTTCAATCGGTTGCGGATGAGTTTGTGATAGTCGCGCCCTAAAGAATAGCGACTCACATAACCTAAACGTGGATTGGCCAATGTGGTGGCAAATCCCGCTTCTGGTGGTAAATAATTCATGCGTACACTGATCACGCGTACTGTACCAGGCACCAACTCCTCTGGGCGCGCACGCATCATGCCATGTCGCGCCATCCACGCCATCTCACCGTGATAGCCATTGTCGAGCCAACGTTGCAGTTGCGCCTCATGTTGCTTGAGATCAACATCCGTGATCCCAACATGCTGGAAGCCTAGCGCTTGTCCCCATTGCTTGATACGTTGGGCTAATTGGTCGAAATTAATCGATGCATCGGGCGTGGGTTGCGACATAGCGGTAGATCCTGAGTCCTTAAGTGGTGCAGTACAATCAATGGAGGCAGTTGATGGCGACAAGTTTACCACAGAGTTTCTATCGGGCAGAGCAAGTTCGTGAAGGCGAACAGGCTGTCGCGCGTGCGTTGGATATTCCTATGTATCAGCTGATGTTAAGAGCGGGCCAAGCCGTCTTTGATAGTATCAATCAGTATTACCCTAACGCGGCACGGTTATTGATCGTCTGTGGTGCGGGCAACAACGCCGGCGATGGTTATGTGATTGCTCGGTTGGCGAAATCAGCGGGATTAAATGTCACCATATGGTCATTGGTCGCGCCAGAAAAACTTAGTGGCGACGCGGCAACCGCTTGGCAAGAGTGGCAAGATTGTGGTGGAAGCGTTATTAAGACCCAGCCTACCGTCACGCAGTTTGATGTTATTGTCGATGCCATGTTGGGCACCGGTTTATCGCGCGCGGTTGAAGGCGATTTTGCCCAAGCGGTCAGGGTGATTAATCATTGCCACGTGCCAGTGGTGGCGGTTGATATTCCGTCTGGCTTATGTGCCAACAGTGGCTGTGTAAAAGGTGTGGCAATCGCAGCGGATATAACGGTTACCTTGATTGCATTAAAACAAGGCTTATTAACCGGGCAAGCGGTCACGCATCGCGGTGAACTTATTTTTGCTGGTCTCAATGTAGCAACAGCCTTTGCACGTCAAGCGGAAACGGCTGGGCAGCTGATCAGTGACGATATCAAAACGCAATGCCTCCCGCCCCGAGCGCGCAGTGCACATAAAGGGCAATTTGGTCGCGTTCTTTGTTTAGGCGGCGACCATGGTATGGCCGGTGCCGTGACGCTTTGTGCCCAAGCTGCGTTACGCACTGGCGCCGGCCTCGTCAAAGTTGTGACGCAAAAAGACCATACCTTGATGCTCGTCACGCGTCAGCCTGAGCTAATGACGCAAAGCTGGGCGCCGGGCCAATCATTAGGTGATGCCTTGTCTTGGGCCACCCATATTGTTATCGGCCCTGGACTTGGCCAGAGTGCGTGGTCGGATGCACTCTGGACCATCGCCCTCTCGGCACGGTTGCCTAAGGTTGTTGATGCGGATGGATTAAATAAATTAGCGCGGCAACCCCAACACCGCGACGATTGGATTCTCACGCCTCACCCAGGCGAGGCCGCTCGCTTATTGGGCTGTGAAGTAAAAGAGGTGGAACTCGATCGTTTTGCCGCCGTCAAAGCGATACAAACACGGTATGGTGGTGTCGTTTTGCTTAAAGGGGCAGGAACGATCGTATATGATGGCACAGATTATGCTGTTGCAAATGTGGGCAATCCTGGCATGGCGTCTGGGGGAATGGGCGATGTTCTCTCGGGGGTAATCGGTAGTTTGTTGGCGCAAGGCGTTGATTTATTCTCGGCGGCAACATTGGGTTGCTACCTTCATGGTAAAGCGGGTGATTACGCCGCTCAGGCCGGTGAGCGAGGATTGCTCGCCAGCGATTTGTTTCCCTATTTGCAGCAGTTAGTGGATTAGAGAAACGCGCCTGGTTCAGTAATCAGAGCCGTTTATGACATAAATAACAGACGAGATCCCAAAGTAGTATGACCCAGACTTTTATCACTCAGTTGACCGATGCGGATCGCACGGTGGCTTTCGGCGCGGCACTGGCGCGTGCTTGTACGCAAAGTACAACCTGCTATCTACATGGCGATCTTGGTGCGGGAAAGACCACGTTTTGCCGCGGTTTTATCCAGGCGATGGGGCATACCGGTAATGTCAAAAGTCCAACCTATACCTTGGTTGAACCTTATGAGCTAACACCTTGGCAAGTGTATCATTTCGATCTCTACCGTTTGGCGGATCCAGAAGAGTTGGAGTTTATGGGGATCCGAGATTATTTTAATCAACAAGCGCTGTGCTTAATTGAATGGCCAGAAAAGGGAGAAGGCTGGTTACCGCATGCCGATCTGGATATCACTCTGCGTTACGACGGTGAGCAGCGCAACCTTATTATTGATGCCAATAGCGCGGCAGGCCTGGCTATTATCGACCGCCTAGAATGGGAAGACTAGCATGATGTGGCAGCGGCTTTGCATCTTGATGATCGCCAGTTTGTTGAGTGCAACAAGTTGGGCCAACAAAATCGAAAATATTCGGGTGTGGCCGGCACCGAATGAAACCCGGGTGGTGGTTGATCTCGCTGAAAAGGCGGATTTTAGTTATTTTTCTTTAACACGTCCGGACCGACTTGTGGTCGACTTGAAACAAAGTCAGCTCGCCACCGGCTTGCCAAAGCAGGTTAAAGGCAGCGATATTCTGACTAAAATCCGCAAGAGCAGTCCCCCTGATGCCAGCACGTATCGACTGGTTTTTGAGTTAAAAAATGACGCTAAGCCGACGATATTTTCTCTCGCACCGGGAGGCGAGTATGGCCACCGTTTAGTGGTTGATTTACCGCACGCGCAAAAAGTGGATAAGAACAAACCGACACTCTCGGTAGCGGAAAAGAAGCGGCGTGAGACGGTCGCGGCTTTACCCTTTGGCACTGAAGACATTGTCGTCGCGATTGACCCCGGGCACGGCGGTAACGATCCCGGCGCCATTGGGCCGCGTCGCAAGCAGGAAAAAGATGTCAATCTTGCCATTGCTAAACAAGCGGCTGCACGCATCAATGCGGTGCCGGGAATGCGGGCCGTCTTGACCCGTACCGGTGACTATTTTGTTGATTTGAATCAGCGTTCTGAAATCGCACGCAAACACAAAGCCCATTTACTCGTCTCAGTGCATGCCGACGGTTTTCATCAGCCACAACCTCGAGGTGCCTCGGTG
Organism: Salinivibrio sp. MA351; assembly: GCF_001996065.1. Taxonomy (NCBI): domain Bacteria; kingdom Pseudomonadati; phylum Pseudomonadota; class Gammaproteobacteria; order Vibrionales; family Vibrionaceae; genus Salinivibrio; species Salinivibrio sp. MA351. The sequence goes on along the minus strand of NZ_MUFG01000005.1, from coordinate 158,381 downwards.
TGGGTGCTCTCACGCCGTCGAGCGAACAGCGAAATTGGTCGCTGGATTGAAAAACATGAAGAGCAATCCAACTTGTTAGGTGGTGGCTCTTTGCTCGCACAAAATAACGAGGACGAATATTTAAGCCGTGCGGTGTTGGACTTGCAGTTTAGTAACTCGCAAAAAGAAGGCTACAACGTCGCGACTCGGGTGCTTAAAGAGCTGGGTAAAGTGACCAAGCTGCACAAATCGAGCCCTGAGCACGCGAGTTTGGCCGTGCTCAAATCGCCGGATATCCCGTCTTTGTTGGTAGAGACCGGATTTATTTCTAATCCGCAAGAAGAGCGTTTGTTATTCCAACGAGGGCATCAACGTGGTTTGGCGAATGCCATTTATCACGGTATTCGTAATTATTTTGAACGCTTTCCTCCTGACGGCACCTTGTTTGCCGCGCGCAAAAACGGGGTAAAACACAAAGTCAGCCCGGGACAGTCCCTCTCAGTTATCGCCAAACAGTATCAAAGCTCAATAGCTGCGATAAAATCGGCGAACGGCTTAACCTCAAGCACGCTGCAGGTGGGACAAGTGCTATCAATTCCAAATGTCGATGTGGCTAAGTTAGCCGGTAAAGCCGAGCGGGCATCCACACAAACCCTGACTCATACCGTGAGCCGAGGCGAATTTCTCGGTAAAATCGCCGAGCAGTATCAAGTCTCACTGAGCACGCTTCGCCAAGCGAACAATCTCAAGTCCGATACCCTTTGGGTCGGGCAAAAACTGAAGGTCCCTGGTGCGACATCACCGGCCATCAAGCACAAAGTGAAACGCGGTGAATACCTCGGTAAAATTGCCAGTAATTATGGGGTGACGATCGAAAGCTTACGTCGTGCCAATGAACTCGGCTCAGATACCCTGGCGGTCGGACAAACCTTAATTATTCCAGGAAGCTGATATGGCGATTGAGATATTACCCGCTCGACTCGCCAACCAAATCGCCGCGGGCGAAGTGGTCGAGCGGCCAGCATCGGTGGTTAAAGAGCTGGTGGAAAACAGTATTGATGCCGGCGCAACCCGTATTGACGTCGATATTGAAAAAGGCGGCAGTAAGCTCATTCGTGTCCGTGATAATGGTGTTGGGATCAGCAAAACAGATTTACAGCTGGCATTAAGTCGCCATGCGACCTCCAAAATCCACAGCCTGGATGATTTAGAAGCGATCATGAGCTTGGGCTTTCGGGGAGAGGCGTTAGCGAGTGTGAGCGCCGTTTCGCGCCTTACCATTACCTCTCGCCCCGCGGAACAGCAAGAAGCGTGGTCAGCCTTTGCTGAAGGACGCGATATGGTCGTTAGCGTGAAACCGGCAGCGCATCCGGTGGGTTGTACCGTGGAAGTGGTGGATTTATTTTTTAACACGCCAGCCCGACGTAAGTTCTTGCGTACCGATAAAACCGAGTTCAGCCATATTGATGAGTTGCTGCGACGTATCGCTTTGAGCCGATTTGATATTACCATTAACCTGCGCCACAACGGCACGCAGGTTCGCCAATATCGGCGTATCCCTGAAAGGGGAGATCCTCTACGTCGCCTAAAAGCCGTCTGCGGGCAAAAATTTGTTGATCATGCGCTGCGGATTGACTTGACCCATCACGATATGGCGCTGCGCGGTTGGATATGTACCCCTGATGGCGCGCGGCAGCAAAACGATATGCAGCATTGTTTCGTGAATCAGCGCATGATGAAAGATAAATTGATCAACCATGCTATCCGCCAAGGGTATGAGCAAAGCTTGGCGCCCGATCAGTATGCCGCTTATGTGCTTTATATCGATGTGGATCCGCATCAGGTAGACGTGAACGTTCATCCGGCGAAGCATGAAGTCCGCTTTCATCAAGCACGGCTGGTGCATGACTTTATTTATCAAGCGATTTATGACGGGCTGCAACAATCATCGTTACCCATCGACGAGACGGTCAATCCAGAGACCGGCGAGGTCAGAGAGACAGTGTCTTATCAGCCTCGAGCATCGGCCGTGGCAACCGACCATCCCTACCAGCAAGCGGTGAATGCCTTCCCCGCTTATCCGGGGAAGCAGTCAACCGAGTCGTCATGGCCAGCAAAAGGGCAAGCTTCGCGCGCTGACCGTTCGAGTACGCCTTCCAAGCACGCGACCCAAGCCTATCAAAGGTTAATGACGCCGCGAGCCGCCGTTCACACTGACGATGCGAAGGATGAGGCGACATCGAGTGAGCAGTCGCCTTCACCGGTTAGCGTAAGCACGTGTATGGCACCAGCTAAGATAGTGAGTGGCCAACCTGGTTTGGGAAAAGTACTCGCGGTGATTGACCAGCATTATGTGCTGATGTCGTGGGGTGAGGATTTATGGTTAGCTGATCATCATCGGTTAGAAAGCTGGCGTCATCAAGGGGCGTTACAACCAGCCTTGGCGGAGGGATTAGTGACTCAGCCTTTATTAATTCCACAACGTTTATCTGCGTCTGCATCCGAATGTGATGCGATTAGCCACTATCAAACGTTACTGGGGCAATTTGGTATTTATATTCGGGTAAAAGGCCAGCAGTTAATGGTGATGTCTGTATGCCAACCACTGCGGCAACAGAATCTGCAAGCCTTTGTTCCAGCCCTGCTGAACTTTTTAGGCGGCTTAGACCCCAGCCAATCTAATCCGGATCACCGTGCGAACCTGTTGGGTTGGCTGGCAAAGCAGTTGACAGTTGCATCGGATCCAGTCAGCCTTGCGCAAGCGGTACAGACCGTATCGGAAATTGAACAGTATTGGCAGGGTGAGGCGTTGGAAAAAGGGCGACAACGCTTGTTTACGCGCCTCGACCTAACCTCAGCAATAGAAGCATTACAACATGACTAATCCGCTGCCTAAGGCCATTTTTTTGATGGGGCCAACCGCCTCGGGAAAAACGGATCTGGCCATTGCATTACGCAATACCATGCCGGTTGAAATTATTAGTGTTGATTCGGCCTTAATTTATCGAGGGATGGATATTGGTACCGCCAAGCCAACCGCTGACGAATTAGCACAGGCGCCGCATCGCCTCATCGACATTCGAGATCCCGCTCAGGCTTATTCCGCAGCCGACTTTCGTGAAGACGCCCTCACAGAAATGAAGAAGATCGTGTCGAATGGCAAGATCCCTCTGTTGGTTGGGGGCACCATGTTGTATTTTAAAGCGTTATTAGAAGGGTTATCGCCATTACCCAGTGCGGATCCTAGTGTGCGTGACGCATTAGAAAAAGAAGCGCAGCAGCATGGCTGGGAAGCGCTTCATGCACAGTTATGTGATATTGATCCTGTTTCTGGTGCGCGGATCCATCGCAACGATCCGCAGCGGATTATGCGGGCACTTGAGGTGTACCGTATCAGTGGACAAACCCTGACCGCATTGACGGAAAAAAAAGGTGAACCTTTGCCGTATCAGGTACACCAATTTGCAATAGCGCCTCAGGAACGAGGTGAGTTGCATCGCCGCATTGAGCTCAGATTTGACAAAATGGTTGAAGCGGGCTTTGAAAAGGAGGTACGTACACTGTTTGAGCGAGAGGATCTGCATCCCGATCTGCCCTCGATCCGCTGTGTTGGATATCGCCAAATGTGGGATTATTTGGCCGGACGTAGCACCCATGATGAAGCCGTTTACCGTGGGATTTGCGCGACGCGCCAGTTAGCCAAACGTCAGATAACTTGGCTGCGAGGCTGGGAAAATGTGACGTGGCTTGACAGTGACGCGCCGTCACTGTCTTTACAAACGGTGACAAAAGCGTTGACGGCAGGGACGGAAACTTGATGTATACTGTCACTGACAAGGACGCTGCTTAACCGCGACATTGACTACAATTACAAACAAATAAGGAAAAGAACTAATGGCTAAGGGGCAATCATTACAAGACCCATTCCTAAATGCGTTACGTCGTGAGCGTATTCCTGTTTCCATTTACCTTGTGAATGGCATTAAGTTACAAGGGCAAATCGAATCGTTTGATCAGTTTGTGATCTTGCTGAAAAACACCGTGAATCAAATGGTGTACAAGCATGCCATTTCTACTGTGGTGCCGGCACGTGCCGTGAGCCATCACAATAATAACCAAGGGGCTGGAGAGCGTCCACAGGGCGATCGTCAGCAAGAAAAACCTGAGGAGTGAGTATTCAATTGCTAAGGAGTCTTTCGCTTGTTTGACCGTTACGAGGCCGGTGAACAGGCTGTACTCGTTCATATTAATTTTACCCATGATGGCGAGTGGGATGATCTCAGTGAGTTTCAAATGCTGGTTTCGTCCTCGGGTGTCGACGCCTTGCAAGTTGTTGTCGGCAGCCGTCAGTCCCCTCACCCGAAATATTTTGTCGGCGAGGGAAAAGCCCAAGAAATTGCAGAGACCGTGCAGCACGTCGGGGCCGATGTGGTGATCTTCAATCATACCTTGTCTGCCGCCCAAGAGCGTAATCTGGAGCAGCGATTTAAATGTCGAGTATTAGACCGAACAGGGCTCATTCTCGATATTTTCGCGCAGCGTGCACGTACGCATGAGGGTAAATTGCAGGTTGAATTAGCGCAGTTACGGCATCTTTCTACCCGACTCGTGCGTGGCTGGACCCACCTTGAACGTCAGAAAGGGGGGATCGGTTTACGTGGCCCAGGGGAAACCCAGTTAGAAACGGATCGTCGCTTATTGCGTGATCGGGTAAAAGCGATTTTGCGTCGGTTAGACAAAGTGGCCAAGCAGCGCGAGCAAGGACGACGTGCGCGAGCGCGTGCCGAGGTACCAACGGTATCGCTGGTGGGGTATACCAATGCGGGTAAGTCGACGCTGTTTAATCGGATTACCGAAGCTGGCGTTTATGCAGCCGATCAACTGTTTGCTACTTTGGATCCGACCTTACGTCGGATTGAAGTCGAAGATGTCGGCACCGCGATTTTAGCCGATACCGTCGGTTTCATTCGCCATTTGCCACATGATTTGGTGGCGGCGTTTAAAGCGACATTGCAAGAAACGCAAGAAGCGAGCTTATTGTTGCATGTGGTTGACGCCAGTGATGAGCGATTGAGTGGCAACATTGAGGCTGTTGACAGCGTGCTCGAAGAGATTGAAGCCGATGATGTGCCACGTCTACTTATCATGAATAAAATAGATAGTCTGGATCAGGCTGAGCCTCGTATTGAACGAGACGACGAGGGCGTGCCGAAAGCCGTATGGGTTTCAGCCTTGTCGGGGCAAGGTATTGCGCTCATCTTTGACGCGCTGACCGAGCGTTTGGCCGGTACCATGGTGCGGCATCGATTACGACTACCGCCAAATCTAGCGGGTCGGATGCAAAGTAAATTTCACCAGATGCGATGCATTGTCAGTGAAGAATACCAAGACGATGGGCATCTATTAGTCGATGTTAGGCTGCCGCAAACAGACTGGCATCGGTTAGAAAAAAGAGAAGGCAACCAGCTTGGCGACTTTATCGTCAGTGAATAGGCTGCTAGAGTAAAAAATTATCGTCAGATCAATTTGATGGAGTGCGCGAATGGCGTGGAATGAGCCAGGAAACAATGGCGGTCCCGACAAAGACCCCTGGGGGAATCGTGGTGGCCGTAATCAAGGACCACCCGATCTTGATGAATTGTTTAATAAACTAAGCCGCAAACTGGGTGGCTTTGGTGGCCGGAAAGGCAAAGGACCTTCTTTCGGTGGCGGAATGGCGGGGCTAGGTGTCCTCGCACTCATCGGTATTATCGTATGGGGTATTTCCGGTTTCTATACCATTGGCGAAGCGCAGCGTGGTGTGGTGCTTCGGTTCGGTCAGTATGATCGTGTCGTGCAACCTGGCCTTAACTGGAAACCGACGTTTGTTGATACCGTGAGAACGGTTGATATGGAATCAATCCGCTCGCTAAACAGTTCAGGTTTGATGCTGACCAAAGATGAAAACGTGGTCAACGTCGAAATGGATGTCCAATATCGCGTGATGGATGCTCAGCAGTATCTCTACAGTGTCACCAATGCTGATGACAGCTTGCGTCAAGCAACGGATTCAGCGCTTCGTGCGGTCGTGGGTGATTCTGTGATGGATGATATTATCACTCGAGGTCGTCAAGCAGTGCGTGAGCGCACCCAAGTTGAGTTGAATCAGATCATTGATAAATACAACATGGGCTTGATTGTTGTCGACGTAAACTTCCAGTACGCACGACCACCAGAGCAGGTAAAAGATGCCTTTGATGACGCCATTGCAGCACGTGAGGATGAAGCGCGCTTTATTCGTGAAGCAGAAGCGTATCGTAATGACGTCTTGCCAAAGGCAACGGGTCGAGCCGAAACGCTGAAAAAAGCCGCATTGGGTTACAAAGCTCGTACGGTCAATGAAGCAGAAGGTGAAGTCTCTCAATTCGAAAAGCTGTTGCCAGAGTACATTGATGCGCCACGCGTGACACGTAATCGTCTGTATATCCAAACCATGGAACAGGTGTACAGCAGTACAAGTAAGGTGATGGTGGATTCGCAAAGCGGAAACAGCAACCTCTTGTATCTCCCGCTGGATAAGTTGATGGGAGGGGCAGCCGTTGGGCCTAACCAGCGTAAAGAAACGTCGAGCAGCCAGTATGGCATTGAGCTGGAGCAAAGCTCTCAGCCAAAACAGCCTGAATCGGCGCCGCGTTCTGGTTCATCACGTGAAGGGAGATACTAAGCATGCGTAAGATGATGATCCCGGTTATAGTCTTAGCGGTCGTGATATTTTTGATGTCGATCTTCGTGGTGAGTGAAGGTGAACGCAGTATTGTGATTCGCTTTGGACGTGTCCTGAAAGTGGATAACGAGATCGCGAAAATCTATCAGCCAGGTTTGCACTTTAAGTTGCCGTTGTTTGACCGAGTGAAGACCCTCGACGCGCGCATTCAAACCATGGATGACCGTGCCGATCGCTTTGTTACTGCAGAGAAAAAAGATGTCATTATCGACTCTTATCTGAAGTGGCGAATTAAAGACTTTGGTCAATACTACCTTGCCACAGGGGGCGGTAATAAGATCACCGCAGAGTCGCTGCTGCAACGTCGTATTTCTGACGGTCTGCGTGCCGAAATTGGTAACAAGACCATCAAAGAGATAGTGTCTGAAAAGCGCGACCAAGTCATGGAAGGTGTGTTGGAGCGTGCCGCGGGTGAGGGGATACGTGATTTAGGGATTGAGCTGATTGATTTGCGTATCAAGCGTATCAATCTTCCAAGCGAGATCAGTGAATCCATCTATGCCCGTATGCGTGCAGAGCGTGAAGCAGTGGCGCGTCGTCATCGTGCTCAAGGTCGTGAGCAGGCTGAAATTATTCGCGCACAAGCAGAACTTGAGGTAGCCACGATTCTTTCTCAAGCAGAGCGTCAGGCGCGAATCACACGCGGTGAAGCAGACGCTGAAGTGGCGCAGCTTTTTGCCCGTGCGTTCAAGAAAGAGCCTGAGTTCTATAGTTTTGTACGTTCGCTACAGGCCTATCGCGAGAGCTTTGACAGCAAGGGCGATATGTTGATTGTTGATCCGAAAAGTGACTTCTTCAAATACATGAAGCAGCCAGATGTGATCGATCAATAAATCGTTATCACCGACAGAAAAGACAAGGCATCGTGCCTTGTCTTTTTTTTTATAGGGTAATGATTGCGCACAGTAGAGTTCAATAAAGGAGAAGGAATCATGATGACATTCTGGGGGGCGCTCGCGCTGGTATTAATTGTCGAGGGGCTGGGGCCTATGTTATTCCCCAAGCAATGGCGACAAATGGTGACCGAGCTGAGTCAGCAGCCGGATAATCAGTTGCGACGTATCGGAGGATGTTTAGTGGTGATTGGCGCTGTATTCGCCTATTCTATCTTAGGTTAACAAAGCGGCTGTCAGCTTGACGTGACAAACCCATGGAAAGAAAACGACAATACGGTTAAAAAATAACTGCAACCGAGTTTTTAAGGTGCTAGAATCCTTTTTTAACTAGCTGCATATCGAAGAAGATGGGTAATAACGTAGTCGTTCTCGGCACCCAATGGGGTGACGAAGGTAAGGGAAAGATCGTTGATCTTTTGACTGAAGATGCAAAATACGTGGTTCGCTATCAAGGCGGTCACAACGCAGGTCATACTCTTGTCATTGACGGTGAAAAGACCGTCCTACACTTGATTCCTTCTGGTATCCTCCGCAACAACGTTAAATGCATTATCGGTAATGGTGTGGTGCTGTCGCCAGACGCTTTACTGAAAGAAATGGGTGAGCTGGAAGCACGCGGCGTGCCCGTGCGTGAGCGCCTATTCCTATCAGAAGCGTGTCCTTTGATCCTGCCTTATCACATTGCGTTGGATGCAGCGCGTGAAAAAGCGCGTGGCAAGAAAGCCATTGGCACCACAGGCCGTGGTATTGGCCCAGCGTACGAAGACAAAGCGGCGCGCCGTGGTTTGCGTGTAGGTGACCTATTCGATAAAGAAGCCTTCGCTGAAAAGCTGAAAGAAGTGATGGAACTCCATAACTTCCAGCTAGAGCACTTCTATAAAGTCGAACCTGTAAGCTATGAAGACACCTTAGCCAAGGTCATGGAGCAAGCAGACATCCTCACCGGTATGGTGATTGATGTCACCCAAGAGCTCGATGATGCGCGTAAACGTGATGACAAAATCATGTTCGAAGGCGCACAAGGCACCTTGCTAGATATTGATCACGGCACTTATCCGTATGTCACCTCCTCAAACACTACCGCTGGCGGTGTGGCTGCAGGCTCTGGTTTTGGTCCTCGTCATCTTGGTTATGTGCTAGGTATCGCCAAAGCCTATTGCACGCGAGTAGGGGCAGGTCCGTTCCCAACAGAACTTGATGACGACATTGGTATGCATCTAGGCACTAAGGGTGCGGAATTTGGTGCAACCACGGGTCGTAAGCGTCGTTGTGGTTGGTTTGACGCGGTGGCTATGCGCCGTGCCGTGCAGATTAACTCGGTCTCGGGTTTTTGTTTGACCAAACTGGACGTGATGGACGGCTTGGAAGAAATCAAAATTTGTACCGGTTACAAGATGGCTGACGGCACCATGGTAGAGGTATCACCATTGGCTGCGGATGCGTACGCAAACATCGAGCCTGTTTATGAGACTATGCCGGGTTGGAGCGAAAACACCTTTGGGGTGAAGTCACTCGACGAGTTACCACAAGCTGCACTTGATTACATCAAGCGCATTGAAACCTTGACTGGCGTGCCGATTGATCTGATTTCAACTGGCCCAGACCGTAATGAAACCATCATTAAGGTTCATCCTTTCGAGAGCTAATGCTTGCGCGAAGACAAACCATGAAGCCAGCGTTTAACGCTGGCTTTTTTATCGCTATTGGATGAAGTTGGAACCCAGATCGCCTGGAAAGCGGAAAAAACTTGCCGCCTTTGCTAAAGTCACTAAGCAGGGTGCCGATACAAAAAAGCACACGGTTAGCGCGCGCGTTGCTGTTGGGTTTCTTGGTTGAATAGCGAGTAGGCATGAAGTTTCGAACGCTGAGTTTTTCACTTTTACTAACGGTAACGACGTTGGCAACAGCAACCGCTAGAGCGGATGTGGGGCCAGCGGTGCCCTTGTATGAAGAAAGTGAACTGATCGCCTTATTTGAGACCAACTCACACCTTGAGCGTGTGGAACAAGATGAATGCCAACTCGTACAAGACATCGAAGTACGGGCAACACGTGTGGGATCTCCCGCCTATGAGTTCTTGTACGGCGATATGTTGGCGTGGGGCGTATGCGTTGATCAAGATGCCGAGCTCGGTGTGTATTACATGAAACAGGCTGCGCAGCAAGGGTTACCTGCGGCATTGGAGCAGCTAGGGCGATACTATGCGAATGGGACCTTGGTGCAGCAAGATCAACGACGCGCGATTCCTTACCTGCGCGAAGCCGCTTCACTGGGGGATACCCGCGCGCGAATTCAACTGGCCGAGTTGCTGGTGGATGACGTCGGTTCACCGCTTGATTATGAGGATGCTTATCGCTGGTTATATCAGACCATTACCGCAGACTCTGGCACGCGTGATCGTATTGCCGAATTACGCTCAGCGCTTGAAGCGCGAATGCCTCAGAATATTATCGCTCGCGCTAAAAGACGCACCAGTTACTGGTAACCACCAGCCTCTGACTGTAGGCGATTTTATCGTCAAAATCCGCTATACTCCCTTTACTCATCTGTTCCCAATCTGATTTGATATGGCCAGTTCGCCATGTTCCTCTCGTTGCCTACAAGCAAAGCGCTGAAACAAAACGTCAAACTGCGATCATCGCGGCGCAATCGCGACAGTTAACAGATATAATGAAATCAACATACGCCAATAGGAAAAGGTCTATGTCGCAAGACACAGGTTCGACAAATAATACGCCAAACAACATCGCTGCGGATCCACACCAGGCCCGTGAAGCTGAAAAATATGAAAATCCGGTTCCCAGCCGAGAGCACTTGCTGGAAGTGATCCGCAGCTTTAAGGCGCCAGTGAGCCGCGACAATCTGTTTACCCATCTCGGTTTAGACGGCGATGATCAGTATGAAGGTTTACGTCGACGCCTGCGTGCGATGGAGCGAGATGGTCAACTCGTGTTTACTCGGCGTAAGTGCTATGCCTTGCCCGAGCGTCTGGATCTGATTAAAGGGACCGTCATTGGTCACCGTGATGGTTTTGGCTTCTTGCGCCCTGAAGGGAAAGGCAATCATGACGATTGGACGTTACCGTATCATCAAATGCGTAGCGTGATGCATGGCGATGTCATTTTGGCGCAAGGTGTTGGCACCGATAAGCGCGGTCGCCAAGAAGCCCGTGTCGTGCGAGTGTTGGAAGCACGTCAAGGCCAAATCGTTGGGCGTTATTTTGTCGAAGACGGTATGGGCTTTGTCGTGCCAGACGATAGTCGCCTGGGCCAAGATATCGTGATTGATAAAGATCACACTCAGGGCGCGCGTATGGGCAATGTTGTGGTGGTTGAGATCATGCAACGTCCTACTCGCCAAACCAACCCAATGGGTAAGATTGTTGACGTGCTGGGCGAAAACATGGCGCCGGGCATGGAAATTGAAATCGCGATGCGCACCCATGATATTCCTCATCAATGGCCGGATGCCGTGCTCAAGCAAGTTAAAAGTTTGAACGAGGAAGTGCCGGAAAAAGCGAAAGAAGGCCGCGTTGATCTACGCGATCTGCCGCTGGTGACCATCGACGGTGAAGATGCCCGTGACTTTGATGATGCGGTCTACTGTGAACGTAAACGTTCTGGTGGCTGGCGTTTGTGGGTGGCAATTGCCGATGTTAGTTACTATGTGCGGCCTGATTCTGCGCTGGATAAAGAAGCGCAAAACCGCGGTAACTCGGTGTACTTCCCCAACCAAGTGGTGCCCATGTTACCAGAAGTGCTTTCCAACGGCCTATGCTCGCTCAATCCACAGGTTGATCGTCTATGTATGGTCTGTGAAATGACAATTTCTGAGTCAGGCGCACTATCCGGCTACAAGCACTATGAAGCGGTGATGAACTCACATGCGCGTTTAACCTACACCAAGGTGTCTAACATCTTAGAGGGTGATGAGACCTTGCGAGAGCGTTATCACACCTTGGTTCCACATCTAGAAACCTTGCACGATATGTACAAGGTGCTCAGTGGGGCTCGCCAACAACGCGGCGCCATTGAGTTTGAGACGGTGGAAACCCAATTTATTTTCAACGCACAGCGCAAAATCGACCGTATTGTGCCGGTGGAGCGCAACGATGCGCACAAGATCATCGAAGAATGTATGATTCTTGCCAACGTCGCCTCTGCGCGTTTTGTCGAGAAGCACAAAGAGCCAGCATTATATCGTGTTCACGAAGCACCGGGTGAAGAACGTCTTAGTGGTTTTAAAGATTTCTTAGGCGAGTTAGGCTTAAGCCTGAGTGGCGGCCTAGAGCCGACGCCGAAAGATTACGCGGCACTGATGCACGTGGTCCATGGTCGCGCGGACAGTGAGCTTATCCAGACCATGTTGCTCCGCTCGATGAAGCAAGCGGTGTATCAAGCGGATAACCAAGGTCACTTTGGTTTGGCGCTCAAGCAATACGCCCACTTTACCTCGCCTATTCGTCGCTATCCGGATTTGCTGTTGCACCGTGCACTCAAATACTTGATTGCCAAACAAGCGGGTAAAAACCAAGACCGTTGGACCCCGACCGGTGGCTACCACTACTCATTTGACGATATGGATGTGCTCGGCGAGCAGTGTTCGAAAACCGAGCGTCGCGCCGATGATGCCACCCGTGATGTGTCGGATTGGCTTAAATGCGAATATATGCAAGATCACGTTGGCGATGAACTGGAAGGCGTGATTGCCAATGTCACCGGCTTTGGCTTCTTTGTTCGCCTCAATGAGCTGCATATCGATGGTTTGGTTCATATCTCCAACCTAGATAACGACTATTACCGTTTTGATATGGTAGGTCAGCGTCTGGTGGGCGAAGGCTCTGGCCGCGTGTTCCGACTTGGCGATCAGGTAACGGTTAAAGTGCTGTCAGTGAATCTTGATGAGCGACAAATTGACTTTGAACTGGTAGGCTCTGAGCGCAAAGCCCGTCGCCCGGGTAAAACCGAACGCGATAAGCGCAAAAAAGGTCGTGCGGAGTCGAATAAAGATCCGCAAGCGCGCCGTGAGCGAACCTCGGTACGCCAACAGCTTAAACGTGGCGCAGTGCCAAGTGTTGAAGGCGATAAGGCGCCGGCGGATAAGCCAAGCAAAAAGAGTAAAGTAAAGTCGCCTGCGCAAAAAGCACGCAAGAAAAAGGCGAAAAAACAAAAAGCCGAAGCGGGTAAGAAAAAGAAGTAAATCATGAGTAGTGAAGTTATTTACGGCATTCATGCCGTCCAAGCGATTTTAGCAACCGATCCTTCCCGCTTTATTGAAGTGATGGTATTAAAAGGGCGTCAAGACGAGCGTTTGGTCCCCGTGCTCAATGAGATTGCGATGCTGGGCGTGAGTATTCAGCAAGTGGGCCGCAAAGCGTTAGACGACAAAACTCAAGGTGCGTCGCATCAGGGGATTGTTGCCCGTGTCAAACCGGGTCGTCAGTACAACGAGAATGACTTGGAGGCGATCCTCGCCAATACCGAGACCCCCTTGTTGCTGGTGCTGGATGGGGTAACTGACCCCCACAATTTGGGGGCTTGCCTGCGCACTGCCGATGCAGCCGGAGTGAGTGCGGTCATCGTTCCGAAAGATAAATCTGCTCAGCTTAACGCGACGGCCCGCAAAGTGGCCTGTGGCGCAGCTGAAGTGGTGCCTTTGGTGCGTGTTACTAACTTGGCGCGTTCAATGCGGACGCTCAAAGAGCAGGGCGTGTGGTTTGTGGGCACCGCCGGTGAAGCCGATCATGATGTTTACGACACCAAATTGGTGGGGCCGCTAGCCTTAGTGATGGGCGCGGAAGGAGACGGCATGCGCCGTTTGACCCGTGAAACCTGTGATGAGCTAATTCGTATTCCCATGTCAGGAAGCGTATCGAGCTTGAACGTATCCGTGGCAACTGGTGTCTGTTTGTATGAAGCGGTGCGTCAGCGTCGTTAAGTGCCTTGTCTCTTGTCCACCGTTGAAGAAAAACGCCCCTGTTGGGGCGTTTTGTCATTGAGGGAAGTGAGAAACCGTTACAGCAATTGCCAGACCGCGGCGCTGCCCGGCTTTTCGCCTTGCGTCCACCACTTGGCTTGGTAGCGTTGGTTGTTATATTCAACTTCAGCACCGCCGGAATAAGCGACGGTCGCTTGCCATTCACTGCTTTGGTTGGCTTGGCTATCCCCGACGCGCTCCCATGGATCGCCTTGGTCTGGGCGCTGGCCTTTGGTCCACCACTTGGCGCGATACTCAACCCCTTGATACAGGACGCGATCGCCGCCGACATACACGGTGTTTTCATCCCACGTTGGTAAGCCACTGGCCGGCGTCACGGTTACCGTGAATTGCGCTTGCGTGGTTTTGTCGCCATCGCTGACCTCGACCGTGACCACATAGTCGCGATTCTCCGTCACGGTGGGTGCCGTTAGCGTCACCTGATCACCGCTGCCAGAAACGGCCAGATCGCCGGATGCACGGTAGGTGTAGCTGAGTGTATCGCCATCTGGGTCGTTTGCCTCAATCGTCACGCGGGTTTGCTCACCGCTTTTCAGGCTAACTGGGGCGATAGGTGCCACGGTAGGGGCTTGGTTTTCACCCGGTACCACCACCTCGATAGTCGCATTGGCCTCGGCACGGGCTTGACCATCCGATATCGTCACCGACAGGGAATAGTCGGTGCTGGTGCTCACATCCGGGGCGGTCACCGTGACCGAATTCGTGTCGCCATTGCTGAGTGCCAACGCAGCGTCACCTTGCCAGCGATAGGTCAGGGCATCGCCATCCCGATCGCGCCCATTAGCAGCAATGGTTAGCGACTCTCCAGGCGCCAGCGTATAGCTTTGTTGCGCAAGAGTGACAGTGGGGGCGCTATTAACCGGCGGCTGACCATCCTGCGCTAAGCCTTCGTGCATGGCATTGAGAATATCGCCATTGTCGGCATCGATTTCCCAGGCAAACAAACCGGCGAAGTTGTGATTACGCACATACTGGCCTTTGGCTTTGACCGAGCGGGGGGTGTCGTAAGTGACCAGCTTGCCGTTGTCAGGGTTCCAAATGTAGGCCGCTTCAGCTTGCTCATCATAACCGGTTTGAAAGCCATTGATGCCGTTACCCGCGCTGCCGAGCATTGATGTGACGACGCCTTTGTAGTCAATCACGCCCGCTTCCCAAATACCATCAGCGGTGCTGCCTTTGATCGGGCCGTTACCGGGCGCGGTCATCGGGTTGCTAGGATCGGTTGCATTGGCAGGGAAAACGCCTTCCCAGCCACGACCGTACATCGCGGTACCGATCACCATTTTTTCCGGTGGCACGCCGCTTTCTAGCAGTAATTGCACGCCATTATCGAGCGTGTAAGCAGGGCCTTTGCGGGGCTCGCCGTTATCATCGACGCCAGTGCCATCACATTCATCCGCACTCATGTGGCTGCCACAGTAAATGGCGGTTTGGTGACCGGTGACATTATTCCATGCGCCGAAAAAGTCGTAGGTCATGGCAAAGATGTAATCCATGTACGGCGCGCTGGCGCTGTAATCGACGTTGGCGATTTTGTCATAACCGGCACCGACGGCCGAGGTGAGTTGGTACTCACGGCCCGTGTCGGCTTCGAGCTCATCCAACATCGCGCGCAGCTCACGCATTAAGGCCGCGTAGGCTTGGCTATCCTTATCTTGGTCACCTAAATCAGGGTTGGCACCGCCACCGCCTGGGTATTCCCAGTCAATGTCGACCCCATCGTAGAATTTCCAGGTTTGCAGGAACTCTTTCATTGAGGCGACAAAGACGTCACGGTTGGCCTTGTCGGTGAAATCATAGAAGGGGTCGGATAGGGTCCAGCCGCCCACGGAGGGGAGAATTTTCAGATCAGGGTAGCGCTGCTTGAGCGCCATCATTTGCGCGTAGGTGCCACCTATCGGATCTTTGGCCGGTGTGCCGGGCAGCTTTTTCTGAATCGCCGCCCATGGGTCATGGATTGCCACTTCATAGTCTTCTGAGCCTTGGCAAGCGAGCTCAAGTGCGCGCAAGCTGTTGCCATTTTCGATGTCGCCCAATGACTCATTGGGGCCACAAATGGGGATAAAGCCATACAAGATGTGGGTGAGATTCCCCGCGGGCACCTGACTGACATCGAAGTTACGACCATAAATGCCCCATTCGACAAAGTATGCCCCCACCACGGTATCAGGCTGTTTGGGATAGTCATTGTTGTTCGGGTCGACATTCATCGGCAGTGGGTCAAGATGGACGCCGTCGGTGTCTGCGATGACGATGGGTTTGGCGGCACTGGTCGCACACTGACCATCGACGCCCCCTTCACACAAGGCGAGTTTAAGCTGGTGACGACCGCCTTTGTCATAGGGGAAAGTGACTGTGCCGGATTGGGTGCCTGCCGGTAAAGTGCCTTGATTGACCACCTGATCGTCAAAGTACACCTTGTAGCTGTCACCGCCATCACCGGACCAGGCATTCCATTTAATTTCAATTTGGACTTCATCCACGCGCTGCACCAGATCTTTGTACGATCCGCGGCCATATTCATCGACTTCAACAAAAGAATAGTTTTGTGGCTTCCAGTCCAAACTTGGGGTTGAAGGGGCCGCCACGGCGTGGCTGGCGCCCAGTGCCCCAGCAATCGCCAGAGAGAGTAGGGTCATTGGCTTCATGTTTGCTCCTTATTGTGTCACGCGTTGCCAAACAAGGGCAGCGCCGGGTTGCTCGTTTCTAGTCCACCATTTTGCTTGGTAAATATTGTCGCCGTAGCGCACGCGATCCTTGGCCACATAGACCTCAGATGCGCGCCATGCGGGCAGGTTGCTGGTGGGTTCGTCGGTAGCCGGGATCACCGACAGGTTGAAGCTATAGCTATCGTGATGGCTAAAGACTTGGTTTTGCACCACGTCATCGGCATTAAACTGGATCTCGCCGTGGCGCATCACCCCGATACGTAAGGGCTCGTTAGCCTGTTGCTCGATAAGGCTGGCCAGCGCGTGTGGCCAATTCGTCACATTTTGGTCCGTCAGGGTGAGTGTGACATCCACCACTTCTTGGCCTTGGCGATTGTGCAAGCGGGCCCGCACGCGATCGCCCAATGCTGCCATTTGTGGATGTTGGACAAAGTATCCTAGCTCGTGCCATTGGGCGGGTGCGGTCTGACTAGGGGTGATGGTAATGTCGGCACAGTTGTAGAAGCCTTCTCCGGCCGGATCAATACGTTGCCAACGGCTATAGATAATAGCATCACCTTGACGATCGGCGGGCAGGGTCACGGTCATCTCATAATACCGGTTACCGTTATCGCCGATCACAATGGGCAGATCGCCAAAGGTGTCGATCTTTTCGAGATCATCCCACGTCAGCGCATCGGTCGCGCCGTTGTAATCTGGCTTGGTCAGATAAATTTCCCAGAAACTTGGATCGTGAGGAGTGGTGGCGCGAAAGCGCACGTCAATTTGGCCATTGCCATCTGGGGTGATCTCGGTCCGTTGCCAATCCGATGAGGGTAAACTGATCCCGGCTTTATTGGGATCGCCGGCGCCACATAAGTTACCATCGGTAACGGCCGCTTTCACCGCATCCATATTACGGTAATCCGCCACCAATTGCGCCGATTCATGGTGTTGCACAAACGGGTAGTGCCCCGATTCTAAGAACGCCGCGCGACAGGCGGCGTTAGGGATACCTGACCCATCTGAAGGCCACCAATAGCCCCCTTGCTCATGGCAAATCGCCTGGCGCGCTTTGGGGCTTTCTAAATAGCCATGTGCCATCACCTGTGTACTGCTTGCGACCAGCGCAAGAGCCACGGCGGTACGGCAGGAAAACTGCGTGAACGAAGACTTGAACATAACGACTCCTTAATGGGGGCACTCAGCCCCCGCATTCAAGACCAGAAATGGATTAGAGGCTGCAGACTTGGCGCCAAGCTTGACCACCGGGTGCCGCTTGGGTCCACCACTTGGCTTCCCACACCGCCTCTTGGTAGATAAGTTGGTCGCCACCGCTGGCATGATTGCCCCCGTTAGGCCAGTTGGGGTAGGTACTCAGGCTGGCGATATAGACGTCAGGACACTGAGACTCTCCGCCACTTTGGCTGGTGCTACCGGGGAGCGCAGGCGGAAGGCTTGGATACCCCTGCTTCACCGCATAGCGCTGGCCATTTTTTTCGATGGTGATATTGGTTGGGTTGGTGATAGGCATGTAGTACATCACCTGAGCGTCCAAGGTTTCACCCGGCTTAAAGCTTTGCTCTATACCACCCCATTCGTTAATCAAGGTGATGGCAAAGCGATGATGGGTGGCATCAAACCCGCCGATGTTGTTACCACTGGCATTGCTGCTATCACGCACCACTTCCATGCGCAGCTTTTTCTGGGCGTTCCAGTCAGATTTAAAAATGGCCGAGGTAGACACTGGCACATCAAAGCTGATGGTGGCGCCCGATAAGTCCAGATCGGAGTGGTTGGTAAAGCGGAACGTGGGGCGAATAGGGTAGTTGTCATCGCCCACTGGGAAGTTCAGCGCGTCAAGCGTGACATCCACTTGCTCGCTTGGCACTTGGAAATTGGCGTCGCCACGTTGTAGTGAGTAGTCGCTGCCCGCTTGCTTAAAGGTTTGGTACGCCAGAGAGGTCAGGGTGTCACCCATAAAGTAGGCTTGACGCTGATCATCATAGCGATAATCCCCCGCCAGCTCCCAGAACATCACCCCGCCTAGGCCCCTATTGACCACGTAGTCGACCTTTTCGGCCATCGAGGTTTCGTCTTCCATTGACAGGAATACGCGTTTTTCTTCGTTCCAAACCCACGGCGCTTTGGCGATGTCATCGTAGTAACGCTGATAACTACCAGTAAGGCGATCAGTGGGGTCTTGCTCAGGATCAAGTCCGTATTCCGCCGCATAGGCCGGTAGTTTGCCGTCGAGCAAGTTTTTCACATGCCATAAAGGGTTGGAGCCAGCAGGCACTTCGGTGCCGAGCTCATCCACATCATGCCAAAGGTTATCTATCCCGATTGCACCGTTGCCGCATTTGTTTTTCTCACCGACGCCGGTGCCGGCTGGGCACTCGCTCTGGTTTGGCAATGGTGCGCGTCCCCAAAGACCTTTGTCGCCACCTTGCACGTCTTTAAAGCCGCGGGTGTAATACGGGATACCGATATTGATGCGGCCGGGAGACATACCGCCCATAAAGTAGGTGGCTGCCCAATCGGTATTTAAATAGCCAATCCCTTCAAATTCAGGGGTTTGGTAGACATTCCACTGTTTAAGTTCGGAATCCTCTCCGGTGTCATACAGCGGCGCTTGATGGCCAACATGATCGTTCCATGCCCCGTGCAGATCATAGCTCATGATGTTGACGTAATCTAAGTATTGGGTGGTTTGGAAGGTTTCCATCCCGCGCAATAAGTAACCCGATGACGGTGCGGCAATGGTCAGCATATAGTGCTTGCCATCTTGCGCGCTGGCTTTATCGAGCGCTTCACGCAGCGACTTCATCAGTACTTGATAGGATTTATTCAAGTGCGCGCGACGTGGGTTGGAGTACTCGAAATCGTCAGGGTGGCCTGAGTCTTTCATCGACGATGGGTATTCATAATCAATGTCCAGACCATCAAAGCCATACTGGCGCAAGAAGGCGACGGCACTGTCGATGCGCTCGCCGTTTTCACCGAAGTAGCCCCCGGTTTCGGCCCAGCCACCCACGGAGATCAGTGTTTTCACGTCGGGGTGCTGCTTTTTATACTTGTTGAGTAAGTTAAAGTGGCCTTTGTACGGCAGGGTTGGATCCATCTCTGCGCCGGCTACGCCCGGCCAGGTCATTTGGGTCGCGGGGTTATCGGGGGCATTGGGATCGCCGATAGACAGTTGGTTGTCCGCGTTGATGTGGGCAAAGGCGTAGTTAATGTGGGTGATCTTGTCCCAAGGAATATCGCTGACTAAATAAGCGGGCTGGCCGTTGGCGCCGTTTCGCCAGCTGGTGAAATAGCCAATGACACGGCGAGGGTGATCGGCGCCCATGTCTTCAAGGCCGTTTTCGTCATACACCGAGCAATACGGCACCTCGACATCTGGGGTGGTGTATAAACCAGCCGGACGACAGGTATACTTATCGCCGCCGGTTTGGTCATCACCCACCACCTGTTGCAATGTCTGGATGTCGGTAGCGCCTTTGTCGTCGGTCACGGTGAGAGTAAATGTAAAACGACCCGTTTGTTCGGCTTGCCAGCGAATGGCGGTTGCTTCTGCACCTTCATACAATAGGGTGTCGCCTTGTGAGAGCGCGAATGAGGTCACTGTGCCATCAGTGTCTGTCCCGGCGAGGGTGAAGGTGAGTGTGTCACCAACCTCAATCGGTCCAGACGGAGAGACGGTTAAGGTTGCGGTAGGGGCTTGGTTGACGCTACCAGCGCACTGGCCGAGGATTTTCCACGCTTTCCATTCGCCAGATTGGGTGGCCGGGTCGGCTTGCGTCCACCACCTCGCTTCATAGGCGGTGTTATCTGTTTTTACTTGATCCCCTTTAGTGTAGGTATTGCCATTCTGCCAATCGGATAATGGCTGGCAATCAACTGCAGCGTGTACGCTGGGGCTACTTAATGCGAGCCCTGCCAAACCAAGTGCGACCATACGCGATGGTGTTACTATCTTCATATTTTGCTCCAAAAATTTTTGAAACGAATTTCATCAATACAGTCAGTGATTGATGAGGTCTTCCCCTACGCTTTTTGCACTAAAAACGGCTTTTCCGCTCAAGCATAGGCAATAAAAAGATTATTTTGGGCATTAAATGCCAAGAAAAGGAGGCGGGAATGTCATAATTTGAGCGTGGGTTCATAAACTAATTATTGGTAAAAAAGAAGTGCATCCATAGCGTGATGTTGGTGGGAATTCGCACATAATTGACAGTTTGCAGGCTTGATTTCTTATTTTTTTTGAAATTGGTCATACTTTTTTCGGGGATGCCATGGAACAACCAACCGATAAAGACAAAATCCGTTTGCTTATGACGCTGCAATTCTGTACTATCTCGCGCCTGATTCTCGGTCTTTTCTTTTCCGTTCCTTGCTTCCGCTGGACGACCGAGCCAATTGTGGAAGCTGATTAATCCGTAAGGAGCAACTCAATGCGTCATTACGAAATCGTATTCATGGTGCACCCTGATCAGAGCGAGCAAGTTGCTGGCATGATCGAGCGTTACACTGCGTCTATTAAAGATGCAGGCGGTCAGATCCACCGTCTAGAAGACTGGGGCCGTCGCCAACTGGCTTACCCAATCAACAAACTGCACAAAGCACACTACGTTATGATGAACGTAGAAGCCGAGCAGGCTGTGATTGACGAGCTAGAAAGCATGTTCCGCTTCAACGACGCAGTGATCCGTAACATGATCATGCGTACTAAAGACGCTATCACTGAGCCATCTGTCATGATGAAGGCTAAAGAAGAGCGTACTGCTAAGCGTGAAGATCGCCCTGAGCGTGAAGAGCGTGCGGAAGCGAAGCCAGAAGCAAAAGCGGAAGCTGAAGCTGAAGGCGAAAACGCAGCTGAGTAATTGCTGTGATGACCAATCGGTTGGAGCTTGCTGGTGTTATCAGTAAAGGTCCGGTCCGTCGCCAAAGCCCTGCAGGCGTTCCGCACTGTCACTTTGTGTTAGAGCATCGTTCCACGCAGGTTGAAGCTGACTTCCCTCGACAAGTTTTTTGTCGTTTATCTGTGGTTGTGAGTGGGCAAGGGTCAACACAACAAACGCAAAATTTAGCTTTAGGTAGCCATATCAAGGTAAGCGGTTTTATTGCTTACCAGACCAGCCGACAAGGCGAGGGAAAATTGGTATTGCATGCCGACACTATTATAGACATTTAGATCAGGAGATAAGCCCATGGCACGTTTCTTCCGTCGTCGTAAATTCTGCCGTTTCACTGCAGAAGGCGTCACAGAGATCGATTACAAAGATGTAGCGACTCTAAAAAATTACATTACCGAATCAGGTAAAATCGTACCTAGCCGTATCACTGGTACTCGTGCTAAGTATCAGCGTCAACTGGCTCGTGCTATCAAGCGCGCTCGTTACCTGGCCCTGCTGCCGTACACTGACAAGCATCAGTAATCGGAACTGTCCAAGTTAGAGAGGATTGAAGAATGCAAGTTATTCTACTTGATAAAATCGGTAACCTGGGTGGCCTAGGTGATCAGGTAACTGTTAAATCTGGTTATGCACGTAACTTCCTTATCCCTCAGGGTAAAGCTGTTATGGCAACCAAAGCCAACATTGAACATTTTGAAGCACGTCGTGCTGAGCTAGAAGCAAAAGTTGCTGAGCAACTGGCTGCTGCTCAAGCGCGTGCTGAGAAAGTTGAAGCACTAGAAGCGGTTGAAATCGCTTCGAAAGCGGGTGATGAAGGTAAACTGTTTGGTTCTATCGGTACCCGTGATATCGCTGACGCTGTGACTGCAGCGGGCGTTGAAATCGCTAAAAACGAAGTTCGTCTACCAGAAGGCGCACTGCGTCACACTGGCGAGTACGAAATCAGCGTGCAACTGCACTATGATGTTTTCGCGACCGTCAACGTGAACGTTGTTGCTATGTAATTAGCAACAAGGTTTCGATAAAAAGCCAGCCTTCGGGTTGGCTTTTTGTTTTTTCAGCGGTTTATAACCATTGATAACGAATACCGACCGTGAACATACTGTCGCGATTTTTTAGTCCCGGAGGGACATCTGTCATGTAAGTCTGTTTGCTGGTTATTTTTATCGATAACTTTTCAGTAATGGTCGATGCCAAAGTGAGTGATCCTTCGACACTGGTATTACTGCTCCCTGAAATGATAATACTTCTTCCTTCTAAACTGACATTATCGAGCATATGCCACTCTCCTCTTGCCTGTCCACGTATCACTGATTCACTGACTGAGTAAGGCATGATCAAATCGTCATCATCAATTTCATCGACGTTCGGTTGTTGGTAACGAAAACCTGGACCTATCTCGGTGCTTAATGTGACCTTAGCGTTTTGAAGCCAGTGATAGCCTAAACCCGTTGCCAGCATAAAATCGTCATAATAAGGGCCGTAACGGTCGGCGACATAAGTGGCATTGAGTAGCGCATAGCTTCTGTCACCAAGTAGCATATTAGCTTGCGACTCTAGCTCTGTTTTACGTTTGTCCTCTTCACCATCTTTTTCAACTTGCAACAGACTAATGCTGGCTTGATAACTGTATTGCTCAACTTGATATTGACCTGTGAGCGCATTATTGATGGTTTGAGAATCTGAGTTACCACCGAGGCGCTGATAACCGATCGAAATATCGGCTGACCAAGGTGATTCTGATGTTTTATTATCGTCACTTGCATAGGCAGGAACCCCGCATACCATCCAAATTGATAACCACACGGGTTGACAAAAAGACTTCACTACTTTCATCTCACGCAATCTAAGGCGCCGCTATGCTAAGCGCTGTTTGCATTGTGATAGTCAAATTTGGGTTAGAATTCGAGGGTGTCATTCAGCGTTTGGAAAAAAATGTCTCATGGGGCAGCGTCCCACGAGGACAGCGGGTATAATGACTTCCATTAGTAATAGGTGAGTTTTTATGGCAGACAATCGTAAACCCGCAAAAGATCAGCAAGTCGCTAACCTCAAAGTGCCACCACACTCGATAGAGGCCGAGCAGTCGGTTTTAGGTGGTTTAATGTTGGATAATGAACGCTGGGATGCGGTTGCGGAAAAAGTCGTCGGCCATGATTTTTATAGCCGACCCCATCGGTTGATTTATGAATCGACCAAATCGCTACTGGATGAGGGGAAGCCGCTTGATCTCATCACCTTGTCTGAGCATCTCGAAAAGGCGGGAACGCTCGACGATGTGGGCGGCTTTGCTTACTTGGCGGAGCTGGCGAAAAACACCCCGAGCGCCGCTAACATTGTGGCGTATGCCGACATTGTGCGTGAGCGCGCCATGGTGCGCAACCTGATTGGGGTAGCCAATGAAATTGCCGATGCGGGCTATGATACCCAAGGGCGAAGCTCAGAAGATTTGCTCGATATGGCGGAGAGTAAAGTCTTCGCGATTGCTGAGTCTCGGACCAGTGAAACCGAAGGTCCACAGCACATTGACTCGGTACTGAGTCGCACCCTAGAGCGCATTGAGGAGCTATTCAAGTCACCGCAAGACGGGGTTACCGGGGTATCGACGGGTTTTACCGATCTTAATAAGAAAACGGCAGGCTTACAGCCCTCTGATCTCGTTATCGTCGCGGCACGACCATCGATGGGTAAAACGACCTTTGCGATGAACTTGTGTGAAAACGCGGCCATGGACCAAGAAAAGCCTGTATTGATTTTCTCGCTCGAGATGCCGGCTGAACAGCTGATGATGCGTATGTTGGCCTCGTTATCACGGGTTGACCAAACCAAGATCCGAACCGGCCAATTAGATGATGAAGATTGGGCGCGTATCTCGTCCTCGATGGGGATCTTGATGCAGAAAAAGAACATGTACATCGATGATAGCTCCGGCCTAACACCGACTGATGTGCGCTCGCGAGCCCGCCGTGTGGCGCGCGAACATGGTGGCGTGAGCATGATCATGGTCGACTATTTGCAACTGATGCGCGTGCCAGGGTTACAAGAAAACCGGACCTTGGAAATTGCTGAAATTTCGCGTTCACTGAAAGCGCTCGCGAAAGAGCTGAATGTGCCTGTAGTGGCGCTATCGCAGCTTAACCGTTCGTTGGAGCAACGTGCTGATAAGCGCCCCGTTAACTCGGACCTGCGTGAGTCGGGTGCGATTGAGCAAGATGCTGACTTGATCATGTTTATTTATCGTGACGAAGTCTACAACCCAGAAAGTGCCATGAAAGGGATTGCAGAAATCCTGATTGGTAAACAGCGTAACGGTCCGATTGGTAGTGTGCGCTTGACCTTCCAAGGCCAGTACTCACGTTTTGATAATTATGCAGGACCCGCGTTTGATGATGAGTGATCTGTCTACCATGACCAATGCGGCTCGCGCCTTCATTGATCCCAAGGCCATGGTGCACAACATCCAAGTGATGCGTCGCAAAGCCCCCGGTAGCAAAGTGATGACAGTGGTCAAATCGGACGGTTACGGTCATGGGCTAACCTCCGTTGCGACGACGTTGGCGCCTTATAGCGATGCCTTTGGGGTGGCGCGGATAGAAGAAGCACTGACGCTGCGTCAAGCGGGCATTACCTTACCCATTGTGCTACTCGAAGGTTTCTACGAAGCGGATGAGCTGCCGTTATTGGTTGAGCACCAACTGACCGCCACCGTGCACTGTGATGAGCAAGTGGCAATGCTGACACAAGCGACCCTATCTTCGCCTTTGTCGGTATGGCTAAAAGTGGACTCAGGCATGCATCGGCTCGGCTTTGAACCGGATCAGGTGCCTGGTGCGCTTTTTGCCCTGCATGCTTGCGACAATGTAGCGCCTGAGATTGGTTACTTGAGTCATTTTGGCTGCGCGGACGAAATGGATAATCCGATCACCCAAGCGCAAATTGACACCTTCTCGCGCGTTACGGAAGGGCTGCCCGGTGAACGCTCATTGGCTGCATCTTCCGGCACGTTATTTTGGCCGCAAAGTCATTTTGATTGGGTGCGCCCAGGTATTTGCCTGTATGGCATTTCCTCTCGTATTGAATTAACAGGCGACGCACTTGGTTTGAAGCCGGCAATGCGCCTGACATCGCGGGTCATGGCTGTGCGTCGTCTCAAAGCTGGCGAGCCGGTAGGTTATGGCGCGCGTTGGCGCAGTTCGCGCGATACCTTGATTGGTGTGATTGCGATCGGCTATGGCGACGGCTATCCGCGTTCTGCACCTGACGGCACGCCCGTATGGCTCAATGGTCGAGAAGTACCGCTGGCTGGGCGCGTCTCAATGGATATGATCACCGTTGATCTGGGTCCAGATGCGACCGATAAGGTGGGTGATGAAGCGGTGTTGTGGGGACCCGAGCTCCCGGTTGAGCGCATCGCGCGCTTGGTTGATACGATTGGTTATGAACTTGTCTGCCAGGTGACAGGCCGCGTCCCACGTCAATATCTAACCAATACCTCCCCGAGGGGGTGAGCGAAACGCAGTGATACACTAAACGCCTCGGGGCTGCTTTGTCTCGGTTGATTAGCCCGCGGTAGGCGCGCCTTGAAGTGTGACGACCAGCGTACGTGAACCGCCCTGATCACGGTGTTCGCCTAGATAAATCCCTTGCCACGTACCGAGATTGAGGTGTCCTTGAGTGATAGGGACAGTGACACTGGCCCCTAGCAAAGACGCCTTAATATGTGCCGGCATATCATCATCCCCCTCATAGGTATGACGGTAATAGGGCGCGCGCTCGGGCACTGAGTGATTAAAATGGGACTCCATATCTTGACGCACGGTGGGGTCCGCATTTTCATTGAGGGTTAAACTGGCTGAGGTATGTTTGATAAATACCTGCATCATCCCCATCTCAATATCATGCAACACAGGCAGTGCGTCGATGATCTCGTCGGTCACAAGGTGAAAGCCTCGAGAGCGCGGGCGTAAGCGAATTTCAGTTTGGTACCACATAAGCAATCCTTGTTGTGATCTCTATCGTAATCAGTTAGCCCAAAGGCGATCCAACTATTCTATGATTAATCGCAACCTACTCACAGCGATTGCATGTGAGAATCGAGCCATGATTATGTAATATTACACCAATAACCGCTGCGTACAGCATGGTGGTGCTGACGTTATACAGGACTCCAGCCTGCTGTGATACCCACAGCAGCACTCACAACGCGATTTGGATGACATGATGCTAAAGACAACGAACCCCACACAAACCGTGGCGTGGCAATCACTGACCGCCCACTTTGAAGAAGCACAGGACTATACACTGGCGGATCTGTTTGCGGATAATCCAGACCGATTTGCCCATTTTTCAACGCAATTTGAAGACAGCATTCTGTTGGATTATTCCAAAAACCTGATCAGCGAAGAAACCCTGACCAAGTTATTGGCATTGGCAGACGAAACGGGCGTCTCAGACGCGATTACGTCGATGTTTAATGGTGAGAAAATCAACCGTACAGAAGACCGAGCCGTGCTTCATACTGCGTTGCGTAACCGTAGCAACCAGCCTGTTATGGTGGATGGCGAAGATGTCATGCCGCACGTCAACGCAGTACTCGCGCAAATGCAATCATTCTCTGAGCGTGTGATCAGCGGTGAGTGGAAAGGCTATACCGGTAAAGCAATTACCGATGTGGTGAACATTGGTATCGGTGGCTCAGATCTTGGCCCTTACATGGTCACTGAAGCGCTGGCAGCCTACAAAAACCACCTCAATTTACACTTTGTTTCTAACGTTGATGGCACCCACATGGCCGAAACGTTAAAAGCCCTGAATCCTGAAACGACGTTGTTCTTGGTGGCTTCAAAAACCTTTACCACCCAAGAAACCATGACCAATGCGCACACGGCGCGTGACTGGTTTATGAAGGCCGCTGGAGATGAAAGCCAGGTGGCGAAGCATTTTGCGGCGCTTTCAACCAATGCCGATGCTGTTGCGAACTTTGGGATTGATACGGCCAACATGTTCGAGTTCTGGGACTGGGTTGGTGGCCGTTATTCACTGTGGTCAGCCATTGGTCTATCGATTTGCTTAGGCGTCGGCTTTGACAATTTTGTCGCCTTACTCGATGGCGCTCATCAAATGGATAACCACTTTAAAACCGCACCCATGGCGCAAAACATGCCGGTGTTGTTGGCGTTAATTGGTATCTGGTACAACAACTTCCACGGTGCTGAATCAGAAGCGATTTTACCGTATGATCAATACATGCATCGCTTTGCCGCTTATTTCCAGCAAGGCAACATGGAATCAAACGGTAAATACGTCGACCGTCACGGTAATCCGGTTGATTATCAAACAGGCCCAATCATCTGGGGTGAACCTGGTACAAACGGCCAACATGCTTTCTATCAGCTTATCCACCAAGGCACTAAGTTAATCCCGTGTGACTTTATTGCCCCCGTGCATAGTCACAACGCGATTGGCGATCACCACGCTAAACTGATGGCGAACTTTTTTGCTCAGACCGAAGCATTAGCCTTTGGTAAGAGCCGTGAGCAAGTCGAAGCCGAGCTAGTGAAAGCGGGCAAATCGGCCGAAGACGTGGCCGCGATCGCACCCTTTAAAGTGTTTGAAGGTAACCGTCCAACCAACTCTATTTTGGTTGAGAAAATCACTCCTTATACACTCGGGGCTTTGATTGCGATGTATGAGCATAAAATCTTCACTCAGGGTGTAATTTGGAACATTTTCAGCTTTGATCAGTGGGGTGTTGAGCTGGGTAAACAACTGGCAAGCAACATTTTGCCTGAGCTGAGTGATGATCAGCAGGTTGAGAGCCATGATAGCTCGACCAATGGACTGATCAATGCATTCAAGCAGTGGCGCCAAGCGTAAGCTGACCGACTACGATTAATTGAGAAAGCTAAACGCCGCGATGCTTATCGCGGCGTTTTTTATTTTAATATAGGTGGGTTGACTAAGCTGCGCATCGTTGTTTAATGATCGAAGCAGATCTCGATAAACGCTGTGCCATGTGGGGACTTAAACGGCATGATAATTACTGGGCCATCACTTTTGTGGTTGATGGTATGGCCTTTGCCTGAGACAACCACTGGGGTCGCCATTTCAAACTCAAAGCCTTTTTCGGATAGGATCCGTTTAGCGCCGCCTGTCACCATATTAGTAATTTCACCGACCATGTCGGTCACTTCTTCATCAATGGATTCTGAGCGCTCGCCCAGCATGCGTTGCATGATTTCCAGTGCCATATCTTCATCAAATGTGACTGAAAATGATCCTTTGGTTTGTGGGCCAACCATGCCTATCAACCCAGAGACGTCACCTTTTGCGATCTCTGACTTTTTTAAATGAGGCTTCTCTGGCTGGATGTCCAGCTGTGCCATGGTTTGTAGCACATTAATCAGTGAAGTAAGAAATGGGTTGACGAATTGTGCTTCCATAAAGAGTGTCCGTCCTAATCAAATCAGTGTTAGTGAGCCAAGCATTGTGCACAAGTGCCATGGGTTTCAATCACATGATGTTGCACATCAAACCCCATTTTACGCGCTTTCTCACGCAATGCCTCTGATAGCTCTTCAGTGTGACACTCTTCTACGGTGCCGCATTGATCACAAATCAGCAGTTGAGAGCAGTGCCCCTGATGCCCTAAGTGGCAGCAGGCAATATAGCTATTGGTCGACTCTACCTTGTGCACAAACCCCTGTGCTAATAGAAAGTCTAGCGCACGATACACCGTTGGGGGTTTCGCTTGTGGCTCGGTTTCACGCAATATATCGAGCAGCTCGTACGCGGTAATCGCCCGTGAGTTATTGGCGATAATTTCATAAACGCGGGTTCGTTGCGGCGTTAATCTCACACCACGTTGCTCACACAGCTGCTGTGCGCGGTGCAGTAAACCAGTGATCTGGGTCATAGCGCCTCAAAGTACTAACAGTCAGACAGTTATCTTATCATAGCTGTATACCAACGCACCCTGCGTATCTTTATCCTATGCGCTTTGCCACAAGTGTAAATAGATAGTCTATGACCACTTGATCGCGATCAGCTACCTTTGGGTAATGATAGAAGTAAAAACAATAAATAATCAGTCGATTTTTGAATCGGCTAACTGTTTTGCGCTGTCATGTCAGTATGATGGCAGTGTGCCACAGGCATAAAAAACATACCTTTACATCCATAACAGGAGTATGTACCGATGAAAAAACTGTTAGCCCTCGCCGCTTTGGCGTTCGCGTCTGTCTCTACGCAAGCGGCTGCCAATGAGTGTGAGTTAACTGTCACCACCGGCGATAAAATGGCCTACGACCAGTCATCGTTGTCCGTACCAGCAAGCTGTAGTGAAGTGACGCTCACGCTGGAGCATCAAGGCTCAATGCCTGTGACCTCGATGGGCCACAACTGGGTGCTGTCGGAAACGTCTAACTTGCAAGATATCGCCATGAAAGGCGCGGGTGCGGGTGCCGATAACGATTACCTACCACAAGGTGATGATCGTATCTTGGCACATACCAAGTTGGTTGGCGGCGGCGAAAGCACCACCATCACCTTCTCAACCGATGGGTTGCAAGGCAAAGACTTAACTTATTTCTGCTCTTTCCCCGGCCATTGGACGGTAATGAAAGGCAAATTCACTATCGAATAAGTCTTGTTGCGAGAGAGCGCATCGTTCGGCTCTCTCGCTTGTTTCATTCTCGGCTTAATAACAGAGTAAGTCGAATCACCCCTGCGATCATAACGGTCTCCATACTGTTATCTTACCGATTTCTTTCTCTAAGCCTGCTGGTGAACCGGTTCTGCTTAAATCTTACCGATGCAATGTGTATAATCCGCGTCCGCCTGTCGAAAACGACCGTCGTTCAACGTAATTGCAGAGATTCGAGACCATGACTACCCCCAGCAAAACCGCCGCCAGCCCTGATGTGACGCCAAAAACGGTGATGCAGCGTTTCTCTGTTGCGCCCATGCTTGATTGGACGGACCGACACTGCCGTTACTTTCATCGTTTATTATCTGGGCAAACCTTGCTGTTTACCGAGATGGTTACCACGGGGGCGATCATTCATGGCAAGGCGGATTACCTAGCCTATAACGAGCAGGAGCATCCGGTGGCGTTGCAACTGGGGGGATCGGATGCGGCCGATTTGGCAACATGCGCTAAGCTGGCGGCCGAGCGTGGCTATGATGAAATTAACCTCAACGTCGGTTGCCCGTCGGATCGGGTGCAAAACGGGCGCTTTGGGGCGTGTTTAATGGCGGAGCCTGAGCTGGTGGCGCAGTGTGTGGCTGCCATGCGAGAAGTCACCGATGTGCCTATCACTGTCAAAACTCGCATTGGTATTGATGAGCAAGACAGCTATGAATTTTTAACCGACTTTGTTGAGACAGTCAGCGAAAAAGGTGGCTGTGATATGTTCACGATTCATGCGCGCAAAGCGTGGTTAAACGGTTTGAGCCCAAAAGAGAACCGCGATATCCCGCCACTGGATTACCCACGCGTGTATCAGCTCAAAAAAGACTTTCCGCACCTGACGCTTGCTATCAATGGCGGGGTGAAAAGTCTTGAGGAAGCGGAGCAGCATCTTGAGCATCTTGATGGGGTGATGGTTGGTCGCCAAGCCTATCAGAGTCCTTTTATGTTGGCCGAGGCCGACCAGCGTTTATTTGGTATGACAACGCCTCGCATTACACGTCGTCAAGCGGTTGAAGCCATGTTCCCATATATCGAAAAACAGCTCTCTCAAGGGGCGCAACTGAACCATATCAGTCGCCATATGTTAGGTCTGTTCCAAAATATGCCTGGCGCGCGGCAGTGGCGTCGCTATATCAGCGAGAATGCGCACAAGCCGGGAGCAAGTATTGAAGTACTGACCATGGCGATGAGCCACATTCCTGACGATTGGCTTGATGCGTAATTGAGTGAAAATGACTAAATTTAGGTTTACATTTAACCACCACGTTGACATCGACCGGAAAGCCAATCCTAACGTACTGAAATAATGAGAATATATAGAGTGACAAATTGGCTTAAAACCTGCAGAGTCTGTCTCGCTATCAAGACAAGGAGATCGTAATGATCGAACTACTTTTTCTGATTGGCTTTGCGGTGGTGTTATTCATGACCGGAGTCAGCATCATGGGCATGGTACTGGCGATGCTTGCGGGTTTTGCTGTGATGATGTTGGCCGGGATGATCGGTACGCTGCTCAAGCTACTGCCATGGCTTTTAGTCATTGCTGTGGTGGTTTGGTTAGTCAAACGTCAACGTCGCAGCCGTAAACGTGAGCCTGAAGTGATCATCAACGAAAAGCGCTGGGCACGATTCCGTCGCCGCTAGAGCGTGAAAACTTGCGCGTGTGCACAGCAAACGGACAGCATAAGTTGTTTTTGGCTTCTTCTCGGCACAAAGCTTGCTATCATTATCAGTTACCGGCGACAAGGCATGGCTTTGCCGCCTCCGCGTGACGACACTTTTTTATCGACAATGTGGAGACTTTCATGAAAACCACTTCAATGACGCTTGCCGCCGCAGCGTTTACCGCGCTACTGGCCATGCCCTCTCAAGCAGCAACCCTTGCCGGGGGAAAAGTCGGCGCCGATGCCTGGTTTATGGATGCTGATGTCAACAATGTAGAAGCCGATGATGCTAGTACAGCGGGTTCTTATTATGCTGCACTCGAGCACCCGCTTCCGTTAATCCCGAATGCCAAGATCCGTCAAACCTCGGTGAGTGTTGACAACCCCGATGTTGATTTTGACCAAATCGACTTCGTGGCGTATTACGAGTTTCTCGATAACGATCTTGTATCTGTGGATGCCGGTGTTAATTTACAGCGTTTTCAATCTGGTAAGTTCCAAGGGCAGAGCTTCGACGAATGGCAGCCAAACCTGTATGTCGATGCGCGCGTTGGCTTGGTAGGCACGCCGTTAAATGTGTTTGCCACCGTAAGCAAAGGCGAATTTGATGGCACCAGCACCTTAGATGCCGAGGCGGGCCTTATTTACCAACTGGGCTTGGTCGCCGCAGATCTGAATGTGCGTGGCGGCTATCGGATGATTGACCACGATTTCGATTATTTTAATAAAAAAGCTGAGCTTGATCTGACCGGTTTCTTTGTCGGTGCTGAATTAGACTTTTAATCTTGATTTTTATCAGCCTTATGCCCTAAACCGCGCCTCTGCGCGGTTTTTTAATGCCTTCCTGTTTTTTCCCAACTCTGTTGCATATGTCTCACTGCGACTTTCGCCTAATATCCAGCAATAAAAAACTCTGCCACGATTTTTGAGTCATAACGGCAAGGAGAGGGCAGTACGTGCTCCGCCATCGACTCAAACACGGAATAAGGAAAGAGTATGATTTACGCAAAGCCAGGAACAGAAGGGTCAGTGGTAAGTTTTAAATCACGCTATCAAAATTTTATTGGAGGTGAATGGGTTCCACCCGTGAAAGGGCAGTATTTTGCTAATACCTCGCCCTGTACCGGTGAAACACTAGCAGAGATACCGCGTTCGAGCGCCGAAGACGTGGATCTGGCATTGGATGCTGCCCATGGCGCGAAAGATGCGTGGGGAAAAACCTCCGTCACTGACCGTGCGAATGTTTTGTTAAAAATTGCCGACCGGATTGAAGCTAATCTTGAGATGCTCGCGGTGGCAGAAACATGGGAAAACGGAAAAGCCGTACGTGAGACCTTGGCGGCTGATATTCCGCTTTGTGCTGATCACTTCCGTTACTTTGCCGGTTGTATTCGCGCCCAAGAAGGCACTGCGGCGGAGCTGGATGCAGGGACCGTTGCTTATCATATTCATGAACCACTGGGTGTGGTGGGGCAAATTATTCCGTGGAACTTCCCTTTGCTGATGGCGTCATGGAAACTCGCACCAGCACTGGCGGCGGGAAACTGTGTGGTACTCAAGCCGGCGGAGCAAACGCCGACGACCATCTTACTGCTGATGGAGTTGATTGGTGATCTGCTACCGGCCGGGGTCGTTAACGTAGTCAATGGTTATGGCGCTGAAGCCGGGCAAGCTCTCGCCACGTCACCAAGGATTGCCAAGTTAGCGTTTACTGGCTCCACTCCGGTGGGACACCATATTTTGCGCTGTGCGGCAGAAAACCTGATCCCTTCAACCGTTGAGCTTGGTGGTAAATCGCCCAATATCTATTTTGAAGATGTGATGCAGCAAGAGGAGGCCTATATCAATAAAGCGGTCGAAGGCTTGTTGTTAGGCTTTTTCAACCAAGGCGAGGTCTGCACCTGTCCATCACGCGCATTGATTCAAGAGAGCATTTACGATGCGTTTATTGAAAAAGTAATTGAGCGCGCCGGGATGATCAAACAAGGAAATCCGCTCGATACCGAGACCCAGGTGGGCGCCCAAGCGTCTGACGAGCAGTTCGATAAGATCATGAATTATTTGAAAGTTGGACAGGAAGAGGGAGCCAAAGTATTAATCGGGGGCAGCCATAAAGACCTGGGTAGCGGCTATTACGTGCAGCCGACATTACTGCAAGGGCACAATGACATGCGTGTGTTCCAAGAAGAGATTTTTGGTCCTGTGATAGGGGTGACCACCTTTAAAGATGAAGCCGAAGCCTTGGCGATTGCCAACCACACCGAGTATGGCTTAGGGGCGGGGTTGTGGACGCGAGATATGAACCGCGCCTATCGGGTCGGTCGCGCGATTGAGGCGGGACGTGTGTGGACCAACTGCTATCACCTCTATCCGGCGCATGCGGCGTTTGGTGGCTATAAAAAATCGGGAATTGGCCGTGAAAATCATAAAATGATGTTGGGTCATTACCAACAAACAAAAAATTTATTGGTGAGCTATGACATTAATCCTTTAGGCTTTTTCTAAGCTAGCATATCTTGATATCCGGTGCGGCGACTATGCCGCACCACGCTAACTCCGTTTTACGTTAAGGCCATGCATGGCACCCTCGTCTATCTGATACTAAGCTCAACTCAAGATGTGGATTTTATCGATAGGCAAATGACGATGACAGCCGAACAACTCCGTGCGTTATACCGCCAACAGCTTTTGATTGAAGCGCTTGTTGAGCCGTCGTTAGATAATGAAGGATGGGTGGTTGAATGCCGCCATGCTGCGGGAGGCTTGATGGCATTGACGAATGCCGACGGCGTTGAGCAGTGTTTTCTCGATATCGACCAAGCGACCTTGAATGCATTAGAGATTGGTTTTCAGCAAGTGCGCATTATCGACTAATCCCGCGACCCCGCTTAAGCACTCCTTTCTACACATGGTATCTTACAAAAAGTTATAAAACATTCACATCTATTCTTTATTGTTATTAACTGGTGAGGTTACGCTAGCATTTACGCAATGTTAGCAAGGAATGTCGTCACCATGTTACTCAAGGATCTCTCCGGGTTAACCAGCCCGCTTAATGATCAGCAAATCGGCCAGTTGCAACAAGCGGTGGCGGAGTTGTCACCGCAGCAGCTGGCCTGGATCAGTGGTTATTTTTGGGGGTTAAGCCAAACACCTGCCGGTGAAGCGGTGGCACCCAAGACCATGCCACAAACCAGTGCCGCGCCCAACCACACCCTGACTATTCTGTATGCCTCGCAAACGGGTAATGCCAAAGGCGTGGCGGAGGCGTTGCATCAAGAGGCCGAGGCAGCAGGGATCCCAGCCAAGTTGGTTGCGACCGATAACTATAAAGGCAAGCAGCTGGGCAAAGAAACCCACTTGGTGATAGTGGCTTCCACCAATGGTGAAGGCGAGCCGCCTGATAATGCCATTGAGCTGCATGAATTTTTACAATCTAAAAAAGCGCCTAAGCTTGACCATCTTCACTACGCCGTTTTGAGCTTAGGAGACTCGAGTTACGAGTACTTTTGCCAAACAGGTAAAGATTTTGACGCCTTTTTACAAAAACTCGGCGCTAAGCCCATGGTCGCCCGTCTTGATTGCGATGTGGATTATGAAGCCACAGCTAGTACCTGGCGCGAGCAAACCTTAGCCGAGGTCAAGCAACAATTTCAGGCCAGCGGGGACGCGCAAGTGGTGCCACTCCATCAAGCCACCTCGCACGCTAAATATACTAAGCAGTCTCCTTACACAGCCGAACTACTCACCTGTCAGCGTATTACTGGACGTGGGTCAGATAAAGCGGTTTACCACATTGAATTTGATCTGGATGAGTCCGGCATTCAATACCAACCGGGCGATGCCTTGGGGGTGTGGTATCAAAACGATCCTGTATTAGCCGATGCCATTTTAGCCCAAGTAGGACTGAGTGGTGACGAGTCGGTAGCGGTGGATGGCAGTGCCGTTTCGTTGCGCGAGGCGCTGATCACTGACTATGAAATCACCGCTTCTAACCCGCAGCAGATCACTGCGCTGGCGGCGTTGTCGGAAAGCGACACACTCACCGCCTTGACTGAAGACAAAGCTGCACTGCGTGAGTTTGCCAATCGCACTCAGCTCATTGATGCATTGACGCTGGCCGATGCCACTCTCAATGTCGAGCAATTTCAATCGATATTGCGCCGGCTTACCCCGCGTTTGTACTCAATTGCTTCCAGCCAGGCAGAAGTAGAAGACGAAGTGCACCTCACCGTCGGGCTGGTGGAGTATCAGCATGAGAGCGGAGCGTCACGCCAAGGCGGCGCATCGAGCTTTCTCGCCCACCGTGCAGCGCAAGCGGAGACAGTAAAAGTGTTTGTTGAGCATAACGATAACTTTAAGCTTCCTGATAACGATGCCACCCCGATCATTATGATTGGTCCAGGAACCGGTATTGCGCCATTCCGCGCCTTCTTGCAAGAGCGAGAGCAACGGGAGGCACAAGGTGACAACTGGTTGTTCTTTGGTGATCGCACCTTTACTGATGATTTTCTCTATCAGGTTGAATGGCAGCAATACCTTAAATCTGGCCTACTCACGCGGATGGATGTGGCCTTTAGCCGTGATCAGGCAGAGAAAGTGTATGTCCAGCATCGGTTACGCGAACGTGCTGAAGCGGTATGGCAATGGCTATCAAACGGTGCCTACCTCTATGTGTGTGGCGATGCCAACCAAATGGCGAAAGATGTCCATGAAGCGTTAATCGAGATTGCCCAAACACAGGGTCAGCAAAGCTGTGAGCAAGCCGAAGCCTTTATTAACGAATTGCGCAAAGATAAGCGCTATCAAAGGGATGTGTACTAATGAGTGAGCAGAAATTTGCGGGCGATACACTGGGCCCACTGGCCGATAATGAACGGCTAAAAAAAGACAGTGATTATTTGCGTGGCACCATTGATCACGACTTGCAGGATCCGATCACGGGTGGTTTTACCGATGATAATTTCCAACTGATCCGTTTTCACGGCATGTATCAGCAAGATGATCGCGATATTCGCGCGGAGCGGCAAAAACAAAAATTGGAGCCACTGCATAACGTGATGTTACGCGCGCGGATGCCGGGCGGGATCATTACCCCTGAGCAATGGTTAGCGATTGACAAGTTTGCCCGCGAAAGCTCGCTCTATGGCAGCATTCGCCTGACCACGCGACAAACTTTTCAGTTTCATGGTGTCCTAAAGCCTAACATCAAGCTCATGCATCAGACCTTGCATGAATATGGTATTGACTCGATTGCTACTGCTGGGGATGTGAACCGTAATGTGTTGTGTACCTCTAACCCAGTGGAGTCCGAGCTCCATCAGCAAGCCTATGATTGGGCAAAACGTATAAGCGAGCACTTGCTGCCTAAAACTCGCGCTTACGCAGAGATTTGGCTCGATGGTGAAAAAGTCGAAGGCAGCCAAGATAAAGAGCCGATTTTGGGTGAGCGTTACTTGCCGCGTAAGTTCAAAACCACGGTGGTGATCCCGCCACAAAACGACGTGGATGTGCACGCCAACGACCTTAACTTTGTCGCCATCGCCGAACAAGGACAGCTGATCGGCTTTAACGTCTTAGTCGGGGGGGGGCTGGCGATGACCCATGGTGACACCAACACCTACCCGCGCCGCGCAGATGATTTTGGTTTTATTCCGCTTGAACATACGTTGAAGATTGCTGAGGCCGTGGTCACCACCCAACGTGATTGGGGAAACCGTTCGAACCGTAAAAATGCGAAAACCAAGTACACCCTTGATCGTGTTGGCGCGGATGTATTCAAAGCGGAAGTGGAAAAGCGTGCTGGTGTAATATTTGCGCCAAGCCGGCCTTATAGCTTTACTGGTCGCGGTGATCGCTTGGGCTGGACCAAAGGGATTGACGGTAAATACCACCTCGCCTTATTTATCGAAAATGGCCGCTTGCGTGATACACCAGAAAAGCCGCTCAAAACCGGCATGGCAGAGATCGCCAAGGTACACCAAGGCGATTTTCGTATGACCGCCAACCAAAACCTGATCATTGCCGGGATCCCTGAAGCACAAAAAGACGAGATTGAGGCGTTAGCGCGTCGTTATCGGTTAATTGATGATGCGCACAGTGTACAGCGCACGAATTCGATGGCGTGTGTTTCCTTCCCAACCTGTCCACTTGCCATGGCAGAAGCGGAGCGCTTTCTGCCCGGTTTTGTCACCGAAGTGGAAGCGATTCAGAAAAAACACCAAGTAGAAAACGATCCGATTGTTTTACGAGTGACCGGCTGTCCCAATGGTTGCGGCCGCGCGATGCTGGCAGAAGTGGGTTTGGTCGGCAAAGCGCCAGGGCGCTATAACCTGCATTTAGGCGGAAATTGGGAAGGTACCCGAATCCCCAAAATGTACAAAGAGAACATCACCGATCGTCAGATCCTTGAAGAATTGGATCAGTTGATTGGTCGCTGGGCAACGGAGCGTGAAGTGGGTGAGCACTTTGGTGATTTCTTGATCCGCCGCGAGGTGATTGCCCCCGTGCATGTATCTAAGAGGGATTTTTATGCTTGAAACCGTTCAACCTAATGCGACGTTAGCCTTGGCTGACATTGCCGCGATGAATAAAAGCCAGCAAGCCTTGGCATTGGCGGAGGTCAATGCCACCTTGGAGTCACTTTCGGCGCCTGAGCGTGTGGCCTGGGCACTGGAGCATCTCGAAGGACAATGTGTTCTGTCGTCCAGCTTTGGTGTACAGGCAGCGCTTATGCTTCATTTAGTGAGTCAGGTGAAATCCGACATTCCGGTGATCTTAACCGACACGGGCTACTTATTTGCCGAGACTTACCGGTTTATCGATACCTTAACTGCACGGCTTAACTTGGATTTGCGCGTCTATCGTGCTGAGCTTTCCCCCGCGTGGCAAGAAGCGCGTTACGGCCAACTCTGGGAGCAAGGCGTGGAGGGGATCAGCCGATATAATCAAATCAACAAAGTTGAGCCGATGAAGCGTGCGCTGCGAGAGCTAAAAGCCGGGACCTGGTTTTCTGGGCTCCGCCGAGGTCAATCTGACTCGCGTGCCAATTTGCCGATACTCAGTGTCCAGCATGGGGTGTTTAAGTTCTTGCCTGTGATTGATTGGTCGAACCAACAGGTCGATGACTACCTGCGCGAGCATGACTTGCCTTATCATCCATTGCGCGAAAAAGGCTATGTGTCGGTGGGGGATGTTCATACCACCCAGCGGTTAGAGCCGGGCATGCGTGAAGAGCAAACACGGTTTTTTGGTCTCAAGCGCGAGTGCGGCTTGCATGAGGACGACTTAAATGATGGTTCGGGGATATAGCCTCGTCGAGAATAGCCCCGCCGAGAAAGAATGTAACTAACTCTTGGCCCTTAAATAGTGTCACCTTGTAGTGGCATTTTTTTGTTCAATTTCACTGAGTTTGTCTACTCTTTAACTGAGTAACTCATCAGCCGTGGCGTGTTTTGTGCTATAAATAGCGGGTAAAGCTAGGAGGCAGTGAATAAGAGCCTAATACTTTTATTCGCAACGTGTCACGGATGCGGCATTAATGTGACCAACAGTGAATCTTATGAACAAAAAACTATCTTTAGTCGCGCTTGCCGTCGCCGGTGTCGTTGCCATTGGCGCCCCGGCGGTCATTGACTATACATCAGCAGCTCCCTCCATGTCTGATACTAACCAGCGTTATATGGGGCACGGAAACGGCTGGCTGGAAGTGAACACGGCCACTTTTGCTAACAATATTCAACGTGTTCAACAGCAAGTCAGTGAAGGGACGAAAATCTGTGCCGTCATGAAAGCGGATGCCTATGGCAATGGCATTGCAGGCTTATTGCCCACCGTGATTGCAAGTGGTATCGACTGTGTTGGTATTGCCAGTAATGAAGAAGCTCGGACGTTGCGCGAAGGCGGCTTTACCGGCGAGATCATGCGTGTACGGACCGCGACCTTGCAGGAAATGGAAAGTGCATTAGCATTGAACATGCAAGAGCTCATTGGCTCGGCAGAGCAAGCCGAGCAAATGCGTGAGTTAGCCGACAAGCATGATATTACCATTCCGGTCCATATGGCCTTTAATGCCGGTGGTATGGGGCGTAATGGTATTGAGATGAACGAGGAATCTGGCAAACAAGTTGCGGTGGATATCGCTACCGACCCACGCTTTAACGTCGTCGGTATCATGACTCACTTTCCTAACTATGAAGCGGAGTATGTTCGTAGCAAGTTAGGACAGTTTACTGCGAACAGCGAATGGCTAATAGAGGAAGCTGGGCTTCAACGTGAAGACGTATTGCTGCACGCGGCGAACTCTTTTGTGACCCTGAATGTTCCTGAAGGCCATCTTGATATGGTTCGTCCGGGAGGCGCCTTGTATGGCGATCAGCCCACTAACCGTGAACTGCCACCGATCATGAGCTTTAAAACTAAAGTGGCCTCTGTGCATCACTTGCCTGAAGGCAGCACCGTGGGGTATGACAGTACCTATACGCTAAAGCGTGATTCGGTGTTGGCGAACCTGCCGGTGGGGTATTCGGATGGTGTGCCACGTAAAATGGGCAACAACGCTGATGTCTTGATTCAAGGTCACCGAGCCCCCGTGGTCGGTGTTTCATCCATGAACACCATTATGGTCGATATTACCGAGATTGCGGATCAAGTGATGCCAAACGATGAAGTGGTGCTCTTTGGTCAGCAAGGGGAGGAGACCATTGGCGCTGAAGAGTATGAATCGAGTGCGGATGTGATCTTCCCTGAGATATACAGCTGGTGGGGCGCGGTCAACCCACGTGAATACGTGCAGTAATCAGTACAAAAAAAGCGATGCCGATTGGCATCGCTTTACTCGTTATTCAAGCGCTGATCCGTTTTACAGGATATCAAGCAACTCTACTTCAAATACTAATGCAGCAAATGGCGGGATTGCTGCGCCAGCACCACGCTCGCCGTAGGCCAGATCTTGTGGTACATACAGTTTCCACTTAGAGCCAACCGGCATCATTTGCAGGGCTTCCACCCAACCTTTAATCACGCCAGTCACTGGGAACTCGACCGGTTCGCCACGCGTAACTGAGCTATCAAAAACGCTGCCATCGATCAGTTGGCCATGATAGTGCACACGTACCTGCTTATCGCTGGTTGGGATGTCACCGTCGCCTTGTACCAGCACTTCGTACTGTAGGCCTGATTCGGTTACCGTCACTTCATCACGTTTGGCATTATCAGCCAAGAAAGTATCGCCTTCTGCGGCTTGTGCTTTTGCAGCTTCTTGACGAACTTCTTCCGCTTTTGTGTGAAGATCACGCAATGCGTTATTAATGTCATCAATTTCGATCTCTGGCATTTCGCCAGCTAAGGCCGTGCTGATGCCTTTGGCAATCGCATCGACGTTTAAACCTTCAAGGCCACTGCCCGCAAGTTGTTGGCCCATTTGTAGGCCGATGCCATAGCTGGCCTTCTGTTCGACGGTTTCCAGTTGTACGTCAGACATAACGTCTCTCTTTTGTGGGTCAATAAAGTGTGAAAGGATAACAGGTGATGGTTTCGTGGGTAAACTTTTGTGCCAAAAAGGCGTCCAATGTGAGGACAAAACAACAATATATGCGCGGAGTGGCAATGAAGTTAATAGCAATACGAGCGCTCTGGGATAAACTGCGTGCGAAAGGTGGACACAAACTCACCACTGTTTTAGAGCAAGCGGCGACGTTAAGTCGTCACAGTGCGATGCTAACGCGAATACAACACGCGTGGCGCCACCTGCCTCGTCTCCACCGGCGACTGTTGATGATCCTGGTTCCCGTCGTTGTGGTATTGGCCTTACTTCCTAGCCCCACGCCGCCTGAGTCGTCATCGGATAAACCTGTGCGCCAGGCGCGACAGCCGGTTGCGATCAATCCAGATGCGAGCCGTTCGTTATCATCGTCAACAGCTCCATCGTCAACAGCGTCACAAAACGCATCGTCAGTGGCTGACTCTGCGACGTCACAGGAGTCCTCAACCGCAGAAGAGAGCGCTTGGACACGTCATCAAATTGAGTCTGGTGATACCTTGGCCAAAGTATTCCGACGCTACGATCTCGCCTTAACGGACTTGTATTCGATTGCCAATATTGAAGGTGAAGGCAAACCTATCAGCCGCATTCAGCCTGGCCAATGGATTCGTTTTAAACGGACATCCAGTGGCGCGCTAGATATATTGCAGATCGAAACGGAGAAAGGTCAATCCGCACTGTATTTTCGCCTTTCTGATGGCGGTTTTGCCCGTCAACGTTAGTTTCTTGAAACCGTCAATCTAACCGAAGGCATTGATAGGTGGTGCTTTCGGTCTCTTCCCTGTCTTTTATAGTCCTTACTCTGTCTGTTTTTTGCGCAATTTTGTGATTAAAGTCGCTGCAGCACGATTTTTAAGCTACTTTTTATAAATCAGTCAATACGGCTGGATACATTGCATCATTGAGGCGGAAAAGGGACAAATTGCGGTTAAGGGTGTGAATGCCTGCCAAACAAGCCAGTGTTGTATGACATACTTTTTACGAAAATAATGAGTCTTTCATCACACTTTGGTTGTTTTTTGTGCTAGTATTCGCGCCGCTGTGTAGGACAGACACGCAAGCCCGCCTCAACATGGATGTCTAGGCATTAACACGCTAATCACTAATTTGTTGAGGACTCGCTTTTCCATGTTGAAAAATCTATCTATTGGCAAAAAGTTTACCGCGGCTTTTTCCCTCATTGGTATTGCTGTCGTGATCTTTGGGTTTTACATCTTCACCCAAGTCAGCGGCATGCGCGATAATATGCTGAACTTTACTGACGACACCCTTCCCGCGGTGCTTGAGATCGAACGACTTAGTGAAGAAATCGTTCGTATTCGTCAGGATCAGTATGCGGTTCTTACCTTTAGTGATCCGGCAGAACGACGTGAAATCTTGGGCGAGATCGATGTTATGAAGCGCGATTATAGCCGTGCTCTCGACGCCTACCAAGAGACGCTTTGGTACGATGATGAAAAAGCCATTTTCAGTCGTATCCAGAATAATTGGGACAAATATAATCAAGAGATCAGTGCTTTTCCTGACCGTGTTGAAGACGGGCAACTGACCGCGGCACAACAAATTTTATCTAAATCATTTGGTACCTTCGGCCAGTTAGATAAGTCCTTAACGGAAATGTCTGAGTTGATGCAAGGCTTTATCGTTAAAAACCGCACCTCGATGCTTAGCCAGGTTTCCACGGTGAGCATGACTATTATTGGGGTACTGCTTGCGGTAATCGCCTTTATGATTGTGGTGGCAGTGGTGTTTACTCGTGCGATCATCAATCCGTTGCGTTTAGTGATGGAGCAGTCTTCTGCTATCGCCAAAGGGGATTTAAGTTATCAATTGGATCGTAGCCAGATTGGTAATGATGAAATGGGTCAATTGGCAGACTCAAGCATCG
Source organism: Salinivibrio sp. MA351 (assembly GCF_001996065.1). Taxonomy (NCBI): domain Bacteria; kingdom Pseudomonadati; phylum Pseudomonadota; class Gammaproteobacteria; order Vibrionales; family Vibrionaceae; genus Salinivibrio; species Salinivibrio sp. MA351. The sequence continues at coordinate 115,394 of NZ_MUFG01000005.1, read as the reverse complement.
CCATGCAAGATAGTCTGCGCACGCTGATTGAAGAAGTGATTGCCGCGGTAACCCAATTGAGCAGTGCAGTCGAAGAGGTCAGTGCCGTATCGAGCCAAACCTCAAGCGGGATGCAAAGCCAGCAACATGAAGTATCACAAGTGGCGACCGCGATGGCGCAGATGAAAGCCACCGTTGCCGACGTGGCGCAGAATACCGAAAGCTCATCCACCGCCGCCAACGAAGCGAGCGAGCAGTCCCGTATGGGGGCGCAAGACATCGATGGCATGGTTGCTTCGATTCGCAAAGTAGCAGAGGACATGCGTCAAACGGGCAATACCGTGAGTGAGCTCGATCAGCAGTCGAAACAAATCAACATGGTGGTGGATGTCATTCGTGATATTGCCGAGCAAACCAACTTACTGGCGTTGAACGCGGCAATTGAAGCAGCGCGTGCTGGTGAATCGGGCCGTGGCTTTGCGGTGGTGGCCGATGAAGTGCGTACCTTAGCGGGCCGTACCCAAGACTCAACGGGCGAAATCACCACCATCATCGAAAAACTGCAGCAACACGCCACGCAAGCGCGCAATGCCACTACGCAAAGCTGTGAAAGCATTGAGCAATGCGTAGAGCAGGGCGACCAGGCTCAACAGCTGGTGCGTGGGATTGAAACCTCAGTGGAAAACATCGCTGATATGGGCATGCAAATTGCCAGTGCCTGTGGCGAGCAAGACTCGGTAGCGGATGAGCTAAGCCGTAACATTGAGCGCATCAATGATTCGTCACAAGAAGTCGCTGGCGGTGCTGATCAAACCGCACAAGCCTGTAGCGAGCTCAGCCAGTTGGCGCAATCACTGCAAACGACCATGCAGCGCTTCCGTCTAACCAAATAGGTCGTACCGCCAATAGATGAAAACAAAATCCCGCTGATTCAGCGGGATTTTTTGCTTTAAACGGCGGATGCGTCACTCACCGATAAACGCATATCAATATGGGGGATCCCATCTTCTAAGTAGGCGTCGGAAAACGCCGAAAAGCCATGGGTTTGATAAAACCGCTGTAAATGTGTTTGTGCGCCAATCTCAATATCATCATGTGGCCAATGTTGCTGGCAAGCCTGAATCGCGTGGCGAACCAATTGATGCCCCCATTGACCGTTTCGGTGAGCGGGCGCAACGATCACACGGCCAATGCTGGCGCCTGAGTAACTTGCACCTGGTGCCAGCACACGGGCATAAGCCGCCAGCTCGCCATTCAGCCAGCCCATTAAATGCAGCGTCTCTGGCGCGGTGTCGAGCGCATCAAGCTCTGGGTAGGCACAGGCTTGTTCCACTACAAACACATCTACCCGTAATTTCATCAGTGTGAATAAGGTGCGCGTATCAAGCGCGTCAAATGTCACGATTTGCCAATCCATACCAAAACTCCAAAGGGGAAAGTAAAAAAATACCGCAGACAGGCTGCGGTATTCAAAAGCTATTTATTGGGTGTCGTTAACCAGCTACTGACGAGGCTGGCTTAAATCAACATGATAAACGCCAAATCCCACTTCATCAGTGCCTTGGCGGCGCATTGACCATTGGCCTTTTTGCTCGATAAATTGCGCCGCTTTCTCGCTCGGTGAGGTTTCAAAGCTGACCACAGCGTCGCCTTCGATAGGCGCGATAGACCAGTTGTTATCCGCACTCACTGTGACTTGGCCTTCTTCTTGACTCACACGGCTGATGTAGTTGGCGACCACGGTACGGTTTTCATCCGGCGCGGCAAAGGCGATATGGTCGCTGCCGGTGCCTGGGAACTTACCACTATAAGCACGGTAATTGTTGGTCGCTATCAGGAAGGTTTGCTCAGGGTCAACCGGCTCACCTTGATAGGTCAGGTTGATGATTCGCGACGCGTCTGGATTGACCTCATTGCAATCTCCGTCGTAGCGGGCAGGCTTGGTGATATCAATCTGATACTCGACACCGTCAATGACATCAAAGTTATAGGTGCGGAATCCATCCCAGTTCACCAGTGACTGGGGCTGCTCTGTGTTGGGATCGATTTGGTTAAACTGGCCGGCACTGCACTCTAGCCATTGGGTAAGCTCGGCACCAGAGACTTTCAGTGCCACCAAGGTATTCGGGTACAGATAAAGATCGGCGGCGTTACGGAACGTCAGTTGGCCCGCCTCCACTTCGGTAAAGTTGCTCGGATCGTTTTTGCGACCACCGGCTTTAAAAGGCGCGGCGGCAGACAGCACCGGCAGATCGGCTAAGTCAGGGTCCCCTTGAATCATGCGCTCGACATAGTCTTGCTGTGCGAGGTTAACGATTTGTACGGTCGGATCGTCTTGAAGCAGGGCCAAGTAGGAATACATCACATCATTGGCTTGACCAATTGGCTGATTGACGAAATCTTGTGTGGCTTTATGGTCTGACTCCACAGCCTTAAGCAAAGCTTCATCGGCCTCGACTAAGGCCTTGTTATTGGCCTGATCAAAAATCGGACGCGCCTGAGCCTGACTGTCAGTGACTTGCCATTTGCCATCGACTTGCTCGAGCGCCAGATCTATCACACCGACATGGCTGCCCCAGCGGCCGGCCATCACACTGGCCACACCATTGATCGTGCCTTTATCGATATCCGCACCGGGAATATTGGCGAAGTCTTCTCCAGGGAAGACGGCATGTGAATGACCAAAGGCAATGGCATCAATGCCGTCGACATCCGTGAGGTAATACACAGAATCTTCTGCCATCGCTTTATAAGGCGCTTGTGAAATACCTGAGTGAGGAATAGCCACGACCACATCGGCCCCTTTGGCTTTCATTTCCGGCACTAACTTTTCTGCGGTTTGTTTAATGTCTTTGGCGATCACCTTTCCTTCGAGATTGGCTTTATCCCAAGTCATTATCTGCGGCGGGACAAAGCCGATGTAACCGACTTTGATGGTGTGGCTATCACCGTCTTCATCTTTGAGTTGGTATTCTTTAATTAAATACGGGTCGAAGTAGTGCTCGCCGCTATCGGCATCAAACACGTTGGCGTTGATATACGGGAAGTTAGCGTCGTTGATTGACTCTTTTAAAAAGGCCAAGCCATAGTTGAATTCATGGTTACCGATGTTTCCCACTTCATAATTGAGCAAGTTCATCGCTTTGTACACTGGGTGCACTTCGCCAGGTTGGATACCTTTGCTCGCCATGTAATCGCCCATTGGACTGCCTTGGATCAGGTCACCGTTATCGACCAATAGCGCGTTTTGTGCTTCATCGCGAGCTTGTTTGACCACGGTCGCGGCGCGGACCAAACCGATTTTTTGTGACGGCTTATTTTTGTAGTAGTCGTAATCCATCACATTAGTATGAATATCGGTGGTTTCAATCACACGCAAGTTGATGGTATCGGCAAAGGCACTGCCAGATGCGGCAAACAGACCGGCAACCACCGCGGTGGCGACAGCAGAAGGGAGCAAACGCATAACAGGATCTCCAAGTGAAAAGTGTGCGTTAGTTATCAAGCAATTGAATTATGCCGTTTATCATTCACATGAAGCTGTGCGCTTGATCGGCTTTATCGAACCGTTTCAAAGCTCTGAGGCGGGGATTGAGCGCTTTGCGATCGCAGTCATTGTTTGATTGACCCGATGCCTTACCCATTCCACTACTCCTAAAGCACTAAAAAGAATAAAAAATGAATTTATAGAATTTCAGGTAATAGTTGTGGGGCGATATAGTGGCGGTATTGTCATCAAGGAAATGCGCGATCATGGATTATCTTCCTCTTTTTGCTCAGCTCAAACGTCGTCCTTGCCTCGTGGTGGGCGGTGGCGAAGTGGCATGGCGAAAAACCCGCATGCTACTCAAAGTCGGGGCGGCGGTCACCTTAGTGGCCCCAGAGGTCGACCGTGAAATTGAAGAGGCGCAAGCGCAAGGAAAGTTGAGGGTGTTGCGCGAGGCGTTTCGTCCCGATCATCTGGACGGAAACATGCTGGCAATTGCGGCGACCGATAATGCCTTAGTCAACGAGTTGGTCTCCACTGCCGCTGACAGCCGCAATATTTTGGTCAATGTCGTCGATGACACCCCTAAATGTAGCTTTATTGTCCCTTCTTTAGTGGATCGCTCCCCCATTATCATTGCTATCTCGTCGGGCGGTAAAGCGCCGGTATTGGCACGGATGCTACGTGAAAAAATTGAAACCTTGGTCCCCCAACATATCGGCAAAATGGCAGCGATGGCGGGCGCGTTTCGCGACAAACTGAAAGCACGCATTCCGACTTTAACGGGGCGGCGCAAATTCTGGGAGGCCGCTTTTAGTGGCCGGTTTGCTGATTTAGTCGCGGCGGGCAAACACCAGCAAGCCGAGCAGGCGCTTGAACAGCTCAGTGGACAAATCACCACCCAAGGCGAAGTGGCCTTGATTGGCGCCGGGCCAGGGGATCCTGGGCTATTGACCTTGCGCGCGTTGCAATTGATGCAGCAAGCCGATGTGGTGTTATACGACTATTTAGTCGCTGAGCCGATTATGGAGTTGTGTCGCCGAGATGCAGAGCTGGTTTGCGTGGGCAAACGGGCGAGCTACCACAGTGTGAGCCAAGACGACATTAATCGTCTGTTGGTCGAGCATGCTCAAGCCGGAAAGCGGGTGGTGCGCTTAAAAGGAGGCGATCCGTTTATGTTTGGCCGTGGTGGCGAGGAGTTACAAACACTGGCCAACGCCGGAGTCTCGTTTCAAGTGGTGCCTGGTATCACCGCCGCTGCAGGGGCAACGGCGTATGCCGGTATTCCGCTTACCCATCGCGATCACGCCCAAACGGCGCTGTTTATTACCGGCCATTTGAAAAAAGAACAAGACACGCTGGAATGGGCCACCTTGGCACGCGCGCAGCAAACCTTGGTGATCTACATGGGGCTAATGAAGTCGGCCCACATTCAAAGCCAGCTTTTGGCTCATGGCCGTTCACCGGAGACGCCAGTGGCGGTGATTGAAAACGGCACCCGCCCAGAGCAAAAAGTCTTTACCGGTCAACTCAACAACTTACCGTCGCTGGCGGAACAAGCTGCGTCGCCCGCGCTGATCGTGGTGGGCGAAGTGGCGGCACTCGCCGGTCAGCTGACATGGTTTGGCGAGGGGCGCGCGGTAAGCGATGCCGATCCCACGCAAGCGCCAACCGCCGTGGTTAACTTCGCTTAAAGGATAATGAAGATGGACGCAAAAACACTGACTCACCTCCAGCAGTTGGAAGCCGAGAGCATTCATATACTGCGGGAAGTCGCAGCGGAGTTTGATAACCCCGTGATGCTGTATTCAATTGGTAAAGATTCGTCGGTGATGCTGCATTTAGCACGCAAAGCCTTTTACCCCGGTAAGATCCCGTTTCCGCTGTTGCATGTCGATACCGATTGGAAGTTTCGCGACATGATTACCTTTCGCGATCGCACCGCTAAAGAGCTGGGGCTAGATCTGATTGTGCACAAAAATCCAGAAGGAATAGCACAGGGGATTAATCCTTTTGATCACGGCTCCGACAAGCACACCGACATCATGAAAACCCAAGCGCTGAAGCAGGCGCTGGATCAACATAAGTTTGATGCGGCGTTTGGCGGCGCGCGTCGAGATGAAGAAAAATCCCGTGCCAAGGAGCGCGTCTATTCGTTTCGCGATAAGAACCACCGCTGGGATCCGAAAAATCAACGGCCAGAGCTGTGGCGCAACTACAACGGCCAAGTGAACCCGGGCGAGAGCATTCGTGTGTTTCCGCTCTCTAACTGGACCGAGCTCGATATCTGGCAATACATCTATCTGGAAAATATCGATATTGTCCCGCTTTACTTGGCGGCTGAACACCCGGTGGTGGAGCGTGAGGGCACCTTGTACATGGTCGATGATGCGCGGATGCCGATTGGGCCCGAGGAAACCGTGATGCATAAATCGGTACGTTTCCGCACGCTGGGCTGCTACCCGCTTACCGGGGCGATTGAATCCACCGCGACCACCTTGCCAGAGATCATCGAAGAGATGTTGGTCGCTACCTCAAGTGAACGCCAAGGGCGGGCGATCGACCACGATCAGTCCGGATCCATGGAGCGCAAAAAGCGTCAGGGTTATTTCTAAGGAGCAGTCATGAATCCAGCAATTCAACAACAGGTGGCCGATCTGGGTATTGAGGGTTATCTGCAACAGCATCAACACAAAAGTTTATTGCGCTTTTTGACCTGTGGCTCGGTCGATGACGGTAAATCGACCTTGATTGGCCGCTTGCTGCACGACTCGCAACAGATCTATGAAGATCAGCTGGCTGCTGTCCATGCCGATAGCCAGCGTGTCGGCACCACGGGCGAGAAACCGGATCTGGCGCTATTGGTAGACGGCCTACAAGCCGAGCGCGAGCAGGGGATTACCATTGATGTGGCGTATCGCTATTTCTCCACCTCCAAGCGTAAGTTTATCATTGCCGATACCCCAGGCCATGAGCAGTACACCCGGAATATGGCCACCGGTGCGTCGACCTGTGATGTGGCGGTGATCTTAATCGACGCCCGTCACGGCATCTTGGATCAGACCCGCCGTCATTCGTACATTGCTAACTTGCTGGGTATTCAGCATTTTGTGGTAGCGGTGAACAAGATGGATTTGGTGGCATATAGCCAAGCTCGGTTTGATGAAATTCAACAGCAATATCTGGCGTTTGCCGATCAGCTCAATCCCGGCTTGTCAGTGTCTATGGTGCCCTTGTCGGCACTGGAAGGCGACAACGTGGTCAATGCCAGTGACGCGATGGCGTGGTATCAAGGCGAGCCGCTACTCAGCCAGCTAGAAGCCATCGACATTGAAAAATCGCGCGGGACGGGTGCGCTCCGTTTTCCCGTGCAGTATGTCAATCGACCGGATCTGAACTTCCGTGGCTATGCAGGCACCCTTGCCAGTGGCGAGTTGCATGTGGGCGATGAGGTTAAGGTACTCCCTTCTGGGCTGACCGCGAAGATCGCGCGCATCGTCACCTTTGACGGTGATCGTGAATTTGCCTTTAGCGGTCAAGCGGTCACCCTCACTTTAGATAGAGAAATTGATATCTCGCGTGGCGATCTCTTGGTGCGAGCGGATGATGACGTGGCGGTGGGTCAACGATTTGACGCCGACGTGGTGTGGATGACGCAAACCCCACTGGCACCGGGGCGCGAATACGACATTCAGTTGGCCAGCAAGAAAACCTCAGCGCAGGTTGAGGCACTGTCGTATGGGGTCGATGTTAATACGCTTAATACTCATGACGCAGACACCTTGCCGCTCAATGGCATAGGTCGTTGCACCTTGACCTTGAGCGAAGCGGTGCCGCTGGATACCTATCACGATAGCCCGAATACCGGTGGCTTTATCCTGATTGACCGCCTCACCAATGTGACGGTCGGCGCGGGGATGATCCGTCATGTGGCTGAGACGCAGCCACTAACCACCTCGTCGTTTTCAGCATTTGAGCTTGAATTAAACCAGCTTATCCGCAAGCACTTTCCGCATTGGCAAGCGCGGGATCTACGCCAACTGGGGTAAACGATGAGTTGGCAAGAAACCACGGTACTCACCTTGCTGGTGGCGATTGTCGCCGGCTTGGTGCTCACTCGAATAAAGCCTGTGCTCTTGTTTGCGGGGGCCGCGTTTGTAGCATTCCAAACTGGGCTCACCTCGGTTGAAGCGCTGACGGCGAACTTTACCGCGCCATCACTGCTGACCTTGGTATTGCTGATTTTGGTTTCTTGTGCGCTAGAGAAAACCCATTTGACCAGCTGGGTTGCGCAGCAGGCGTCGCACGGCGAACTCCCCACCGTGATTGCCAAATTAGGCATCTCAAGTGCGTTGCTGTCGGCGCTGGTCAATAACACAGCGGTAGTGGTGTCCATGATTGGCGCGATCAAGCGCAACCGACGTCACTCACCCTCACAGCTTTTGATCCCATTGTCATACAGCGCCATTCTCGGCGGCACCCTAACGCTGATTGGCACGTCCACCAATCTCATTGTGAACAGCTTTGTTGAGCGGGCGGGTTTACCCAGTTTGGGCTTTTTCACGCCAACGGTCATTGGTGCTGCTGCATTGGTGTCAGGGCTATTGGTATTAATTCCGTTTAGCTATCGGTTGCCACGCCATGATGGTGAACAAGAAGAGAGCTTGCCGTATGTGCTCGAAGCACGGTTGGCTGCCGACTCACCCTTATGCGGTCGTAGTGTGGCAGACAATGGCTTGCGGGCACTACGCCGCTTGTACTTGGCCGAAATTCATCGTCAAGACGGCGTCATTGCGCCTGTGTGTCCGGATACGCCGTTATTGGCCGGTGACAAGTTGCAGTTTGCCGGCGATGTGGAAAGTGTCGCGACCTTGCAAGAGATCCCGGGCTTGACCTTGTTCGGCCAGCATCACATTGATGGACAAAACTTGATTGAGGTGGTGGTGAGCCACAGCGCCAGCATTTGTGGCAAAACTCTCAAAGCCGCCCGATTTCGCGAGACCTTTGATGCCGTGGTGGTCGCCATTCGCCGCGGCCATGAAAAACTCGACGGTGGGCTGGGTAATATTCCTTTGCATGCCGGCGATACGTTGGTGTTGGTGCCGGGCAAAACCTTTCGCCAAGACAGCCAAGCGTTACGGCGTGAATTCGTACTCTTTAATGGTTTGGAAGCCAGTACCCGGCTTTCCGAGCGTAAAAGCGTTGCGGTACTAGTGGGATTTGTCGCGGTGATTGGCGCGGCCTTGCTCACCCCTATGCCAATTCTCAATGGCTTAGCCGCTTATTTGGTGGTGTTGCTGGTCACCGGCATTATCTCCTTGCACGATTTACAACGTCGATTTCCGGTTGAAGTGGTGGTGATTGTCGGCGCGGCGCTGACATTGGCACAGCTTATGTTGGCGTCAGGGTTGTCGGCGCGCTTTAGTGATTGGTTTATGGCGACCTTTACCGCAGGGGGAGCGATAGGAGCGCTGGTGGCTGTATACTTACTGACTTTGTTACTGACCGAGCTTATCACCAACAATGCCGCGGCGGCGCTGGCTTTCCCGCTTGGCTATAGCCTGGCGCTAGGGTATGGGGTTGATCCTATGCCTTTTGTGATGGCGGTGCTATTTGGCGCCAGTGCCAGTTTTATTTCCCCTTACGGGTATCAAACCAATTTATTGGTATACAGCGTGGGAAATTACCAGCTACGTGATTATTTGCGTCTGGGACTGCCATTATCTGTGGTGTATTCCGCAGTAGTGCTCACCCTGTTACCGATTGTTTTTCCTTTAACGGCGGTCGCCCCTTAATTATGGCGTGGCCAACGAAATAGCGGAGACTTTCATGACTGACACTGTATCTGCGTCAACTGATCCCAATGTGATCTGGCATCAGCATCATGTTGACCAAGCCCAGCGCAGTGAACAAAAACAGCAGCAACCTGTGGTGCTTTGGTTTACCGGCTTGTCTGGCTCGGGCAAATCGACCATTGCTGGTGCGTTGGAGGCCGCCTTGGTGGCAGAAGGGCACCATACCTATTTGCTGGATGGCGATAATATTCGCCATGGATTGTGTCGCGATCTGGGTTTTTCCGATCAGGACAGAGCCGAGAATATTCGCCGGATTGGTGAAGTGGCCAAGTTGATGACCGATGCTGGTCTGATTGTCCTCAGTGCTTTTATCTCACCATTCCGCGCGGAGCGAGAGATGGTGCGCGAGCGTTTGCCAGAAGGGCAGTTTATCGAAGTCTTTGTCGATACGCCGCTGGCGGTGTGCGAGCAGCGCGATCCAAAAGGGCTGTACAAAAAAGCGCGCGCTGGCGAGATCCCTGCGTTTACCGGCATATCGTCAGATTATGAACCGCCGCACGCACCGGCGATTCATTTAACTGGCGATCAGCGTGTTGCTGAGCATGTGGCGGTCTGCCTTGATGTGTTGCGCGATCGGGGAGTGCTGCGCACCTAAAGGTATCACGCATGGGTGTTGACGGTATCGCCAATGTCGCTGTGCATCTCAAAGCCTTCAGCGAGCAAGGTACAAATCGCGTGGTGGTAGTCGGGATGCACGCGTTTGCCGACCAGTTTAGCCAGCTCGTGGCCGGTGGGACTAAAGCGGTAATAATACAGGCGCATCCCTTTGTGGAGCGGAGTGAGCATGTACTGGGTGTCTTGCAGTGTAAATGGCATGGCAGGATGCATCTCAATGATCCCAGATTCAAGCTCGGTGCGCAGGATCAGCCCCAAGTCCATCAACAGCATTAAGTCGGTGTAAGACAGTTGATAGTGACCCAGAGAGAGCTTATGGGGCGGCTCTGGGCGTAGCAGTTGCACCAAGCCTTGGCGGCGGCGAAAACCGGTGACTAGCTTTTTGGTGCTGTCTTGGCCAAAGGTGCTGGACAATGCACAGGCGCGTTGCAGTGCTTGCGCTTCGCGCTGGGTCATGGTTTCTAAAAGGGTGAGTGCTTTGATCGAGGTGCTTCCCGGACGCAATATTTCCTGTTTAAGGATCTTGGCCCAAAGCTGTTGCATCGCATAGCCGTGAATATTGCGGGCTAAGTCGAAAAAGCGTACCAGCCAATCCGGATCGGGGGTTTGTGCCGTTTCACTGTGACAACTTTCATAGGTATGAGCAATGATCGCTTCGAGGTTGGCTTGTTGCTTTTGCATCACCTGGCGTTGGCGGTTTGCGCTGCGATGGGCGAGATCCTCTTGCTCCACGTCTTGTAAGCGAGCATCAACCTGATACTCGCTCGCAATCGCTTTTAGTCGCCCTTTACTGCCGCGTAGATCGGCATCTTCTTTATAGCTGTGATCTTGGTGTTGCCGTTTCTGTGGGTGGGCGTCGACGACCACGGGTTTTTCTTGCTCTGCCATGCGGTTCTCACACTGATTGTCAGCAAAATTTTATGCTGGCAAATATGTTAATTAATGATTAAATTTGTTAACATTATGGTGTTATCTATTAAGCGTAGGGATGCGTGTGCGAWGGCAAAAACCTAACTCCATCAATTTACTGTTGATCGCCATTTATATCGGCGCACTAGCGATATTGTCTCATTATATTGTCTGACAATGGTGTCGGCGCCGATCAAGCTCACTGATTGATAGAAATCTATCCGTCGTCGTAGGCGCTTAGCGTTGTACCTTGCAGTACATATCCTACCTCTGCCAAGTCATGACTGACATGCTCAGTATTGAGTGTCCCTTCGACATAAACCACATCCCATAGTTCTTGAATCGGCGCGCCATCGGCAAACTTTACGTAAATAATTTGATTGGGCGGTGGGGGTGGCACATGGATGCAGGCGCCAAGAAAAGGGACCAGCAAGAATTCGGTCACCCGTTGATCGTCACCTTCTAACGGGATCACAAAGCCGGGGATTTTAACTTGGCTATTATTGAGTTCAGGGCGAACCGATCCGACCAAGCTTTGCGGGTTATCACCGTCGTGGCTAATGTCTGGCATGCCGCGGCTATCAAACTGTGCCCGTTCGTGCTCAGGAACCAAATCTATCCAATCGAGCATGAGTGGTTCACTGCTTGCCCAAGCAAGCGAACTCAAAAGGCCGCTAAGCAAGGCGATAAGATGGAGCGTTATCCGTTTTTTCATGGGTTATACCTTCATTGTCATGCCGTCGGACAGTGTTTGTCGGTACGCGCGCCAAGCGGGAATTAAGCCGACCACGAGACCAGCGATAAACACGCCGACCATTAACAAACATTCATAATAAGAGGGCCAGTCGAGCGGTAAGAACAGGCCAAATTCACTGATAATATAGGGCTGGGTGAGCGCGAGACCGCCATAAAGCAGTAGCACACCTAAGATGATACCCGCCAGGGTGATGGCAACCGCCTCACTGATCAACAGCAGAATAATATGTACCGGACGTGCGCCCATTGCCCGTAAAATGGCCATTTCTCGTCGACGCTCGTTCAGGCTGGTGAGCAGGCTAGAGAGCATGCCTAATAATCCAGCGACGGCGACAAATCCAGCGATCACTAATAGCGCTTGCTCGCCCACGCGCATCATGCCCCATAGCTCATGCAAGGCAATGCCGGGCATGATGGCAGTCAATGGCTCGCGTGGATAAGTATTGACCCAACGCTGGACGGCAAACGTTTTGATTTTACTGTTCAGACCCACCATGACTGCAGTGAGTTGCTCGGGCTGTAATTCACGCTGCTGTGCTTGGGCTTGAGTGAGGCCTTGGCCGAGTCGTGCGCCACTTTCCCAGCCGACATGAATCGCTTCTATGGCTTCGAGCGACACATGCACACTGCGGTCGACGGGCGTGCCGGTGGGCGCCAAAATACCGGTGACAGTAAATGGCAAATTGTCGTGTTGATTAAAGCTTTTATCGGCCAGTCCATGAGCAATCACTAGGTTATCGCCCATTTTGTATCCCAGATCTTTCGCCACTTGGGCGCCAATCACGGTATCAAATAGACCGGAAAATGGGCCGCCTTGGCGAAAGACGAGTGGTTGTTTTTGACCATATTGATAATGGGAAAAGTAATCATTGCTGGTGCCGAGCACGCGAAAGCCACGGTGAGAATCCCCGAGTGAAATGGGGATGGTCCAACTCACATCTGAGTGCTCGCGAAGGCGCTGATAACTTTCCCAGCCGATATTGTTGGTGGCGTTACCAATTCGAAACACGGAATAGAGCAGCAAATTAATGGAGCCGGAACGGGCGCCCACAATTAAATCGGTGTTGGAAATGGTGTTGGCAAAGCTGGCCTTCGCTTGCGTGCGCACCTTTTCGACGCCGAGTAACAGCACCACGGCGATGGTGACGGTCAGCAAAGAAAGCAATGCGGTGGCGCGGCGATTTTTCAGGCTTTTCCCTGCGAGTCCCAATAGCGAAATCATTGCTGATTCTCCTTGCGACGCATGGCGCGATTCAGCGCGGGAAGCGAGACATCACGGTCAAACAAGGGCGCTAATTGACTGTCATGGCTGACAAACAATAAGCTGCTGTTGGCTTCTCGGCAGCGGTCTTGAAGCAACTGAATAAAGGTGTTGCGGGTGTCAGCGTCGAGCGCAGAAGTCGGCTCGTCAGCGATAATTAACGCCGGCGCACCAATCAGCGCCCGCGCCGCCGCGACCCGTTGTTGCTGGCCGATACTCAGCGCGGTGACCGGCTGGTGGTGGCAGTTTGTGGGTAAGCCCAATTGGTCGAGCAAGGTGGCGGCCTCTTGATGAGGCGATCGTGTCAACGCCTGACGACGCAGGTGAGAGAAGCGCAGCGGCACGGTGACATTATCGATCACCGATAAATAAGGCAGCAGATTAAATTGCTGAAAAATATAACCAATATGGTTAGCACGGAATTGATCACGCTCGCGATCATTCAGTGCCGTTAGCGCTTGATGATTGACCGTCAGTGTACCTGTCTGGGGGATATGAATACCCGCAATCAGGCTTAGCAGGGTGGATTTACCACTGCCGCTGGGACCTTGTAAAAATATATGCTCGCCTTTACCGATCGCAAAGCTATCGATGTCTAAGATCGGTTGCGACTGCTCGGGCCACGTAAAACCTAGTTGTTTGATGGTTATCATGCCTGACAGGGGCACTGGATGCGCCCCGCCTCCTTTTTTCACTACCACTGGATGTGCGACTTAGCACGAATCAAGGTATCAACCCAGACCTTATCATCGGTAACGGCCTGAATTTTGATGGCTTCTGTGTTGGGGAACAGGCTAAACCAATCCGTTTTCAATTCGGTGAAGGCTTGTGGGTTTTGGCAAACGAATTGGTAGTTCACGGATAAAGTGTTGTGGTTACCCTGATCATGCCCATGATGGTCGTCATGGTGAGCATCATGCTCGTCGTCGCCGTGGTGCTCGTCGTGGTTATGGTGCTCGTCATGACCGTGGTGTTCATTGTGGTCATGGTGTTCGTCGTGGTCATGGTGTTCGTCGTGACCATGATGCTCCTCATGGTTGTGATGCTCGTCGTAGTCGTCAAAACTGCTAGTGACTTTGGTCTCGGCAAGCTGGCAATTCGCCGCTTCAGCAAGTTGGAAGCGTTTTCCACCATCACGCAGAAGCGCATAGGCATCTTCGACCGCTTGCTGGTCGGCGGCGTTTTTAGGCTGGTGTTCAAAGCCGACCACATCGTGTCCCGGGGCCGTTAATTCAATGAATACGCGCTCACCGTCTTGGGCGAGGCTCAGTGCCACCTCCCCGTGGACGTGGGCATCGAACGACTGATAGCTGGCTTCATCGGCTAATGTTGCTGCAGAGGTGGTCGCGATGGCCATAGTGATAACGCTGGGTAATAAACGAGCTTTCATGTGGTTTCTCCTCGTGAATAAATGAATTAGATAATGAAGGCATTTATTTCACTCGGTGGGGCGCGCGCCGAAAAGGCTATAGCGGTACGATAAGCTCGCTGAGGTTTTGACCAAACGATGAGGGTATTGGCGGCATAGGTGGGCGTCGGTGTCACGATACTGGAAGCCAGTATTGCTGGTGGGATGAGATGACAGACACCACAATGCTCACTGTGATGGCTCGGAGCTAAGGTGTCGACTTGATGGTGCGCCCACAGTCCGGCTTGGCTAAGCACCAATACAAATAGCAGGTTGACGAGCACTCGCCGAGTCATCCAGACGTCCATGAGGTTATTAAGTAATGTGATAACATAACAATTGTAGCCTTGAACGCCAAGTCTGAAATGAAAGCGCGGGCCTTGCCCGCGATATGATTATTGGTTTACCAGCTCTGTCACCAAGCTGACAACTTGATTCACTTCATCCTCGTTTAGCTTGCCTTCTTTTACAAAACGCACCATGCCTTTGTCATCCAGTACGGCAATCAACGAGCTCTCTTCTTTTAAGCGCCATGCCTCTGCGACACTGCCATTTTCGTCGAGCACAATCGATGACCAGCTAAATTCGCGTTTACTGTCTTCGGCTGACGATTTTACAAAGCCGCCAGTTCCCCACATGGCATCATCTTGATTGATGATGGTGGTGGTTTGATAGCGTGCATCGTCAAAATCCGCGGCGGTAATTGCCGCCATGAGGGGGGCGTTCATTTCTTTGGCGCTACTGCGTCCAGCAATAGCTTGGATCACGCGTACTTTTTCCTGCAACTGTTCGGTTTGCCAAGCTTGATAAACGATATCGTCGCCATTCAAGGTTAGTTCGCCGTGCTCGGCGACCTTGGCTGACGGTAAAGGTGCACCGTTTTGGATCGTGTGCGCCCAACTGGTGCCTGTGAATAACGCAAAAGTGAGAGCAAGTAGGGTTTTGTTCATTCTTTATCATCCATGTCTGTGGTCATTATTTGGCATTCGGTGCCAAGTTATCTATGGTTACGCCAGACAGTGCGTTGTGCCAAGTGCCAAGGGTTAATCCGTGCGCGAGATCGGAGTTTTATCCAGTGATCGTCACTTCAAAGCACGCGTATTGATCTAAGGTAGGAACTTTTCGTGCCAAGTAGGCTCTAATTCTGTGCTTGTCATCAGAATAAGATGGCACTTTGCTTGCTTAGCTTTATACGTGGAGATTGCCAGATAATATTCGGTACTCCAAGGTGGTAACACATAATTTACCAAGAAACGGTGAAAGAGCGTTGTTACTGTTTCGGTCTGTTCATCAGACTTGGTTGAGAAATAAAGGGATCCCTATGCTTCGCATCTTTCGTCAATATCGACCAACCCAGATTGCGCGATATGTGAAACGATTTTTTAAGGGCCGACTTTATATTGAAGGTGTCGGCGCGTTTGAGTTTGATGGTGGGCGTTTGCTACCTCCAGGACACAGTGATAAACGTGCACTCTCGGTCATGACCGAAGTAAATAAAGAAATTAAATCGATGGCCATCACCGCATAAAAAACGTGCGATGCAGAAAAAACACGTCTAATGACGTGTTTTTTTTATCTCTGAGTTTGCGTGTCTTCAGACTTTTGCGTGCCTTCAGACTATTGTGGCGGGAAGCAAACGCCGGTGCCACCCAAGCCGCAGTAGCCTTGGGGGTTTTTGTGCAGATACTGCTGATGGTCTGTTTCTGCTAAGAAATAAGTACCTGCGGGGGCGATCTCTGTGGTGACGGCATCCGACTTGCCCGCTGCTTTTAAAGCGGCTTGATAGGCGGCAAAGCTGGCTTCTACCGTCGCGCGATCGGCAGGATCACAGTAATAAATGGCTGAACGGTACTGTGGGCCCACGTCATTACCTTGGCGCAACCCTTGAGTTGGATCGTGGTTTTCCCAAAAGATCGTCAATAAAGCGTCCAGACTGGTGACACTCGGGTCAAAAATGACATTAACCACTTCGGCGTGGCCTGTTTGACCCGTACAGACATCTTGATAGCGCGGGTGTTGTGTTACCCCACCGCAGTAGCCAACAGAGGTCATGACTACACCTGGTTGTTGCCAGAGTTTGCGTTCCGCTCCCCAAAAACAGCCCATCCCTAAAATGACCTGTTTCTGACCGTTCGCTGGGGCCGTTGTGATAGGTTGCCCAAATACGGCATGTGGCTCGGTGGGCGTGATGGCATCAGCACGATCCGCAATCGCATTATCGGGTTGGCTGAACGAAGATTGCATCGACATAGGCATCCTTTTACTGCTGTGATGAAAAGCGTTATGTGTTGTATGAAACCGCTTTGGGTGTGGACTGATGTGAATGGCGCTAGCATCAAGCCCAGCTCAACGCGTAATATGGCAAGATATCATCAATTTTGTTGAGCGGCACCCTAGTAATGGTTCTCATTGCATGAAGATACGTAAACTCTCCCTTATTGCGATCGCTTTTTTACTGCTACCTAGCTGGGTACGCGCGAGCCTCGACGTTGAGCTCCAAGGACTCGAGGGGGAGGCGCAACAAAATGTAGCAACCTATTTGGCGGCGATCGCGCCCGAAGAACGCGATGGGTCGTATCGGTTTAAGGCGCGTGTCGAGCGCGATGTCCGACAAGCACTCCAGGCAGTAGGCTACTATCAGCCAAAAATCACGCTGAACGAGCCAGAGGGCGATACCCTGGTTGTCTCCGTTAATCCTGGCCCCCCGGTCAACGTGGCGCAAGTCGATGTCGTCTTTTCCGGTGAAGCTGCGATGGATGATGACTTTCATTCGCTTAAAGCGAAAGGACCGCAACCTGGTCATCGGCTCAATCACAGTGATTATGAGTCACTCAAAAGTCAGATCCAGAGCTTAGCCGTGAAAAAGGGCTATTTTGATGGTCGTTTTACGCAAGCCCGGCTCGAAGTTGCGCCTGACCGCCAGCAAGCCTTTATTCGTCTGCATTTTGCCAGTGGCAAGCGTTATCATTTTGGTGCGATCGATTATCAAGGCTCGCAAATCCAGCATAAGCGACTTGATACACTGCGAGATTTTTCACCAGGTGATCTCTATCAAGTTACTGACTTAGGCGAGTTTAACCAAGCGTTAGCAAATACGGGCTGGTTTGCCAGTGCATTAGTCCAAGCGGATATGGAAGACGCCGAGGACAATGAAGTGCCGATCAAGGTGATGTTGACCCCGGAAGCGCGCAACAAGTTTGAAACTGGGGTGGGGTATTCCACCGACATTGGTCCGCGTCTTAAGCTTAATTGGCGTAAGCCTTGGTATAATTCAAGGGGGCATAGCCTGAGCACATCACTGGCGGTTTCTCAGCCAGAGCAAACCCTTACTTCTACCTATAAAGTGCCGCTTGACGATGTTTCACGGGAATATTATCAAGTTCAGCTGGGGTTAAAAAATACAGACCAACGCGATACCACCAGTTTTGAAGCGACGACCTCTGTCTCCCGACACTGGCTTTATGATACCGGCTGGCAGCGCAGTGTATCGCTGCGCTGGCTGTACGAAAACTATAGCCAAGGGCAAGATGAAGATATCGTCAGCGTGGTGCTGCCGGGCGTCAACGTTACCCGAACGCGCGTGCGTGGTGGTCTGATGCCGCATTGGGGAGACAAGCAATCACTGACGCTGGAGGCAGCCGATCCCGCGTGGCTGTCGGATATTAGCTTGCTGCGACTTCAAGGTCGTAGTGCTTGGATTCGCAGTTTAAATAAGAATCATCGTGGCTTACTCCGGGTCGATGGTGGCGCCCTGATTTCCGAGGAGTTTCGTGAAGCACCACCATCATTACGCTTTTTCGCTGGGGGGGATAACAGCATTCGTGGTTATGGCTATGAAACCGTCTCGCCGGTCGATGACAGCGGTCAGTTAAGTGGTGCACGCTATATGTTAACCGGGACTTTAGAATATCAGTATCGTCTTGGTGGCAATTGGTGGTGGGCGTTGTTTGCTGACGGCGGCGATGCATGGACCAACCATTTGTCATGGAAGCGCGCAGCCGGGACAGGCATTCGTTGGTCATCACCGGTGGGCCCGATTCGCCTTGATGTCGCCCATGGTTTTGATAATGACGATGACGACTTTCGTGTGCACCTGACGTTGGGGCCTGAATTATGAGTCGGTGGTTGGTTAGATTAACTTTGATTCTGTTAATCACGATATTTGCGCTGGTAGGTTTGGTGTCCACCACCTTATTTACGCCGATCGGGTTACAAATTGGAGTGTGGGGGGCACAGAAAGCTGTACCTGCATTATCGCTTGATCAAGCCGAGGGCACTTTGCTGACCGGCTTTGAGCTTCGTGGTCTGCAATATCAGGATGAGCAAATCCAATTGGTCGCTAATAAGCTGGGGATTGAGATAAAAGGTAAGTGCTTACTTACCCCATCAATCTGTGTCGAACAACTGGCGGCTGAAGGGGTAACGCTTGCACTTAATTTCCCGCCAAGCGATGACAACACCGCCGCCGAGCCGTCTACCGCGAGGATCCAATCGCCGCTACCGATACATATTAACGCGTTTGCATTCAATGATGTGGCGATTCAGGTGGCGGGACAGGCGATTGACTGGCAGCAGCTCCAAGGCGGTGTGCATGTCGAGGGAGACACCTTAACCTTATCGCCCACAGAGTGGCAGCAGCTGGTGGTTACCCTGCCCACCAACGACAGTGATCAAGAAAATACTGACCGTGCGGTTGGTAAACCTGATAGCGACGCCTCGAGTGCCCCTTTTCATTATCCAGGGCTCCGCTTGCCGTCTATTCATGTGCCGCTAAATATCAATGTTGAGCAATTTAGCCTACGCGATACTCGTATTGACGACGGTACAGTACATACTTTTTCTTCGTTAGATCTCGTCGGCGCCGTCAAAGGCAGTGCGGTGACGATTGACCATTTTTCGGTGGCTGCCCCTCAGGGCACGGCTAAGCTTTCTGGCGATATCTTGTTGGAAGGTGAGTACCCACTGACCTTAGAAACACAGTTGACCACGAAATTGGCACCGCTCCAAGGCCAAGCTTTATCGCTGTCGGCCTCAGGAAGTCTTGCCGCGCTTAAGCTAAACGTGAGCGCGCGCGGCCCGGTGACGGCGACGCTTGAGGGAGAAGCAAACGTGCTGGCACCGAACTTACCTTTTGCCGTGCAATTGGATAGCGAGGCATTGGCGTGGCCGCTGACGGGGAAAGCGATCGCGGCATTACGCGAGCTACACTTTCACGCCGATGGTGACTTATCTGACTATCAGCTGGGGCTACAAAGTGACGTCGACGGTCCTGAGGTGCCGAAAACACAACTAAACCTTGCCGGGCAAGGTAGCCTCTCGGCGCTCAAGCTCTCGCAATTTGAGGCACAAACACTCGGTGGTACTGTTGCTGGGCGCGCCAGCGTGGATTGGTCCAGCGTGCCTTTTTGGCAAGCCGAGTTAGGCTTTGCCCATATTCAACCTCAGCGGCAATGGCCTGAGGTGAATGGTGATCTCACCGGCGCAGTGAGCCATCGTGGACGATTAACCCCACAAGGTGGCTGGGATGTGTCTATGCCAACCTTGGTCGTTCATGGTGAGCTTCAGCAATTACCCCTTTCAGTGTCTGGCGCGCTTAATGCCCATGATCGTGATGGCGATGGGCAACCTAGCGTTTCTACCTCCGGTCTGACGCTTTCCCACGGTCCTAACCGTATTACTGCGCAAGGGCAAGTGCGTGACGAGTGGAAAATGGGGCTATCGGTGGATATTGCTGACCTGTCCCAATCATTACCGATGTTAACCGGTGTGATTCGTGGCGATGCGCGTCTGAGTGGGCCCTTTGCCCATCCCAATGCCAAACTGGCCGTCGATGCCAAGCAGTTGCGCTGGCAAGATCTTCGCATCAATCAGCTTACCTTAGACGGCGCGCTGGCCTTCAAGGATACCTTAGGTGGCAACCTGAATGTGTCTGTGCTGGGAGGGCGCTATCAAACGCTGCGTTTAGAGAACTTAGATCTTACCGTCCGCGGTGATGAAGCCGAGCATCAGCTGGATTTACGCTGGCAAGGCGTTCCTACCTCTGGCGTGCTACGTATTCAAGGTGCGTTGGCGCGCGAGTCCGGTTGGCAAGGGCAACTGCTCGATACGCGGGTGAATGTAGAAGACATTGGCGACATCGTGCAGCAAACCGCGGCGCCCATTGCGTTTACTTTCGCCGATACGCAAACCCAGGTCGGCGAGCATTGCTGGCAGTGGCAAGCCACTTCTTTATGCTTATCACAACCGGCCTATATTGGTGAGCAAGGAGAGGTCGTTGCCAATATTGAAGGGTTTGATGCGAAGCAAATTGCGGCGTTCATGCCGCCGGAATGGCACGTTGAAACACGTGCCAATGCAGCCGTTCACGCTCGATGGCAGCCTGACGCCTCGCCAGATGTACGCGCCTCGATTGATATCACCGACGGTACACTGCGTCAGCAAACAGAGAGGCCACTGGTCATTGACTGGCAACACGCGAACATGGATGCACGCTGGCACAATGACCAATTACAAGGAGCGCTTGCTCTGACGTTGGATGATGGTGGCACCCTTGCGTCTGGCTTTACCCTAACCGATTTATTGGCCCCTACACCTACGATTACTGGCGACCTTACCGTGACTGCTGTGCAATTGGCCAAGCTTGAGCCCTTGCTCGGAAACGATAAACAAGCGGATATGAATGGTGAAGTGAATGCGAATTTACGTCTTGAAGGCCTGCTAACGTTACCGCAAGTGTATGGCGGCATGACGGTCAGTGGGCTGCGGATGAAAGGCTTATCGTCACCGGTGGATATAGATAACGGGCAATTGGCTCTGACGGTTGATGGGCAACAAGGGCAACTGGACGGGCAGTTAATCACGCCTGAGGGTCCGCTAACACTAAAAGGCGATGGCCAATGGCCCCGCATTGATGATTGGCAATTTGGCTTGAATGTATCGGGTGATACGTTACGTGTTAACCTTCCCCCAATGGTAAAGCTCGATGTCGCGCCAGATCTTACCGTCTCTGCGACGCCTGACCAGTTCGCGATTCGTGGTGATATTCATGTGCCTTGGGGACGGATAGAAGTCGAAAACTTACCTGCGTCAGCGGTGACGGTGTCAGACGATACGGTGCTGTTAAACCAAGACTATACGCCAAAAAGTGCAGAACAAGACGAGCCGATGCCGTTTAACCTAGTCACCGATGTAAAGTTAGCGCTGGGGGATGACGTTAGTCTCGCAGCCTTTGGTTTAAAGTCGCGCTTATCCGGTGAACTGAATATCAAAAACAACCCGCAAGGTGTATTAATTGTCGGGAATGTCAGCTTACTGGACGGAACGTATCGCTCGTTCGGGCAAGACTTGATTATCCGCAAAGGGGAAATCTTGTTTAATGGCCCCGCCGACCAACCCTACCTGCAAGTGGAAGCGATTCGTAACCCAGAGCGAATAGAGGGAGATGTGATCGCAGGTATTCGCTTGAGTGGCCCGGCCGATGATCCGGTCGCGGATATATTTATGGATCCGGCTGGCTCGCAGGCGAATGCCTTATCTTATCTATTGCGTGGCCGAGCGCTGGATGCTGGCGCCGGCGATGCCAATATGACCTCGATGCTGATTGGTATTGGGTTAGCGCAAAGCGGAAAATTGGTAGGAGAGATCGGCCAGGCCTTTGGTGTTGAGGATCTCACCTTAGATACCGCGGGTGCCGGCGACGAACAAAAGGTCGAAGTGTCAGGCTATATTTTACCGGATTTGGAAGTGAAATATGGGGTCGGGATCTTTGATGCGATTGGGGTATTTACTGTGCGCTATCGTTTAATGAAAGACCTTTACCTAGAAGCTGTGTCGGGTGTTGACCAAGCGGTCGATGTGCTTTATCAGTTTGAGATTAAATAAAAAAGCCCGCTGATAGAGCGGGCCTTTGCTGTCTCAGTTACACGCTCGATTATTTCTGTGCGCGCTCAAAAGAAGACAGGATTTCGTCTTTTGCAGCTTGTGCATCGGCCCAGCCATCGACTTTGACCCACTTGCCGGCTTCAAGTTCTTTGTAACGCTCGAAGAAATGCGTGATTTGTGCTTTGAGTAGCTCAGGCAGATCGTTCACGTCTTTCACGTGATCGTACTCTTTGGTCAGCTTGCTATGAGGCACTGCGACAACTTTGGCATCTTCACCAGACTCGTCGGTCATTTTTAGCACACCCACTGGACGGCAGCGGATCACTGAACCGGGTACGAGAGGGAATGGGGTTGGAACCAGTACGTCTACCGGGTCACCGTCAAGTGACAAGGTATGGTTTACATAACCATAGTTACATGGGTAAAACATTGGGGTAGACATAAAGCGATCGACGAATACCGCACCGCTATCTTTGTCCACTTCGTACTTGATTGGATCAGCATTCGCTGGGATCTCAATCACCACATAAATATCTTCAGGCAGATCTTTGCCCGCAGGGACCTGGTTCAGGCTCATGGAATGTCCTTTTGTTAAATCAAACAGTGTGTGCCAATTATAACCGCCAAGCGTGAAAATAACAGAGGCGACCTACCAGGTCGCCTCGTCATCATAAAAAAGCGCGGCATTCTTTTTGCTAATACGCGTTAATTGTCTTCATGATCAGGATAGGTTTCCAGGTATTCGCCGACTTTATCCACCATATTACTAGAGCCAACGAAGAAGGGAACGCGCTGATGAAGTTCTTTGGGTTCAATGTCCATCACCCGCTGCATCCCATCCGTGGCTTTACCGCCGGCCTGCTCGATAATAAACGCCATGGGGTTGCACTCATACAGCAACCGCAATTTACCATTTGGATAAGCTAGGGTACTCGGGTACAAGTAAATGCCACCTTTTAGCAGATTACGGTGAAAATCGGCCACCAAAGAGCCAATGTAGCGTGACGTATACGGCCGTTTCTCGTCAGGGACGTTTTCTTGACAGTATTTGATGTATTTTTTGACGCCCTGCGGGAACTTGATGTAGTTGCCTTCGTTAATTGAGTAAATCGTTCCCTCTTTAGGAACGGTCATATTCTCGTGAGAGAGGCAAAACAGACCCAGCGATGGATCATAGGTAAAACCATGCACACCATCACCTGTGGTGTAAACCAACATGGTGGATGAGCCGTAAATGATATAGCCGGCAGCCACTTGGCGATGACCCGGTTGCAGGAAGTCGTCTTCGGTAGGGGGGGTGCCGACCGGTGAAACACGGTGATAAATGGAGAAAATGGTGCCGACGGAGACATTGACATCAATGTTTGATGAGCCATCAAGCGGGTCAATCAATACCACATATTTAGCATTACGATTCAGTTGCTTGTTGAAGATGACCGCTTCATCTTCTTCCTCACTCGCGACACCGCAAACGTGGTCGCGAGCCTCCATCGCAGCTTTAAACTTTTCGTTGGCGTAAACGTCGAGCTTTTGTTGTTCTTCACCTTGTGCGTTTTCTGTGCCGATAGCGCCGGCGATGTCGACCAAGCCCGCTTTGTTGATCTCACGGTTGACAATTTTGGCGGCGAGACGAATCGAGGCAAGCAAAGAAGATAAGTCGCCGCTGGCATGCGGGAACGCGTGTTGCTTCTCAACAATATATTCGCCGAGGGTCTTAATGTCGGGCATTCTCAATCCTTAGTGATGATGAACTGTCTTTCTAATTCAATGGCATTTAAGTGGGCAGTGGTCTGCCTCTTGAAATCGTTGTCATTCTAGCGCTCGTGACTTTTTAATCGTACTGAAGAAATGGATGAGGCCAGGGAAGTGTGATCGCGACATAAAAAACCATGTCATATGCGCGCAAGCGATAAGACCCAAGCGTTAATCCAAGGCATAATAATGGCCCGCGTCCAACGGCTGGGTAACCAACAATACAGTGAAGGCCATGCATATTCATATTTTAGGCATTTGCGGCACCTTTATGGGTGGAGCCGCCATGCTGGCAAAACAATTGGGGCACAAAGTGACAGGCTCAGATAGCCAGGTTTATCCCCCAATGAGTACCTTACTCGAATCCCAAGGGGTTGCTATCATTGAAGGCTATGATCCTGCGCAGCTTACACCTAAGCCGGATTTAGTGGTGATTGGTAATGCCATGAGCCGCGGGAATCCCTGTGTTGAAGCCGTACTCAATCAAGGTTTGCCTTACACGTCTGGTCCGCAATGGCTGCATGATTTTTTACTCCAAGACTGTTGGGTATTAGCGGTTTCAGGGACACACGGAAAAACCACCACCGCCAGCATGCTGGCGTGGATTTTAGAAGACTGTGGTTATCAGCCTGGATTTTTGATCGGTGGCGTGGCCAGCAATTTTAATGCGTCAGCCCGTTTGGGGGATAGTCCGTTTTTTGTGGTCGAGGCCGATGAATACGACAGTGCATTTTTTGATAAGCGCTCCAAGTTTATTCACTACCAACCGAAAACCTTGGTTATCAACAACCTTGAGTTCGATCATGCCGACATTTTTGATGATCTGGCCGCTATTCAAAAGCAATTCCATCATGTGATACGCACCGTACCGGGGATTGGCCAGATCATTGCGCCGTCCGATGATCCCAACGTAGCTGAAACACTTGCAATGGGGTGTTGGAGTGAGTGTGTGTATGCGGGGCCTGATGGCCAGTGGCAAAGCGTGAAAAAAGACGCAGCTGGCAGCCAATTTGATGTGTACTTTGCCGGTGATCTCGTGGGATCGGTTAACTGGGATTTGGTCGGTGATCATAACGTGCGTAATGCTTTGATGGCGTTATCAGCGGCGCGTCATGTGGGAGTGACCCCGGGTCTGGCTTGTCAATCGCTCGAGAGATTTATCAATACTAAGCGTCGGCTTGAGTGGCGTGGCGAGCGGGCTGGCGTCACGGTATATGACGATTTTGCCCATCATCCGACTGCTATTCGACTGACCTTAGAGGGCTTGCGAGCCAAGGTCGGCGCAGGGCGTATTCTCGCCGTATTAGAACCGCGCTCGAACACCATGAAACAAGGGGTCCATAAAGACACGCTTGCCGCGTCGCTGGCGAGTGCGGACAGTGTGTTTTTATATCAGCCTCAAGGGCTCGATTGGTCGCTCGATGCGGTGGCGGATCATTGTGCTCAACCTACGCAAATTCACACTGATATAAACACACTGGTTGTCGCGTTGAGTGAGCAAGCCTTGCCGGGCGATACCGTGTTGATCATGAGTAATGGGGGTTTTGGTGGTATTCACGATAAGTTGCTCAGTGCGTTGAGTCACAAAGGAGAAAAGCATGACGGATAAGCGTATCACGCTGGCATGGACAGGAGCGTCAGGCGCGCCATACGGCCTACGGTTACTGGAGTGCCTGCTTGCGCAAGATTATCAGGTCTTTTTACTGATATCCTCGGCCGCTCGCGTGGTGCTGGCGACCGAACACGGGTTGAAACTCCCGTCAGGCCCGCAAGCGGCACAGAAAATATTAGCCGAACATCTGCAATGTGATAGCAATAAACTGATCGTTTGCGGTAAAGAAGATTGGTTTTCGCCGGTCGCCTCGGGCTCGGCAGCGCCGAAGCAAATGATTGTCTGTCCCTGCTCGGCCGGATCCTTGTCTTCGATTGCCCATGGTCTATCCGATAACTTGATTGAACGGGCGGCGGATGTGGTGCTCAAAGAACGGGGGCAATTGTTACTGGTCGTTCGCGAGACGCCGTTTTCAACGCTGCATTTAGAAAACATGCACAAGCTATCGCAGATGGGCGTCACCATTATGCCTGCTGCGCCGGGTTTTTATCACCAACCCCAGTCTATTGACGACTTGGTCGATTTTATGGTGGCGCGCATTCTCGACCACTTAGGGGCGGCGCAAACCTTGGTGCCGCGCTGGGGGTATGACCAACGCCCTCGCGATAAAGCATAATCAATCAGGTTCAGGCAAGGCCTGAACCTTCACTTTACGAGGGTGGCCCTAAACGAGCAGCCAGATATCGGCTAAGGTTTGAGTACCATCACATGCATGGTAGCGCCTTCAAGCACTTTCGCGGCCACCGATCCTAACATCATCTTGTTGACGCGAGAACGCTTATGACTTGGCATAACGATCAAGTCGCACTCCAAGCGCTCGGCGGTTTTGATAATCCCTTTGTAAGGCTTGCCTTCTTCAACAGACACCTGGCAGGCCACGTTTTTCGGAACATATTTATCCGCAAATCCTTGCAGATTTCGCTTCATATCGCGTTTCATTTTATTGGCAGCTTCTTCAGGGAAGTAAGAGGCGACCATGGAATTATGAATCCCCGGCAGGACTGTCAGAAGGTGGAGCTTAGCGCCGGATTGACTGGCCAGCCATGCAGCGTGATCGACCGCATTATCCGCGAAGCTCTCATCATTTAAATCGACCGGAACCAGAATGTGTTTATACATAGCGATATCCTTTGCTATCAAAAAAAGAAAAGGGCACGCGCCGCGCACGTGCCCCCTGTCATTAGGCTTGGCGGATGCGACGGCGTTGATTCCAGCCTAGCAATGCCAAGAGTAATAGTGTCGGCACAAAAACCCATTCTTTCCACGGGCGGATGTTATCCACCGTGACGGTTTTAATTTGCCAATCAAAGTCGATCCCTGCCTTATCGGCATCGCTTCCAAATTGGACCCTATCAACCAGTAATGAGTTATCCTCTTCGCGCAGTATCAAACCGGTATCACGTACCCGTGCATCGCCGCTTTCGAGGCGACTATCTACCGACAAAACCACATGTTTGGAAATCTGATCGCCAAAGAAGTTTTCCCCTTCCACTACCAGTTGCAGCGGTTTTCCGTCAGGCAGTTGCTCGGCTACGCGCATAATTTCTGTTCCTGGGTAGCTGGTGGTGGGTGGATAGATTTCATCCCACCAAAAACCAGGTCGGAATAGAGAGAAGGTGATAAGCAACAGCAATACGGTTTCCCACCATTTATTTTTGGTCATCCACCACCCTTGAGTTGCGGCAGAGAAAGCCAGCATCGCAATGGTCGCGGAAATAATGGTCAATATCAGGTGGAAAGGACCGTCGAGGTCGAGCAACAACAACTGAGTGTTGAAGATAAACATGAAAGGTAAAATGGCGGTACGAATATCGTAGGTAAAGCCTTGTACACCGGTACGAATCGGATCCGATTTAGCAATGGCCGCGGCCGCGAAAGCGGCGAGACCGACCGGTGGCGTGTCATCGGCGAGAATCCCGAAGTAGAACACAAAAAGGTGCACGGCAATAAGCGGAATAATCAGCCCTTGTTGTGCCCCCAAGGTCACAATGACAGGGGCCATCAGTGTAGAAACCACAATATAGTTTGCCGTGGTCGGTAGCCCCATGCCTAACAGTAAGCTGATCACTGCCGTAAAGAGCAACATCAAGAAGATATTACCGCCAGAAATTAGCTCGACAAAATCGGTCATGACCAAACCAATGCCGGTTAGAGTCACGGTGCCGACAACGATCCCGGCAGCCGCCGTGGCGACACCGATGCCAATCATGTTGCGCGCGCCAGTGACAAAGGCTTCGAGCAGATCAACGCCCCCTTCTCGAATTTCTTCTTTGAAGTTGGTGCGTTGATTAAAGTAGGCGATCAGTGGACGCTGGGTCACTATGATAAAAATCATAAAAATAGTCGCCCAGAACGCTGATAGGCCGGGTGAAAAACGCTCGACGGTCAAACACCAAACCAGCACGCCAATTGGCAGCAAGTAATACAACCCGGAGCGAACGGTAGGGCCTGGCTCTGGCACCTCTGATAAATCCGTGGCCGCTGGATCTTCGGCGGCTTCAGACTTGTAGCGGGCGGAATAGCGCACCAGAAGAACATACGCAATTAGGGTCAGTATGCCGATCACCACGGTGGCCATGCTACCAAATACGTCTTTGGTCCAGCCAATGCCGTAATAGACCGCTGCGCTGAGCACTAATAGCCCAACAAATACCGTCATAAAGGAAAAGAGCTTTTGCAATACCGTACTAGAGTGGCGGCGCGGCAAGCCTTCCATACCCGCTTTACAAGCTTCCAAATGGACGATGTAAATCAGCGCAATGTAGGAAATCAACGCCGGGAGCAGGGCAGCTTTGATCACTTCGACATAAGAAATCCCTACGTACTCCACCATCAAGAAGGCGGCGGCCCCCATTATCGGCGGTGTGAGCTGACCGTTGGTGGACGCGGCCACTTCTACTGCCCCCGCTTTGTGGCTTGGGAAACCGACCCGCTTCATCAGTGGAATGGTAAAGGTGCCGGTGGTCACCACGTTAGCAATCGAGGATCCTGAGACTAACCCGGACAGGCCCGAGGCGACTACTGCGGCTTTCGCGGGACCGCCGCGCATGTGGCCCAGTAAAGAGAACGCCACTTTGATGAAATAGCCCCCAGCGCCCGCGCGATCGAGTAAGGCACCAAAGAGTACAAACAGGAAAACGAATGAGGTAGAGACGCCCAATGCAACCCCGAACACCCCTTCAGTGGTTAGCCACAGATGCGACATCGCCTTATTAAGGCTGGCGCCTTTGTGGGCAATGACATCGGGCATGTGGGGGCCAGCAAAGGTGTAAAACAAGAAAACGGCGGCTACCACCATTAATGGTGGCCCTAAAGCGCGTCGTGTTGCCTCGAGCATCAATACCATGCCGATCGCGGCAACACTAATATCGAAGGCAGTATAGGCACCGGCACGATCGGCCAGTTGATTGTAAAATAAGAATAAATACCCGGCGGCTAGGCTGCCGATAAGGGCAAAAATCCAATCTAGAAGAGGTACACGGTCGCGAGGCGATGTTTTACGTGCGGGGTAGGCAGTGAAGGCCAAAAACATCGCGAACGCTAAGTGGAGTGAGCGTGCTTGTGTATTATTGAGGACGCCAAAATCGAGCGCAAAGGGAAGTGGCGACGCATACCAAAGCTGAAAAAGGGACCAGATAAGTGGTACCAGCCAAAGAATACGTCCTGATAGTCCATGTGGTGAGCGCGCACCCGTATCTGCTTGCGCCACCATGTCTTGCACATCAGGAGACGGTTGATGTGTCTTCGTCATGCAGTTTGTCCTTATTATCATATGCACCGCTGATGCGGCGGCAGTGTCCCGAGAAAAGCCTACTTGGCCTATTTCACTGGTGTGGTGATTGGCCAGTCTGCAGCTCACTGCTCCCCGCGTTTTCATTGACCCTCAACGAAAGCGTGGACAGTGTGTTAGCAGCTAAAAACAGATAGTACTAAAAACCGATAGTAACAGAGCGGTACAGAAAAATTAAAAAGATGTTATCGCTTTTGTCTTAGGGAGGGCGCTTCAAATATGAGACAAGGCAGACAGGCAGCGGTGTCACGCTGCCTGATAAAAAAATCAATAATGGTATTCGAACAAGTCACAAATCGCTTCAAATAGCGCTTCTGTGCTGGTACCTCGGGTGGGGGTGATAAAGATCGTATCGTCCCCGGCGACAGCGCCTAAAATGCCTTCGGCCTTACCGAGTGAGTCGAGTAGACGCGCAATTAATTGGGCGGCACCTGGACCGGTATGAATCACGACCACGGCCTCGTTGTAGTCGATTTCCATCACCAGCTCGCGCAACGCGCTGCCAGTGGTCGGAACACCGAGCTCAATCGGCAAGCAATAGACCATCTCCATCTTGGCGTTACGGGTACGTACAGCGCCGAATTTGGTCAACATGCGCGAGACTTTCGATTGATTGATGCCCTCAAATCCTTGAGCACGTAGGGCTTCGACTATTTCGCCTTGAGAACTGAATTTTTCTTCTTTGAGGATCGCTTTAAACGCTCGAACTAATTGGTCTTGTTTTTCTGAGTTACGCATGACGGCAGACTCGTAATGACAAACGAGTAGCTATTTTGCATATACATGCAATCAGGAGCAATC
Source organism: Salinivibrio sp. MA351 (assembly GCF_001996065.1). Lineage (NCBI taxonomy): Bacteria > Pseudomonadati > Pseudomonadota > Gammaproteobacteria > Vibrionales > Vibrionaceae > Salinivibrio > Salinivibrio sp. MA351. Next base: position 85,288 of record NZ_MUFG01000005.1, on the reverse strand, counting down.
ATTGCGCGCCTAAAATGGCGACAATATCACTGTTGTTACGTCTCGCCTAAGCCTTGAACGCACACCGGTTTCGAGGGTGAGCGAAAAAATGAGAGCTTAGGCTGATCATCACCGCCCGAAGCTTGAGTGGGGGTATACCCGGGCATATGATGAAGCAACAGTTCGCACCATTGATGGGCGATTTGTGCCCGAACAGAAGCCGGACCGGATCCGGACAATAAGAAATATCGAAAGGAGAACGACATGAAAGTTGCTGTGATTGGCGCTGCGGGAGGCATTGGTCAAGCCTTAGCCCTACTACTTAAAAATAACCTGCCAGCCGGTTCCGACTTGGCGTTATATGATATCGCACCGGTGACGCCCGGTGTGGCCGTCGATTTGAGCCATATTCCGACCCCCGTCAGCATTAAAGGGTTTAGCGGTGAAGATCCAACCCCGGCGCTAGAAGGGGCCGATGTTGTGCTGATCTCTGCAGGGGTAGCACGTAAGCCGGGCATGGATCGCTCTGACTTGTTCAATGTCAATGCAGGTATTGTTAAGTCATTGGCGGAAAAAATCGCCGATGTGTGTCCAAAAGCCTGTGTTGGTATTATTACTAATCCAGTCAATACCACGGTAGCGATTGCTGCGGATGTCTTAAAAGCGAAAGGCGTCTATGACAAAAACAAACTGTTTGGTGTGACGACGCTGGATGTGATTCGTTCTGAAGCTTTCATCGGCGAGCTTAAAGGCATGGATCCTCGTGACGTCTCCATTCCCGTGATCGGTGGCCACTCAGGTGTGACGATCTTGCCACTATTATCGCAAGTTAAAGGCGTTACCTTCAGTCAAGAAGAAGTGGAGTCACTGACGCCACGTATTCAAAACGCAGGGACGGAAGTGGTTGAAGCGAAAGCAGGGGGAGGCTCAGCAACCCTATCCATGGGACAGGCGGCATGCCGTTTTGGCCTGTCTTTAGTGCGAGCGTTGCAAGGTGAAGCTAATGTGGTTGAATGTGCGTACGTTGAAGGCAGCGGTGAACACGCACGCTTTTTCGCGCAGCCTGTACATTTAGGTAAAAATGGTGTCGAGGCAATCTTAGACATCGGTGAGCTGAGTGCCTTTGAACAGCAAGCGATGGACAAGATGTTAGACACCCTGCATAACGATATCCAAATGGGTGAAGAGTTCGCCGCAAAATAAACGGCAAGAACGAAAAAAGCGGCGTCCAATTAGGGCGCCGCTTTTTACATGTAGGCACAAGCGTGATAGCGAGGCATCACTGCGGTGAAGTCTGCGCTGACTAAGCTCTGCGTTGCCTAAGTTCTGTGCTGACTAAGCTCTGTGCTGACTAAGTTCTACGTTGACTTAAGTATTGCGATCAACGGCCAACTTGGCGAGCGCGACTAAGGCTTGTTTGTAGGGCGAATCAGAAAGGCTATCGAGGGCACGGACCGCTTTTTCTGCTTCTTGCTCTGCGCGTTCACGGGTATAAGCGAGCGAGCCACAGGCGTCCATACACGCTAAAATAGCGTCGAGTTTGTCGCGTCCGTTCCCTTTTTCGATCGCGTCGCGAATCATCGCTGATTCAGCATCACTGCCGTGCTGCATTGCATGAAGCAAAGGCAGCGTCGGTTTGCCTTCAGCCAGATCATCACCGGTTTGCTTGCCCATCTCATCATCTTTACTGGTGTAGTCAATGACATCATCAATGAGCTGGAACGCAGTCCCCAGGTAACGGCCATAATCTTGCAGGGCTTTTTCCGTATCAGTATCCGCTTGGTTGAGAATTGCCCCTATCTGTGTCGCAGATTCAAACAAACGCGCCGTTTTTGAATAGATCACCTGCATGTAACTGCTTTCACTGGTGTCGGGATCGTTACAGTTCATTAACTGCAACACCTCACCTTCGGCAATGACATTGGTCGCTTCACTCATCAAATCAAGAATTCTCAGTGAGCGTAAGCTGGTCATCATCTGAAATGAACGCGTATAAATATAATCCCCCACCAAGACGCTTGCCGCATTGCCAAATAAAGCATTGGCGGTGGCATTACCACGGCGTAAGTCGGATTCATCGACCACATCATCATGAAGCAAAGTGGCAGTGTGGATAAACTCAATGAAAGCGGCTGCGGTGGTGTGTTTATCACCTTGGTAACCCAATGCACGCGCGGCCAAAATGGCCAACATGGGACGTAAACGCTTGCCACCGCTGTTAACGATGTAAAAACCAAGCTGATTAATCAGCGCGACATCAGAATTGAGCTGAGCGAGTATTTTTTGGTCGACCTGCGCCATGTCATCACTGATCAAGGCTTGGATTGATTTGAAATCCATGTATATATCCGGGCGTTGTCCTAGTTACTTGCCTGCCGAGCTAACGATGCACAACTTACCCCATGTAAGGTGTGAGTCACGATCGCTAATACGTACAGACGGTGATGGATCTTTCGTCAGTATCGGCACTAGAGCGGGTATTAAGACTGACATGGTACACCAGATAACGTGTGACGAGATAGCGATCACACCGGTAAAATGTGTGGGAATGAATGCTGAGCAGCTTTTCACCAATTTTCTTGCGTTACCCTCTTGCCTCTAATTAATTTCTACCGTAGAATTCGCGCCCTATTGATGAATTATATGCGCACCCCTTGTTGTTCATAAATGCAGCAGGCCGTGCGGAAATGCGGAGTAAAACATGTACGCAGTTTTCCAAAGTGGTGGTAAGCAACACCGAGTAAGCGAAGGCCAGACTATTCGCTTGGAAAAGCTAGACGTTGAAACTGGCGCAAGTGTAGAACTTGACAAAGTATTGCTAGTGGCAAACGGCGAAGACGTTAAAGTTGGCGCGCCTTTTGTTAGCGGTGCAACCGTAACAGCAGAAGTTGTTACTCACGGTCGCGGCGATAAAGTGAATATCGTTAAGTTCCGTCGTCGTAAACATTCTCGCAAGCACATGGGCCACCGTCAGTGGTTCACTGAAGTCAAAATCACTGGCATCAGCGCTTAAGAGTAGGAGAGAGAAGAGATGGCACACAAAAAAGCTGGCGGTTCCACTAAAAACGGCCGCGATTCAGAAAGTAAACGCCTAGGTGTTAAGCGCTTCGGTGGTGAGTCTGTACTAGCAGGTAACATCATCGTGCGTCAACGTGGCACTAAGTTCCACGCAGGTAGCAACGTAGGTTGCGGTAAAGACCACACTCTATTCGCTCTGTCAGACGGCAAAGTGAAGTTCGAGACCAAAGGTCGTCATAACCGTAAATTCGTTACTATCGAAGCTGAATAAGCTTCAACGCAACGCGAATTTTTGAAGCCCTGCCTTATGGCGGGGCTTTTTATTGTGTCTGGGGATCACCGATCAAGCCACCGCCTCATCACGGTACGCAGATAATCGGCCAACGCTGAAAAATGATCCTAAGATCGATATGATCACCATTCACTAATCTGGGATAAGGCTGGTTGTGAGACGCCATAGGCATTCATAACTGGTGCGGAGAAGTTAGCATGAAGTTTGTAGATGAAGCGATTATTCGCGTCGATGCCGGTGACGGGGGCAATGGTACCGTCAGCTTCCGGCGTGAAAAGTATGTGCCTAAAGGGGGCCCAGATGGCGGCGACGGCGGTGATGGTGGTGACGTTTACCTGCTTGCCGACGAAAACCTGAATACCCTGATTGACTATCAATTTGAACGTTTTCATGCCGCGGCACGTGGTGAGAATGGTCGAGGCGGCAACTGCACCGGGAAACGCGGCGAGGATCGCGTCTTGAACGTGCCGGTGGGGACGCGCGCAATCGATGAAGACACGGGTGAAGTGATCGCAGACCTTACCGAGCATGGTATGCAGGTTATGGTGGCGAAAGGGGGCTTCCATGGCCTCGGAAATACACGCTTTAAGTCCTCGGTCAATCGTGCACCTCGACAAAAAACCATGGGCACGAAAGGTGAAGTACGTGCACTGCGTTTGGAGCTATTACTGCTTGCCGATGTTGGTATGCTTGGCTTGCCGAATGCGGGTAAATCGACCTTTATTCGTGCGGTATCGGCTGCCAAACCGAAAGTGGCTGACTACCCATTTACCACCTTGGTGCCAAGCCTTGGGGTGGTTCGTGTCGCCGCAGACAAAAGCTTTGTCGTGGCTGATATTCCCGGCTTGATTGCAGGCGCGGCAGACGGCGCAGGGCTAGGGATTCGCTTCTTAAAACACCTTGAGCGCTGTCGTGTGTTGTTACACATGATTGATTTGCTACCCGTTGATGGTACCGATCCGGTTGATAATGCGTTTACCATTATTGATGAGCTAAACCAATACAGTGAGAAACTTGCCGATAAACCGCGTTGGTTGGTGTTCAATAAAGTCGATCTGATGCCGGAAGACGAGGCCCAAGCTCAGATTGAGCGTGTGCTTGATGCGCTCGCTTGGGACGATAAGCATTATGCGATTTCGGCGATCAATAAAGCGAATGTGCAACCGCTTATTTATGATCTGATGGCGTCGATTGAGGCACTGCCTGCGCCGAAGCCAGAGGTTGAGCCTGAAGATGAAACCGTCGCCTTTAAATGGGATGATCATCACGAACAACAGCTCAAGCAAGACGACGATAACGATGATGACTGGGATGATTGGAACGAAGACGACTACGACGTCGAGATCATCTACAAGCCATAATCAGACTCACGCCGCTGCCGATTGCAGCGGCTTTTTTTTGTCCGTGATTTAGCGAACAATTGAAGAGACTTTTATTTGCATCAAAGACTGGCATGAGCCAATCGCCAATACTGAAGGCGTCGCAGAGAGAGAAGAGGGATTTTGGGTGACAAAACGACTTACTGAGCCAGAGCAACGCGCGATATCACGTTTAGTGATTGAAGTTGGGCAACGGCTATTACAGCATGGTGCGGAGAGCAAACTTGTCAGTGATGTAAGTATCCGGCTCGGTCGTGCGTTAGGGTTAGACAGTGTTGAGCTGTCGTTATCCGCCAGCTCGTTGGTGGTGACCACCTTGAGTCATGGTCATTGTATTACCACGGCAAGACGTAGCCCAGATCGTGGTATTAACATGAAAGTTGTAACAGATATACAGCGGACCGTGATCTTAGCAGAGAAGGGCTTTCTCGACGCGTTAGCGGTACGTAAACGCTTAAGCCGTATCAAACCATTCCGTTACCCTCCTTGGCTCGTTGTTGGGATGATAGGCTTGTCATGTGCCGCCTTTAGCCGGTTAGCTGGCGGCGATGCCGTGGTGTTTGCGCTGACCTTTGTCGCCTCTGCCACCGGCATGCGGGTTCGGCAACTTATCGCCCACCGTCACTTTAACCCTTTTTTGACCTTTGCAGTGACCGCTATGGTGACCACTCTCCTATCCAGCACGGGAACCATCATGGGATGGGGCAATGAGCCTTTTTTGATCATGGCATCATCTGTCTTGATGCTGGTCCCTGGGTATCCCTTTATTAATGCCGTCTCGGATATGATGAAAGGATTTGTGGATATGGGGATCGCACGTTGGACCATGGCGTCATTACTGACCCTTGCCACGGCAATGGGTATTGTGGGGGCGATGAACTTGGTAGATGCATGGGGCTGGTTATGACCTTACTTGTGGCGTTATTGCAAGATATGTTCTTTGCGATGATCCCTGCCGTGGGGTTTGCGTTAGTCTTTAATGTTCCGGTGAAAGCGCTTAAGTATTGTGCTTATGGCGGTGCGGTTGGGCATGGTTTACGCTTTGTTCTGATGGAGTCGGGGGTGGCGATTGAGTGGGCGACACTGGCCGGTGCGACCACGATTGGTTTTCTGGGCGTGTATTGGTCTCAGCGCTTCCTGGCTCACCCGAAGGTTTTTACCGTCGCTGCAATTATTCCCATGATTCCAGGGGTGTACGCGTTTAAAGCCATGATCGCGCTAGTGACGATTAATAACCAAGGTTACAGCCCGGCGCTATGGGCCAGTTTGATTGAAAACTTACTCAGCGCTGGCTTTATTCTCTCCGCGTTGGCAATTGGTCTTGCGATGCCTGGGCTATTGTTTTATCGTCGCCGACCAGTGATCTAATCGAGGAAGGCGAGCGCAATGCGAATTAGTTTAGTGGCCGCAATGGCAAACGACCGCGTGATCGGAAAAGACAATCGAATGCCTTGGCACTTGCCCGCTGATTTAGCGTGGTTTAAGCGTACAACACTGGGCCACCCTGTGGTGATGGGACGTAAAACCTTTGAGTCGATTGGACGCCCGCTGCCTAAGCGTGTCAATGTGGTGATCAGTGGTGATGCGGACTTTGCGCCCGAGGGCGTGACTGTGGTGCGCTCTCCCGAGCAAGCGCTTGAAGTGGTGGCTGGCTATGAAGAAGTGATGGTGATTGGCGGCGGTACTATTTATCAGGCGTTTTTACCTCAAGCTGATCGTTTGTATCTCACCTTTATCGATTTAGACGTTGACGGTGATACCCGTTTTCCTGAATGGGGAACCGGATGGTCAAAAACCGAGGTCGGCACGCATCCCGTGGATGAAAAAAATGCGCACCCTCTTACCTTTACGGTTTGGGACCGCGCTTAACCTTTTGTCTATTCGGCGGGAACGGTAAAGCAGGCTTTATCTTCCCAACGCAGGAGCGTCAACTTTCCTCCCCAGACACAGCCGGTATCTAGCCCATAAAGTTTGGGCTGAATAGTGCCATTCAATGCCGCCCAATGACCAAAGACTACGGCTTGCTCAAGCGGTTGGCGATTAGGTACCTCGAACCATGGTACTAAGCCACTGCCTAAGGCTTGATCAGGGGGGAGTTTGCACTGCATATCCAAACGCCCGTCAGGGGAACAAAAACGCATCCGCGTGAAGCTATTAATAATATAGCGATAACGTGCTACCCCGGTCAGCGTAGCATCCCATTGATCAGGGCTGTCATGGTACATACTCTCCAATAACCAAACTTGGTCTTCACTCCGCAGAATCGCTTCCACCTCACGGGCGCAGGCGACGGCAGTCGATTTATCCCACTGCGGACTGATGCCGGCATGGGTCAGCAGAAACCCGCCGTCTGGTGCGGGTACATCGCGTATTAGCGGCTGTTGAGCCAGCCAGTTTAATAGTCTGTCTGCGTCTGGTGCATCAAAGATAGGTTGCGTTTTATCTTTTGCTTTGACGGGTTTAATCCCATTGGCGACCGCCAGCAAATGGAGATCATGATTGCCCAATACCAACTTTGCGGATTCACCAAGCTGATAAAAATACCGTAAAACTGCGAGGGAATCGGGACCGCGTGCGACGAGATCGCCGACCGAGTAAAGCGTATCTCGGGCCGGCGAAAAGTCAGCTTCAGCCAATAAAGCATGTAGCGCTTTATCGCAGCCGTGGATGTCCCCGACAAGATAGGTAGCCATATGCCTCCTTGGAGGAGTTAGTGAAGAATGTTGGGGAGCGCGAGACGGAAAGGTGCAATATTGACCTTAAAAGACTGCGCATCTTGATCTTGCATGGTATAAAACCCTTGCATCACCCCAACAGGCGTTTCAATGATGGTACCACTGGTATAGGTATACTTTTCGCCTGCGGCAATCTTAGGTTGCTCGCCGACAACACCCTCACCTTCGATTTCCAACTCCTTGCCATTAGCGTCAGTGATCAGCCACTTTCTTCGCATCAACTGTGCGGGGGCGTCTCCTACATTTTTAATCGTGACCGTGTAGGAAAAGACAAAGCGTTCATGGTCTGGTTCCGATTGGTCTTCCACGTATTGAGTGGCGACGTGGACCTCGAATTGCGCGGGTTCAGTGGCTTGCAAGTCAAGACTCCTGTTTATGATGAGTGATTGGCATCTAACCAATTTGCGAGGCTAGAGAATTGCGCCAGTGTCATGTTCTCTGGACGTAAACTGGGATCGATTCCGAGCTCGGTTAAGGTGTCAACATCGACCAGCGATTTGAAACCGTTCCGGATAGTTTTGCGGCGTTGATTAAAGCCTTCACGACAAACACGTTCCAACCACGACAAATTAGTGACTGGATGCGGTAAGGTTTTATGTGGGACGAGGCGAACGACCGCAGAATCAACCTTGGGCGCTGGCTTAAAGGCGCTTGGCGGTACTTCCAGCACGGGCACCACTTTACAGTAGTATTGTGCCATGACCGTGAGGCGGCCATAGGCTTTAGTGCCTGGGCCTGCGGCCAAACGTTTTACCACCTCTTTTTGTAGCATGAAATGCATATCCTGTACGTGGTCAGCAAAGGAAAAGAGATGAAACATCAATGGGGTGGAGACATTGTACGGTAAGTTACCGAAAATGCGCAGAGGCCCCTGCTTTGCCAGCTCAGCGAAATCAAACGCCATGGCATCGGCTTCATGAACTGTCAGCTTTGGTCCCATAAATGGATGGCTTCGCAGGCGCGCGGCAAGATCGCGGTCGAGTTCGACCACGTTGAGGTGATCGACTTGTTCGGTCACCGGTTCGGTCAATGCGCCTAAACCCGGGCCAATCTCTACCAGGTTTTCACCGGATAAAGGATTGATTGCCGCGACAATACCGTCGATGACATACGGGTCGTTTAGGAAGTTTTGTCCGAAACGTTTTCTGGCACGGTGGCCTTGATGGACTTTATCGCTCATGCTTTGCTATCTACTAATTCAATGGCGTGGGAGATGGCCGTCCGCAGGCTTCCTGTATCCGCCGTACCGGTACCCGCTAAATCCAATGCGGTACCATGATCTACTGATGTTCTAACAAATGGGAGGCCCAAGGTGATATTCACCGAGCGCCCAAATCCTTTGAATTTTAACACAGGTAAGCCCTGGTCGTGATACATCGCTAAGACAGCGTCGGCGTCTTGCAAATATTTATCCTGAAAAAGGGTGTCGGCGGGCAGTGGGCCAATAATATCCATGCCTTGTTGGCGTAACTCATCAAGCGCTGGCTCAATGATGTCGATTTCTTCTCGACCCAAGCAGCCGTCCTCTCCCGCGTGCGGATTGAGACCGCAGATATAAATGCGCGGTTGCTTAATGGCGAATTTTTGTTGTAAGTCTTGATGCAAAATCGCAATGACGTCATGCAAGCGCTCACGGGTAATAGCTTTAGCCACATAGGCGAGTGGGATGTGCGTCGTCACCAGCGCGACACGTAAGCCTTCGGTGGCCAGCATCATCACCACTTGGTTGACGTTGGCGTGTTGGGCAAAAAACTCAGTATGACCGCTGAAGGAAACGCCGGCGCGATTAATGATCCCTTTATGGACAGGCCCGGTGACAACCGCTGCAAATTCGCCGGTCATATTTCCTTCTGCCGCACGAGTCAGCGTGTCGAGCACATAGCGACCATTGGCCTCATCTAACTCGCCTGGCACAACATCTGCGCCCATCGGGATATCTGCAACGACCAGCTCCCCTGCTTGATGAGGGCGAGGCCGTGCTGATGGGTCATAGTCCCGCAAACTCACGGCGAGATTGAGCGCTTCGGCTCGCGCTGCCAGCATCTGTTTATTGGCGATGGCTACCAGCTGATGTGGCCAAGAGAGCAGGGCCATTGCTAAGACCAAATCCGGACCAATGCCCGCCGGCTCGCCAGGGGTGATTGCGATACGCTCAGCTGTCATCATTGATCACCTCAACATAGGCACCCGCGCGCAGCTCTTGCAGCCAGGCTTGCGCTTCTTCATTAAATTTGCGGTTAAACAGCATACGGTAAGCACGGTTTTTAACCGCCGCATCGGTTTTATCGACATCGCGACGATCGGTCACTTCAACCACATGCCAGCCATGCACGGTCTTAAAAGGCTCACTAATTTGACCTTTTGGCAAACTATCGACTTTGGCTTTAAACGCGGGCACATAAGCTTCTGTGGTTGACCAGCCTAAGTCCCCCCCGTTAACGGCAGAGCCCGGGTCATCACTATATTGTTTGGCGAGGTCGGCAAAGGTTTGTTCGCCACGCTCGATTTGTGCAATCAGCTGATTGAGCTCTTTTTTCGCTCCTTTATCACTGAGTACGATCGAGGGTTTGATCAAAATATGGCGGGCTTTAACTTCGGTAACGGCGACCGTTTCCAAACCTTGCACATCATCGATTTTCAAAATATGAAAACCCACACCACTGCGAAATGGCCCGATAATAGCGTCTTTTCCTTGGTTGGTAATTTGGTCGGCGAAAATCGTTGGCATTTCTTCTAGGCGCAACCAGCCCCAATCACCGCCATCAAGTGCTTTGGGTCCCTTAGAATATTCCATCGCCAGCTCCGCCACGTTGCCGCCATGACGTAATGTATCGACTAAGCGATACGCTTGCTTTTTCACCGCGTCACGTTCAGCTTTGTCCGCGTCATCATCCAATTTGAGTTGGATGTGAGAGAGCTTATAACGCACTTTTTGCATCTGCTGTTCGTTAAGCTGACTGGCTAATGTCTCAACTTCTTGCGGCAAAATGCTAATACGGCGGCGTACCTGTGCATTGCGCGCTTCTGAAATCGTGAGCTCTCGGCGAACTTGCTCGCGATATTGATCCCATGCGATCCCTTGCTCTGCCATTTTGTCGCGCAGAGCATTCACACTGACTGATTGCTCTTTAGCAATATTTTTGATCGCTTGTTGTAACTGGCTGTCGTCAATTTGGATGCCTAGCCGCTTTGCTTCCTGTAGCTGTAGTTCTTCAACAATGAGTCGCTCGCGCATCTGCTCTTCAAGAACGTCTTGAGGCGGTAATTCACGATCTCCGTTGGCCGCATTACGGGTGACCGTTTGGCGCATGGCCGTCATTTCACTGTTCAGCACCACACCATCATTCACAACGGCGATGACGCGATCTAGCTCTTGAGGTGCTGCTTGGGTTAAGGGGGTCAGCAACACTAAAACGCCAGTGATGAGGGCGTGACTCCATTTGTTCATGCTTTGTCCACTTTTTTTCATAGGTTCAACAGTCCAGACCACAATAAGGCGTGTTAGTTCTTTAATGCAAAGGGATCACGATAACCCAGAGCATTGCCTGAGTCAGTGTTAAAGTTAAAGCCACTGTCAGCTCCCAATCCGAGTAAGCTGAATGACAAGGTAACATTGTTGTCGTAAACCGGATCGGCGTTAATATCAGCGCGCGACATTAAGTATTCGTTGTAACTTAACCCGACGACCCAACAGTCTGAGCGATAGGTGAGGCTAACTTGGTTTTCCAACATGACATCTTGGGTAAGGTCGCGCCAGTATTGGCCTGTAAAACTTAGCCCGCCGCCGAGAGGAAACCCTGTGACGACGCCAGCTTGTGAGAGGCCATCATCGGTGAGCCGGCTGATGTCTCGGTTTGGCAGCGTCGAGACAATATATTCTTGTGCGACGTAGCGATAACTGGTTTGTGCATAAAACTGGCCGCGGCGATATTCAGCAATCGCGTTACCAAACTGCATTTCGCGTAAGTTGCTGTCATATTGCATCGATGCGCGGACAAACAAGTTGTCATCAATGTTGGCTTCCCCTTCTAACGCCCAAGACGAATAATCAAAGGTCTCTGCATCTTGGTTAGACGGTTGGTCAAAGTAGTAAATTTGCCCAAAGGACAAATTCAGACGCTCTTTATATCCGCCATCATAAAAGCGGGTCGTCGCGCCGTAGGTGAGTTGGTTTGCCGGATTAATGTAATCAATGCTACTGAATTGATTACCGCGAAATAGGCCGTAGTAGTCGGTTTGCAAGCGTGCGGTATCATAACCGCCGCCACTAAAGTTGACCGGGTTATAGATACCGTCTTGATCCACATCTTTAATATACAAATACTGGACTTGCGGCTCGATAGTTTGGCTGAAATGACCGCCCATGGCCCAGAAGTTACGCTCTAGGACAACGCCAGAGTGCAGGCGCAGAGTGGGGACTTTTCGCTCGACTGAATGACTCAGCTCCGCATTAGATTCTGCATCCTGAATGGCGCTATCAAAGCGCTGATCATAGTGCGTATACAGCATGCTGGCTTCCGCCGTGGCATTAAACCAAGGGCGGGTATATGGCAGCGTTAGGGTCGGGGCTAAATGTGTCCGGGTGGCTTCGGGTTTATTGGGATCATCGTTAGCAAATACACTAAATTGCGCAGGCACACTAATATCGAGCCAATCCGTGACTTGTGGCGCGTAGTAGTTAAGATCCACTTGTGGCATCAAGCGATAGACACTGGTGCCTTCTGTTAGCGCTTGGAAGTCGCGAACACGAACTGTACTGTTCCAATCTAAACCGCGATAACTGATCTCGCCCGTTTGGAGTAGCGTGTTGTCTTCTCGTTTGCCCACATTAGAGTCCAGGCTCTGAAAGTAAGCGATATCACTGACTTTGCTGTAATCTGCTTCGTAGCGCCAGTGATCTTGTACACCGCTATGTTGCCAGTTGAACCCCCAACGTGAATCGAGCTCGGGGTTGAGTTGATCGTCAGGCAGGTATTCAGAGTAAAGCGACCCGCTTCCTATTGGTGTAAGGTAGCGAATGTTGGTCTTTAATTGAACGCCTCGCTCAGACATATATTTGGGCGTGAGTGTGGCATCCAGTTGCGGATGGATATTCCAATAAAACGGCGTTTCCATCTCGATGCCATCACGATCACTCCAAGTAAGCGACGGATATAAAAAGCCTGTCAGCCGACCTTCTTCTACCGGTACACGCAAATAAGGCAGATAAAAGATCGGGACGTCCATTACCTCAAATCTAGGGTGATAAAGATCAGCAAATAAGCTGCTGTCTTCTTTCTCAATTTTTGAGGCAGAAAACCGCCAGCTTTTATCTTCATCTGGACACGTGGTATAGGTGCCATCCTCAAGCTCGTAGAAGGTGGTGCCGTTTTTAAACACCCGTTTCGCCTCGCCCCGTCCTGGGGTACATAGCATCTTATACTGGGCGTTATTCAGCGTGGTGTCTTCGCTTTCGAGGTTGGCTTGTAGATAATCTGATGTCACCATCATCTGGCCATCATTGAACACCACATCCCCTTGTGCCGTAACGATCCGCTCTGGATCGCGTAAGGTTGCGGTATCGGCCGTCATCTTTCGATGGCCTTGCGTGACTTCGACATTGCCACTATAGATGGCTTTGTCGTTGGTCTGCGCCTCAGCACGATCTGCGACCACACGAATGGGGGCGTTATTCACATCCTGTGTCTGCTCGCTGGCCGGAACGCACTGGGCCTCCTTGTCAGAGCAAGGCTGAGTCGCTGGGTCTGTGTTGGCAAACACAAGGGCTGGGCCGTAGAGCGCCAAGCTGATCATGGTGGCTAAAAAGCTACGTGCAGTCGGTGACATTGAAGAAGACATTCCTGTTTTATCTGATTGCGTGGTGTACACGAAGGCAACGCATCAGTATGCTTTGGCTGCAAAATGCGATTATCATAAATCAATTTGCGCCCGGCATCACCTTTAAATGTGCAGGGTGTGAAACTAGCAATGAGACCATGGCATGCGACTAAATGGCAAGGTAATTGGGGCAATTCTCGGCACATTGTTGGGAGGCCCAATCGGTTTTCTTCTTGGCCTTTTCTTAGGTCATCAGTTTGATAAAGCGAAACAGCGCGCGCGTTTCGGCGGTTTGGGTGGCCAAGGGCCACAAGCACAACGTGTTTTTTTCCATGGCACCTTTGCCGTGATGGGACATATGGCGAAAGCTAAAGGGCAGGTGACGCAACAAGAAATTCAGCTCGCCAGCTTATTGATGGATCGCATGCAGTTGCAAGGTGAAGCTAGGCAACTGGCCCAGCAGGCGTTTCGCGAGGGAAAAGACAGTGACTTTCCGCTGGATGAAACCCTCAACGGTATTCGTGCCTTAAGCCAGGGGCAACGTGACTTATCGCGTGTCTTTTTGGAAATGCAGATACAAGCTGCGTTTGCCGATGGTGAGATCCATCCTAAAGAGCGTGAACTTTTGTATGTAATTGCCGAAAAGCTGGGCTTTTCGCCACAGCAACTGGAACAGCGTCTGCGAATGCAAGAAGCTGCGTTTCGCTTTAGCCAAGGCTATCAAGGCGGCTGGCAGCATCAATCCGATGGCCCCGGTGCGCCGCCGCAGCAGAATGAAATCGACGATGCTTATGATGTATTAGGTGTTGACGCTTCTGCTTCCTCTCAGGAGGTGAAAAAAGCGTATCGGAAACTGATGAATGAGCATCACCCCGATAAATTGATGGCGAAAGGTTTGCCGCCAGAAATGATGGAGATGGCGAAAGAAAAAGCGCAAGAAATCCAAAAAGCGTACGACGTAGTGAAAAAAGCCCGCGATATATAGCGGGCTCGTTAGGTTGATTAATCGTCGCGATCATCAATCAAGCGCATCAATCAGGGTGTGTTGTGGTGCACCACGAAAGAACCCATCAATGTTGGCGATCAGCTGTTGTGCCAGAGTGTGAACGGCTTCGTCAGCGCCCCAAGCAATATGCGGGGTGACAATAAGATTGGGTAATGATGCTGCAACTAACGGATGTGCGTCGGGGGCGGGCTCTTGACTGAGCACATCCAAGCCAGCACCACCAATTTGGCCGCGTTTTAACGCGCATAACAGGGCCTGTTCATCCACGAGATCGCCGCGGCCAGTATTAATCAAAATGGCATGCTGTGGCATCTTGGCCAACACGTCTTGATTAATCAAGTGTCGGGTTTTGTCGGTTAACGGGCAATGCAGCGACAGCACATCAGCCTGTTGAATCACTTGTTCAAAGAGCTGATAGCCTGGCCGGCAATGGCTCGCCCCTTGATGCTCGGCAAACATGACTTTCATGCCTACGGCCTGGGCCAATTGCCCGACCGCTTCTCCTAGTGCGCCTTTGCCAATAATCCCTAAGGTACTGCCAGCAACACTGCCTATCGGGTGAGTAAAAAAGCAAAACTGGCCCCGTTTTTGCCATTCACCTTGACGCACATCGGCATGATAACCCATCAGCTGACGTTTTAAGGCGTAAATCAGAGCCATGACATGCTCGGGCACGGATTGGGTGGCATACCCTTGTACGTTGCAGACTTGTACGCCGTGTGCCTGACAAGCCGCTAAATCGACATTGTTGACCCCGGTTGCCGCGACCGCGATCAGTTTTAGCTTGGGAAGTGCAGTCAGTATTGCTTCATTGATCACGACTTTATTGGTGATTGCCACATCGGCATGTTGCAGGCGATCGATCACGTCACCGGGAGCGGTGGCAGGGTAGGATTGCCAATGATGGGGTTGATGAAGCGTTGGCAGCGTAATGTGAGCAGGAATGGTGTCTCTATCGAGAAAAACCACCTTGATGGGGGTGTGATGAGCCATGTTGTTCTCCGTGTCTCAATGCATGGCCCTAGAATGTGAGATTAGTAGCTTTTCTGCAAACCTTAATGGTCAGCCTGTGAGGTTAGCAGGCGCAAGCTGATACTCACTCGCTAGTCGATTATTCGGCATCTGCGGATAAAATGCGCAGGGCGCTTGAAAGTGCATCGGCGTTTCAGTGACAGGATGCAAAATGCTTAATTCTGCGGCATGCAAATGAAGGCGAGAGGCATACTCAAAGGCTTCTGGCAGCGCATAAAACTCATCGCCGACAATCCCATGCCCAAGGGCCTGCATATGCACACGGAGCTGATGAGAGCGGCCGGTGAGAGGATACAATGCCATTAAGCTTGTCTGTGCATGCTGATGCAAACAGCGGTAGTGCGTTTGCGAGGGCTTGCCGTGTTCAAAACAGACCTTCTGTCTGGGGCGATTGGGCCAGTCGCAAATCAAGGGTAGATCGACATTTCCCTCGTCGTGTATAGGGTGCCCCCACACTTCGGCGTAATACAACTTGGTGGGCACGCGCTCGCGAAATTGCGCTTTAAGGTGTCGCTCAGCGGCTTTGTGCGCGGCAAACGCCATGACGCCAGAGGTCGACATATCTAAACGATGGACCAGCTCTGCGTCCGGGAATTCGGCTTTAACCCGTGACCACGCACTGTCGTAATGCGCAGGATCACGGCCAGGGTTAGCCAATAATCCACTGGGTTTATTAATTACCACCAGATCGGCATCTTGATACAAGATATCGAGCCAAGGTGTAGTGGGAGGATGATACTCAATGATTGCCATATAAGGGTTCGGGGCCGGTTGGCCCCGCCTTCGTTCAAAGGGTGATTATTGGTGGCTGACCACAATCAAACGCAGGGCGTCTAAATCGACTTGTGCGTGTTGAATATGATGCGACAAGGTACTGATCTGATCGCGTAGTGCGTCGAGCTCATCATCACGAATATTGGGGTTAACCGTTTTCAGTGCATCGAGCCGTGCTAAGGCCTGATTCAGCTCGCTGTCCATCTCTTGGTGGGCGGCCGTTTGAATCTCAGACAAGGCTTTTTGGGCCAGCGGTTCGCTTTTCTCAATCAGCTGGTGGACTTGGGCCTGAACCGAGTTGACCATTTTACTGCCTAAATGACGATTCACCGGGCTGAGCTGGCGATGAAACGATTCAAACTCAACGTTGGCTGAGAGATCATTGCCGTTCGCATCCAAAAGCAACCGCACCGGCGTTTGCGGTAAAAAGCGATGAATACCCGACGATTTAGGGGCTTGTGCATCAATGGTGTAAATCAGTTCAACAAACAGGGTTCCCACAGGCAGCGCTTTGTTTTTGAGCAAAGAGACCGCGGTGGTGCCGATGTTTTCGCTCAGCAATAAGTCGATACCGCCACGCACGATCGGGTGCTCCCAAGAGACAAACTGCACATCTTCGCGACTGAGTGCCGTATCGCGGTCGAAGGTCAGTGTGCACCCATCCGTTGGTAGGCCAGGGTAACTGGGCACCATCATCTGCTCCGACGGCTTGACCACGATGGCGTTTTCACCTTTGTCATCTTGATTAACGCCGATGGTATCAAACAGACCGAGCGTGAAGGTGACAAGGCCCGTATCGCCATCTTGATCGGCGATGGTTTGCGCCAGCTTCTTGGCAGCCTCCCCGCCGTGTGAGTGCATCTCGAGCAGTTTATCGCGGCCTTGCTCCATCTCTGCTTTAAGGCGTTGATTCATGGCGGCGCTATCGTGAATGAGCGTATTTAGCGCATCATCATGTTGGTTATTGGCTAACAGGGTTAACAATGTCTCGCCATACTGCTCAAACACCGCACGGCCGGTTGGGCAGGTATCCTCAAAGGCGTCAAGCCCTTCGTGATACCAACGCGCTAAAATGGTTTGCGCTGTGCCTTCAAGGTAAGGAACGTGAATGGCAATATCTTGACGCTGACCAATACGATCAAGGCGACCAATGCGCTGCTCGAGCAAGTCGGGGTTCATCGGTAAGTCGAACATCACCAGCTGATGGGCAAACTGGAAGTTCCGGCCTTCTGAGCCAATTTCAGAGCAAATCAAGACTTGAGCCCCGCCTTCCTCTTGGGCAAAGTACGCTGCCGCTTTATCACGCTCAACAATCGACATGCCTTCATGGAACACGGTGCCACGGATCCCCTCACGCTCGCGCAAGGCCTGCTCAAGCGTCAGTGCGGTTTGCGCGCGTGAGCAAATGATCAGTACTTTGTCGCGACGGTGGGTTTTTAAATAATCCAGCAACCAATCGATACGTGGGTCAAAGCCCCACCAGCTGGCACTATCGCCCTCAAACTGCTGATAAATATCTTCAGGATAAAGATTTTGTACCGCTTTTTGTTCGCTCGAGCTTGTGCCTCCCATCATGCCCGCCACCCGCATGGCAGTTTGATACTGGCTCGGTAACGCCATAGGGTGCATGTGCAGATGTCGGCTCGGGAAGCCACTGATGGCAGCCCGCGTGTTACGGAACAAAACGCGCCCGGTACCGTGGCGATCCATTAAATCATCAATCAGCTGTTGGCGAGCGGTGTGCTTGGTTGCATCATCATCGCTATCAATGGCGCTGAAGCGTTCATCAAGCTCGTCACTTTGCAATAGCGCCCGAATGCTACGTTGGGCATTATCACTTAACGGGGCATCGGCAAGTAGCGCTTCAACCGCCTCGGCGACAGGGGCATATTGTTCGGCTTCTTCAACAAAGGCGTCATAATCATAAAAACGATCAGGGTCGAGCAGGCGTAAACGCGCAAAATGACTTTGCTGACCTAACTGCTCAGGGGTCGCGGTGAGTAACAACACCCCAGGGGTATGCTCAGCAATGCTTTCGATAATCTGATATTCACGGCTCGGTGCCGTTGGTGTCCAGGTTAAATGGTGTGCTTCGTCCACTACCAATAAGTCCCAATGGGTGTCACAGATTTGCTCGACGCGACGCCGGTTTTTGCGTAAAAACTCCAGTGAACATAACACCAGTTGCTGGGTATCAAATGGGTTGGGTGAGTCAGCAAAGGCCTCGACACAGCGCTCTTCGTCAAAAATAGAGAAGTGCAGGTTAAAGCGGCGCATCATCTCGACCAACCACTGATGCTGCAAGGTTTCTGGAACCACGATCAGTACCCGCTCGGCTTGGCCTGCAAGCACTTGCTGGTGAATGATCATGCCCGCCTCAATGGTTTTCCCTAAGCCGACTTCATCCGCGAGCAAAACCCGCGGTGCGTGACGACGACCCACCTCATGGGCAATGTAAAGCTGGTGAGGAATTAACCCAGCACGCATCCCCGTCAACCCCCGTAGAGGGCTACGCAACTGCTGATGCTGATTGGTTAACGCCCGATAACGCAACGCAAAACGATCCATGCGGTCAAGTTGACCGGCAAAGAGTTTGTCTTGCGGCTTGTTAAAGCGGATCTGATGGCTGAGTAAGATTTCGCGCAGCGAGACTTCGTCTTCCTCGGTGTCTTCGCGATAGCCGTAATAGGTCAACACCCCGTCGTTTTCTTCAACGCGCGAGACGGTCATGGTCCAGCCCTCGTGACTTTCTACCTCATCGCCGGGGTTGAACATCACCCGAGTCACGGGCGCATCATGGCTGGCGTACAGCCGTGTTTCATCACTAGCAGGAAACATTAGGGTCACGGTACGGCCATCAACGGACACCACAGTGCCCAGTCCAAGATCATGCTCCGTATCACTGATCCAACGTTGTCCAAGCGCAAATGACATAAGGGAAAACCTCTGAATTAACTCGATTGTCGAAAGACTCGGTGCCGCGCAAACGCAACCCGATTAAATAGTGTGTTATTCAGTGTGGCACTGAAAAAATTGGTCGCCAATAGTACTCGAACTTGTGAGGAGGGTCACGATGAAACTCCATCAATCGCGGCAAAGATCGTCTTGACATACAAACGTCATCAACGCGCGGCAAAGATGAAAACGTGAACTGGCACAATCAAACAAGTTGGGCGATGCGCAACGGCCAGGTCTATGCTTACTTTAAGCGCTGTCATCGACAGTGAATTGCCGACACAGGAGGTGCCTATGGGCGACGCCGACCGGAAGCTGTTTGTATTAGACACTAACATTCTCCTCCACGAACCTTTCGCCATCTATTCCTTCCAAGAACACGATGTCGTGATTCCTATGACCGTCCTCGAAGAGCTTGACCGTATTAAAGATAGCAAGCGTGATGTCTCTCGGGATGCCAGAGTGGCGATTCGTGCCTTGGAAGATATCTTTAAAGAAGCCACACCCGATGAAATTGGCGAGGGCATTGTGGTCGGTAAAGGCGATGCGACGGGTACCGTCTCTATTCTGGCTGATTTTGAGATTAAAGAAACGGTCCATGCCTTTGCTGATAAAGCGGGCGATAATCGCATTTTAAATGCGGTGTTATACCTTCAAACCAAACGCTCACCGCGCAAAGTTGTGCTGGTGACCAAAGATATCAATATGCGCCTGCGCGCCAAAGGGGCGGGGGTGATGTATGTCGAGGATTACCGTACCGACCAACTGATTGATGATGTTCGGTTGCTCACCAAAGGCTTCCATCAATGTGCGGGCAGTTTTTGGGATAAAGTGGGGCAATGCGACAGCCAGGCCTATGGCTCCGAAACACGCCACACATTACCGGCTGAGCTATTAGAAACGCCTTTTGTGAACCAGTACTTATTGGATGAAAGTGACGACTTCGCCGCACGAGTGCAAGCCATTGATGGTGATAAAGCGATCATCAAAGATCTCAGTCGAGAGCGATTAATGCACCGTGCTGCTTGGGATGTTAAACCGAAAAATATCTATCAAGGCATGGCAATGGATGCGTTGCTTGATCCCACAATTGATTTAACCATTCTGACAGGGCCTGCAGGCTGTGGGAAAACGATTTTAGCCATGGCTGCGGCATTAGAGTTAGTGGTAGAAAAGGGCATGTACGATAAGATTATCGTTACCCGTAATACGCCAGATATTGGCGAGTCGATTGGTTTTCTCCCCGGGACAGAAGAAGAGAAAATGCTGCCATGGCTCGGCGCAGTGACCGATACCCTCGAAGCGTTACACATGAATGATGAATGCACCGACGGTTCGATGCGCTACATTATGGAAAAAGCGAATCTGCAGTTTAAATCGATTAACTTTATGCGCGGGCGCTCGATTCAAAACGCGTTTGTGATTTTGGATGAGTGTCAAAACCTGACCGCCTCTCAGCTTAAAACCATTATCACCCGTTGTGGGGAGGGGACTAAGTTAGTGTGCTCGGGGAACTTAGCGCAAATCGACTCTTCCTATTTGACACCTATAACATCCGGACTGACTTACATTGTTGAGCGGTTTAAAAACTTTGAAGGCAGTGCGTGCGTGTACCTCAATGGTGTGGTGCGAAGCCGGCTGGCTGAGTTTGCCGAAGAGAACCTTTAACCATCAAGGTGGCGGCCTCTATGCCGCCACTGATGGGGTTACGCCGTGACACCGATATAATCACGCATGATGGCTGGCGGTGTCTTGAGCGTATCAACCGGATCGTGAAGCTGGATTCGGCCATTATCGAGATAGATAAATTGATTGGCGATCGCTTGTGCATCGTCTGGATGGTGAGTGACCATTACCACCGTCGTGCCTTGTTCTTGAGCGGTACGTTTGACCAAGGCTAACATGTCTTGTTTTAGCGCCGGATCAAGTGCCGAAAAGGGTTCATCGAGCAGTAATAAAGGCTGGTTGCGTGCGATGCTTCTCCCCAAGGCGATGCGTTGGCGTTGGCCGCCCGATAGTTGGCTGGGTAGACGAGATAAATAATCGGTCAACCCTACCGCGTGTGCAGCATGGCGCACGGCCTCTTGCTGTGTGGCCGTGAGTTTAAGCGAGGGAGACAAGCCAATCGCCATGTTGTCGAATACTGACAAATGGGTAAATACGTTGTGTTCTTGAAACAAAATAGACAGTGGCCGCTGGTGAGCGGGTGTCGTGGTGACGGGCTTGCCATCAATGGTGATCTCGCCACTATCTGGCGCGATCAGCCCAGCAATCAGTGATAATAAGGTGCTTTTTCCTGCACCGCTGGGCCCGAGCACGGCCACAATCTCTCCAGGGGCTATTTGGGCATCAAAGATCATCCAATCTTGCTGGTAACGATAGTGGACATTGGAAAGCGTCAGCATGCGTGTCTCCATTGGATCAGACGAGTGATTAGGGCATAGCAACCCAAACTGGTAAGCAGTAATAGCATGGCAGCGGCAGCGCCTGCGTCCATTTGGTAGCTCCCCATCAAGCGAAACAAATAGAGCGGCAGGGTTTGAAAATTTTGGCTACCAAAAAGTGCGATCGCACTAAGATCGCCCATCGATAACACAAAACTCACCGCCACGCCGCGCGCGATCGGGGCGCGTAAACACTGCCATTCGATAAGATGTAGACGGTTGACACCTTTTAGCCCCAAGGTAGCGCAAAGATTGTGATAGGACTGGGCAAGTTGATAGGCGGGCGCGCTCAGTACTTTTATTAAATAGGGCAACGCCATCAGGGCGTTCACGGCCATCACCAACCACAGCGCCAAGCTGAATACATCGCTAAACTGGCGAAACAGTAAAAAAATCCCGGTACTGAGGACAATACTGGGTACCACTAAAATCATCGCCCCTAACGTTTCAATGCCATTCGCTTGTTTCTTACGCCCGTTCAAGCGCCAATGACGACTGGCTAAGATGACAGAGGTGGCCAACACGAAGGCCAAGACGGTTGCGCCGGTAGCGATAAGCAGTGAATGCATGGTGGCTTGCCATAATGCTGTGTCGTTCAGCACAATTAACGCGCTAGGGTTAAGGCCACGCGCGATCACAACCCCGAGAGGTGGTAGAACCAACAATAAAGTCAGCGCAATCCAGAGACTGTCCCAACACTTCGCCGTGCGACTATCGAGTGCCGATGGAAGCGGTTGCACTTCGCTGGGGGTGTTGGCAATCGGCCGAGTCAGTGTTTGCACAATAAAAGCAAAGGTGCCGCACAAGAGCATTTGCCACAGCGCCAGAGCGGCACCGGTTTGTAAGTCAAAATCAAAATGAATGGCTTGATAGATAGCCAATTCAATGGTGGTCGCTTTGGGGCCACCGCCTAATGCCATCACGGTGGCGAAGCTGGTGAAACACAGCATGAATACCAGTCCGACGACATGGGGTAGACTTTGCCGCAGATAAGGCCATTCAAGGTGGCGAAAACGTTGCCAGCCTCTTAGACCAAGCTGGGTTGCCAGGCGCCTTTGATCCGCCGGGATCCCTTCCAAGGCCTGCACCATCAATTGGGCCGAAAAAGGCAGGTTAAAGAAAACATGCGCAAGCAAAATGCCGCTTAAGCCATAGAGAGAAAATGGCATCGCCGCATCAAATTGCGCGAAGGCTTGTGCAATCCAACCGCTGCGGCCGTAGATGGCAACCAATCCAAACACGCCCACCAATACCGGCAGCACCAGGGTCATGGCAAACAGTTTGAGTAGCCAAGCTTTCCCTGGAAATTGTCGCCGAGCCAGCGCATGGGCCACAGGAATGGCGAGCCCAACGCTGAGCACCACAGATAAGGTAGCCTGCTTAAAGCTAAACAGCGTGACATGGCGCAGATAGGCATCTTGCCACAGGGCGGACAGCTTCAAGTCTTGACTGTGTAAGAACAGCGCCCAGAGTGCGCTGCCAATTAATAACACGACCAAGCTGGCCGCGAGACTGCCCGGCCAGGTTCGAGAAGGGTTGAGCATCGACGTTATTCAACCAAAGCGGTTTGCCAATCGCGCACCCATTGCTGACGGTTACCCATCACTTCATCGGGCTGGTACAACAGGCTCTCTTCTGGTTTGTTCAGCGTATAGAAGGCGTCAGGCAAGCTAACATCGGTGACCGGGTACATCCACTGCGTGGTTGGGATCACAGACTGTGCTGTGTCACTGAGCATAAATTGTAGAAACGCATCGGCGCGTTCTGGTTGGTCGGTATAAGCAGACTTCGCCGCCACTTCAATTTGCATATAATGGCCTTCTTCAAACATGGCGGCGGCAAAGCGGTCATCATCGTCAGCGACCAGGTGATAGGCGGGCGAAGAGGTGTATGAAAGCACCATATCTGCCTCTTTGTTGAGGAACATGTTGTACGCTTCGGTCCAGCCTTTGGTCACGGTAATAGTGTTGTCGGCAAGGTCGCGCCATGCCTGCTGGCTTTGATCGCCGTATACTTTTTGGATCCACAGCATCAAGCCTTGGCCAACTGTTGACACACGTGGATCTTGGTAAATCACACTGATATCGTCACGCTCCTCAATCAAAGCCTTCAAGCTTTTGGGTGGGTCGAGCAAACGCGTGGTGTCATACACAAAGGCAAAGTAGCCGTAATCGTAGGGGATAAAGTAGGGATTATCCCAACCGCCGGGTACCTGCAGGCGCTCCGTATTCACCGCGTGCTCGGCGACAATGCCGCTACGCTCAGCTTCTTTCATCAAGTTAGTATCCATACCGAGTACAATATCAGCCTTGGTAGTATTGCCTTCGATACGTAAGCGATTAAGCAGAGCAGCACCGTCACTAAGAGACACAAACTCTAATTGGCAGTCACAGCGTTTTTCAAATTCGGCTTTGATTTTTGGCCCTGCGCCCCAATCGGCGATAAAAGAATCATAGGTATAGACCGTCAGAGGGTCGGCGGCTCGGGCGCTGAGTGATAACAGCGATAAAGAAACCAGAGTGAGAACAGAGGTAATAACTTTCACAGCACGCTCCTAAGTTGGGCGTGGGTGTTGAGGCAAGTTGATGGCAACATCAAGTCTCAATCCCTACGCCAGTGTTAGCTGGATCAGGTTCGATGGGTTTAGCGCCGCGCGCAATCTCAGCCGTGAGGCTCCCCAATGAGTACGGTGCTATTGTACTGATTGGCTTAGTGTTCACCAAGCCTTTTAATCCGCGAGTTGGTTAAGCGTCCAGTCGTAGTCATAATCCAAGCGTGCATCCTTGGGAAGCTTGATGTCTCTATATTGATTGATATGGGTGATCACCCCTTGTTCACTGCCGCCAAAGTCAGTCTCAAACCACTCATAGATAGAAGAAAGCTGCCACTGATTCCCCTGTTGACTCACGCCTTTATCACTATTAATAAAGGAGTAGGCGGCTTGTTCTAATTGCGCGTCCAAGGTGTCGGCTTGAAAGGCTTGCGGTTGCAGGTTAGGGCAGCCAAGGCTGGCACAATTGACCGCATAGTGGGTACGCGGATCTTGCCATAGCGGACGCAAAATACGGTGTTCGATATCATTGAGCGTGAGGGATTCGCCAGCCACCGTCACTACGTCATCATCCCACGGACCAAAGCTAAACAGCCCACCGAGTTTGGTGATCGAACTGACTGGATAGTTGTCCAAAATCAGCGTCACCGTGACCGCATTGTAGAGGTTAACCCAATACGCGTATTGTTCGTCTTTGCTCAGGGTGCGCGGATCGCGCTCGGTAAGCATGCGAATGTAATGATCGAGGGTCGCTTTATCGGCCTCGGTGACGGCTGCGTAGTTAAATAAGGTGTGCTGCCCCTGAGGCTGTAAATACTTATCGAGTAATACTTGCCAACTGTGATGCGTGAAGGTGGCTTGGCTGTCAGGATTATGTGCATCCCACATTGCCCAGTAGTCCGCTTTGGGCGCGGCTTGACTGATGAGCGGAAACACTAGCCCGAACAGAAGTATCAAATGTTTTTGCATTGTCAGTCCTTAATGCGATCAAACCTTCTTTGAGACTAGACCAAGCGAGTCAGCGGTTGGTTTCATTGAGGATAGAAAAATGGGAAGGAACGCCAATAAATGCGGAATAATCAGCACTTATTGGCGAGAGATGAGTGGATGGTATTACACCAAAAAATCAGGTATTTGCTGCTCAAAGCGCGAAATTTCCGCTTCGTGCTGTAACGTCAGCCCGATACTATCCAAACCTTCGAGTAAGCAATGATGGCGAAAATCATCCATCCGGAAGCTAAAGCAGTGTTCACCGGCACGGATGGTTTGGGCGGGCAAATCTAGCGTTACCGCCGCGCCTTCATTTTCGGCCACATACGTAAATAAAGCATCGATTTGGCCTTCTTCAAGGGTCACCGGCACCATTTGGTTATTAATGCAGTTGCCATAGAAAATATCGGCAAAACTGGGGGCGATAATCACTTTAAAACCGTAATCATCCAGCGCCCAAGGAGCATGTTCGCGTGACGAGCCACAGCCAAAGTTTTCGCGGGTGAGTAACACGCTCGCCCCTTGGTAGCGCGCTTGATTGAGCACAAACTCGGGGTTCGGCTGTTTGCCCGCATCGTCTAAAAAGCGCCAATCGTGAAACAGGTGCTGGCCGAATCCGGTGCGGGTGACTTTTTGCAAAAACTGTTTGGGGATGATCGCATCGGTGTCGACGTTTGCCGCATCCAATGGGGCAACAATGCCGGTATGAGTGTGTATGCCTGACATAAGGCCTCCTTATAATTGGTTAACGTCAACAAAGTGACCGGCAATGGCGGCGGCAGCGGCCATGGCTGGGCTGACCAAGTGGGTACGGCCTTCACGGCCTTGGCGGCCTTCAAAGTTACGGTTGCTGGTCGATGCACAGCGCTCTTTGGGGCCTAAGCGATCGTTGTTCATCGCCAAGCACATTGAGCAGCCGGGTAAGCGCCACTCAAAGCCCGCCTCGCGGAAAATCACATCCAGCCCTTCTTGCTCTGCTTGGGCACGCACTTGCTCTGAGCCTGGCACCACCATGGCATGGACGCTATCTGCGACGTGCCGACCTTTGGCGACCGCCGCGGCTGCGCGCATGTCCTCAATTCGAGAGTTGGTGCATGAGCCAATAAACACTTTATCAATTTGGATATCTGTTATGGCTTGGCCTGCGGTTAGCCCCATGTATTTCAGCGCGCGTTCCGCCGAGTGGCGCGCGATCGGATCTGCCATGTGCTCAGGAGCCGGCACGCTATCGTGCACACTAACCACTTGGCCGGGGTTGGTCCCCCAGGTGACCTGATGATGAATTTGACTGCCATCGAGTGTCACGACACGATCAAATTGCGCATCGGCATCCGAGTGCAAGGTTTGCCAAAAATCGACCGCTTGCTGCCATTGTTCACCTTTAGGAGCAAATTTCTTGTCTTTTAAATAGGCAAATGTGGTCTCATCGGGGGCGATCAGGCCCGCTTTTGCGCCCAATTCGATCGCCATGTTGCAGACCGTCATTCGCCCTTCCATGGACAAGTCGGTAATGGCGTCACCGCAAAATTCCACCACGTGTCCGGTGCCGCCGGCATGACCGACTTGGCCGATAATCGCTAGGACAATGTCTTTGGCGGTGATCCCGGGGGCGGTTTTGCCCGTGACTTCAATTTTCATCGTGCGGGCGCGGGATTGCTTGAGCGTTTGGGTGGCCAGTACGTGTTCGACTTCGGAGGTACCAATACCAAAGGCCAGTGCACCAAAAGCACCGTGAGTTGCCGTATGAGAATCACCACAGACGATGGTATTGCCAGGCAAAGTAATCCCTAACTCGGGCCCCATCACATGGACAATGCCTTGGTAGGGGTGATTCAAGTCGTACAGGGTGACGCCAAATTCTTCGCAGTTTTTAGCCAAGGTTTCCATTTGGATGCGCGCCATTTCCCCTGACGCGTTAATGTCTTTGGTTTCGGTGGATACATTGTGATCCATGGTGGCGAAGGTTTTGCTCACTTGGCGCACCGGACGGCCTTTCTCTCTCAGGCCGTCAAACGCTTGTGGCGAGGTCACCTCATGCACCAAGTGACGGTCAATATACAGTAGCGGCGCTTCGCCTGGTTGCTCAGTGACCACGTGAGACTGGTGAATTTTTTCGTACAAGGTCTTGGCGCCTTGCTGGGTGTTTGCATTCGACATAGCTCGTATCCTTACGGGTAATGATTATGCGCCTTGGCGGATATAGGCGGCGATACGATCGCCCATCTGCTCGGTGCTCAGTGCTGGATGGTTACCGGCCAGATCGGCTGTCAGTTCACCGGCTGCCAGCGCTTGGCTCACTGCGTGTTCAATCGCACAGGCCGCGTTTTCTTCGCCCAACGAGTAACGCAGCATAAGTGCCGCTGATAAAATTTGCGCCACTGGATTAGCAATGTTTTGCCCGGCGATATCGGGCGCGGAGCCACCGGCTGGCTCATACAAGCCAAATTTACTCGCGTTCAAACTGGCTGAGGGCAGCATGCCCATAGAGCCTGTGATCATCGCGCACTCATCAGAGATGATGTCGCCGAAAATATTTGAACACAGCATCACATCAAATTGCGACGGGTCTTTAATCAGCTGCATGGTCGCGTTGTCGATATACATATGGCTTAAGCTGACATCCGGATAATCTTTTGCCACCGCTTCTACCACCTCGCGCCACAGCATTGAGCTTTGCAGTACATTGGCTTTGTCGATTGAGCACACTTGTTTGTGGCGAAGCTGGGCGGATTGAAAGGCGATGTGTGCGATGCGCTCAATTTCATAGCGATGATAGACTTCCGTATCAAACGCCTTTTCCTCGCGGCCTTCGCCTTCGCGCCCTTTGGGCTCACCAAAATAAATCCCGCCGGTCAGCTCTCGTACCACCACGATATTAAAACCTTGGTCGGCAATATCGGCGCGCAGCGGACAAAAGCTTTCGAGACCAGTATGGATTTGTGCCGGACGCAAATTACAAAACAGACCAAAGTGCTTGCGTAGCGGCAGTAAAGCACCGCGCTCCGGTTGTTCGGTCGCGGATAAATGCTCCCATTTAGGGCCGCCGACTGAGCCGAATAAAATCGCATCGGCTTTTTCACAGCCAGCCAAGGTGTGTGCGGGCAGCGGCGAGCCATGGGCGTCGATTGCAGCACCGCCAACCGGATAATGCTGACGCTCAAAGGTGACAGCGAAGCGTTCGCTAACCGCATCAAGCACTTTTTCGGCTTGCGCCATCACTTCGGGACCGATGCCGTCGCCGGGTAAAATTGCAATCTGGTGTGCGCTAGCCATGGTTATACTGTCTCCTGTTTTAAATGGGATTGTTCCTTAATCTGCGCAATTTTGTTGGCGCGATAAATAGCATTGATCACGTTTAATAAAGCTTCGCCGGAGGCCTCGATAATATCGGTTGATACCCCGGTGCCGTGATATTTACGGCCTTTGTAGTTGGCAATGATATCGGCTTGGCCGAGGCCATCTTCCCCTTCTCCTTTGGCGGTCAGATCGAATTTATCCAGCTCAATGTCATAGCCGGTGATCCGATATATGCACTGGTACAAGGCGTCGACGGGACCGTTTCCAATCGCTGCTTCGCGTTTTTCTTCATCGCCACATTGCAACTTGATGCTGGTGGTCGCCATTAAGCTGCCCGATTGCACGCCTAAATAATTGAGCTTATAAAAATCGTCCTCTTCTTTGAGGTTGTTGAAGAACATTAAAGCTTCTAAGTCGTAATCGAACACCTGACCTTTACGATCTGCTAACTGCAAGAATGATTGATACAAGGTCTCCAAATCATAGTCTTGCTCGTTGTAGCCAAGGTTATCCATATGGCTTTTCACCGCCGCGCGGCCGGAGCGACTGGTGAGATTCAATGATTTTTTACCCAATCCAATCGACTCTGGCGTCATGATTTCGTAGGTATTTTTGTTTTTCAGCATGCCATCTTGGTGAATGCCAGAAGAGTGGCTAAAGGCATTGGTACCGACCACGGCTTTGTTGGGCTGGATTGGCATGTTGCAAAGTTGGCTAACCAGCTTACTGGTGCGGGCGATTTCAGTATGGTTTAAGCCTGTCTCCACGCCTAACAAGTCAGCGCGGGTTT
This sequence comes from Salinivibrio sp. MA351, assembly GCF_001996065.1. NCBI lineage: Bacteria > Pseudomonadati > Pseudomonadota > Gammaproteobacteria > Vibrionales > Vibrionaceae > Salinivibrio > Salinivibrio sp. MA351. The sequence goes on along the minus strand of NZ_MUFG01000005.1, from coordinate 56,229 downwards.
TTAAGATCATTGCAATTTCTTCCAGCGCACAGTTACCGGCGCGCTCGCCGATGCCATTAATCGTGCCTTCGACTTGGCGGGCGCCGGCCTGTACAGCGGCAATAGAGTTGGCGACCGACATCCCCAAGTCATCATGGCAATGAACAGAAATCACCGCTTTGTCGATATTGGGTACGCGGTTGAACAGGTTGGCAATGATATCGCCAAACTCACTGGGGACCGTATAGCCGACTGTATCTGGGATATTGACCGTGGTGGCGCCAGCATCAATTGCCGCTTCGACCATGCGGCATAAATTATCAATCGGGGTGCGTCCGGCATCTTCGCAGGAAAACTCCACATCATCCGTATACTGGCGCGCATGTTTGACCGCACGCACGCCCATTTCTACTACGTCATCGTAGCTGCGGCGAAGCTTGTCTTTGACATGAATGGTAGAGGTGGACAAAAAGGTGTGGATACGAAAAGCATCGGCGGCTTTGAGCGATTCCGCTGCCACATCAATGTCTTTAGGGACAGCGCGAGACAAAGCACAGACACGGGCATGCTGCATATGCTGAGCAATGGTACGTACGGACTCAAAGTCGCCCGGAGAGGACACAGGAAAGCCAGCTTCAATGATGTCTATTTTCAAACGATCCAAAGCTTGCGCGATTTGTAGTTTCTCTTTGACCGTTAAGCTTGCCGACAACGCCTGCTCGCCGTCACGTAATGTGGTGTCAAACAGAATGACTTGGCTGTTCTCGCTCATGAGTAACTCCCTGTTGTGTTTGCTGGCCGCCGTCATGGCTCTTTAATTGGCGATATGTTTTATTTTGGCGACATTAGATACAAAAAAACCCGCGTCTGGCGCGGGTTTTTGAGATTTGGCATTCACTGTTTTCTGCCCAAAACCTACCCGCGCGACTGGGTTACGATAAGGAGGAGAATGAGGCGTAGGTGAAACAGTGTCATGCTGATGTCCGTCAGTAAATACTCTGTTACCAGAAATAACAGAGCGATGGGGAAAGCGTCAATCTGAAAAAAACAAAACCCGTTTTATGCGCAATACAAAGGCGAAAAACCGGTTAATTAAACTGCTTTTTACACTAAAAGTTAGACTTTTGTGCTGTGGTCTGGGGCGGCTTTGTCCACCCTGCATTATTTTAATTACGCCAATACAGCTGATCTTTAGCGGCAACGGGGCAGAGTAAATTCATTGAGATGTCCCAATAACGTCACCGACCTGTCACACCGGCTGGCTAATGTTTAATCATCAGCTCGCTGTATTGGGAGATACCATGAGACGCTTTGCTGCGATTCAACGCTTTGACCACTCGGTATCGACACTTTGCCTATCGCATCGCTTTAGCGCTGACACCGCCAAAGTGGCCCGTGCCGTTTCCCGCTCGGGCGATGGACCTCTTTATATCGTGATGGGGTTAGCTGCTTGGTGGCTGCAAGAAGCCGTGGGGCTCTGGTTTTTACTCACGGGGCTCACTGCATTTGCCATTGAGCTGCCAATTTACTGGGTATTAAAACGCAGTTTCCGGCGCACACGTCCTTCGCAGCTACCCGCCTTTATCACGCCGTCTGACCTATACAGTATGCCATCAGGCCACACCGCAGGTGCCTTTTTAATGGCCTCTTTGCTGAGCATCTTTTTCCCATCACTCATGCTGCTTGTATTTATTTGGGCGAGCTTGATTGGCATTTCTCGGGTGTTACTGGGGGTGCATTTTGTGACCGACATTATTGTGGGCGCAGGGTTAGGGATAATGTGTGCCAACTTGGCGCACAGCATCACCGCGGATCTTTACGGAATGGCAGGTCTTTCATGAAGCTTTTATACGGTGTTCAAGGAACCGGTAACGGCCATATATCGCGAGCCCGAGCGATGGCGCGTGCTTTGGCAGAGTACGATGTCGAGGTTGATTTTATTTTTTCTGGTCGGCCGGCAGAGCACTATTTTGATATGACGCCATTCGGTGACTATCGGACCTTCACCGGGATGAGCTTTGTGAGCCGCGATGGCAAAATTGATATGTTAGCCACGGCGAGACACAATCACTTGGCACAGCTGCGACGGGATATACGCCAGCTTGATGTATCAGACTATGATAAGGTCATTTCTGATTTTGAACCCATCAGTGCGTGGGCGGCGCGCCAACAAGGAATACCCTCGGTGGCCATCAGTCATCAAGCCGCGTTTTCACATGCGGTGCCCAAACACGGTGAAACTTGGATTAATCGTCTGATTATGCGCCACTTTGCGCCAACAGACTATGCCATTGGCCTGCATTGGTATCACTTTAACCAAGCGATTTTACCTCCGATTATTGATACCAGCCTGCCGAATGCAACAACGGTGTCGCCCGTTGCGGAAAAGGCGGTACTGGTCTATTTACCCTTTGAATCTTTATCTGCGGTCAGTGAGTTGTTGTTGCGCTTTAGCCAGCCTTTTGTCTGCTTTCACCCCGAGGTAAGCGCGCCCGAGCAGCGAGAAAACCTTACGCTTATGCCGCTGGGCAAAGAAAGCTTTCACTCGGCGCTGCATCAGTGCCAGGGGGTAATAGCGAATGGGGGCTTTGAACTTCCGTCTGAAGCGCTGACGTTGGGTAAAAAACTGTTATTAAAACCACTGTCTGGTCAGTTTGAGCAGTTAAGTAATGTCGCGACACTCGCCCAGCTTGGCTTGGCGCACACTATGAATAGCTTGGATGCGAGTGCTGTCCGAGAATGGCTACAGACACCTGCAGTGGGCGCGATTGCATACCCAGATGTTGCTAAAGCTCTGGCGGAATGGCTAGTCAAAGGTGAGTTGGACCAGACGCGCAGCCTATTTCACCATTTGTGGGCTCAGGTTGATTATCCGGAAACAGTCGAAGAGTCGATCTTAGACTTCAACCGCTTATCAACACGCGTTGAGCCGAACCGGTTGAGGTTACAGCGGTTGAACCGTTAATAGGATCCGTTATGCACAAGGTGACTGATTAACGCCTCAACGCCGCTGAATCACGTTTTTACATTTTCACTAGAGTATTCGCTCGATTTTGCTTGTTTTTACCCGAGCGGTCAGTAGACTCGCTTTATTATTTGAGCGTACAAGTGTTCGCCTAAAGGTGAGCCCAAGAGAAGCATAGTGAACACCCAATACCATATTGTTACCCGCCTTCGTGAGCAAATTCGCACTCAGCATCAGCGAGAAGCGATTCGCTTCCAGCAACACAACCAGTGGACAAGTATTAGCTGGCGTCAACTCGGCGAGCGTGTTGATCAACTGTCTCGCTGTTTACTCAAAGCCGGCTGTCAGGTTCAGCAAACCGTCGCTATCTTCGCGCCAAACAGTGAAAAGTGGGCAATGTTAGATTATGCCGCACTGCAAATTCGCGCTGTGCCGGTGCCGATTTACGCGACCAGCACGGCCCAGCAAGCGGCATACATTATTAACGATGCCGATGTGCAATGGATTTTCGCGGGTGACGATCAATTGGAAATGGCGGTAGCGGCGTTGGAGCAATGCCCAAACATCAAAGGTGTGGTGGCGTTAAGCCAAGAGACGCCGGTGCCAGCACACCCTAAAGTGTGGGATTGGGCGAGTTGGTTATTGCAAGACGAACGTGGCTATCAAGCCGAATTAGAGACGCGCATTGACGCACGCTGCATGGACGATCTGATCACCTTGATTTATACCTCAGGCACTACTGGGGAGCCCAAAGGGGTCATGCTCGATTATGCCAACGTCGCGGCGCAGCTTGATGTACATGATCAGGTGCTCGCCATTGAACCGCATGACGTCTCTTTGGCGTTTCTGCCCTTAACACATGTCTTTGAGCGCGCCTGGAGCTATTACGTCTTACATCGTGGGGCGGTCAATGCCTATCTCTCAGACCCGCAAAAGGTGCGATCGGCATTGGCGTCGGTTCAGCCAACAGTGATGTCCGCCGTACCGCGCTTTTACGAAAAAATCCATGGAGCTATTCACGACAAACTCAGTCGAGCCACCGGCGTTAAACCGCATTTATTCCGTTGGGCCCTGCGCCAAGGCGAGCGTCATGCTGCTCAGTTACGTGCTGGCCAATCACTGTCGCGGCGTCAGCAATGGCAATTGGCGTTGGCCGACAAGCTGGTGCTCAGTAAGCTGCGTGCGCTACTGGGTGGTAAGATGCGCTTGATGCCATGCGGTGGGGCGCGTCTTGATCCTGACATTGGCGCGTTTTTCCATGCAATCGGTATTAACGTGAAGCTCGGTTATGGCATGACCGAAACCACGGCCACCGTGTCTTGTTGGGATGATACCTGCTTTGATCCCCAGTCGATTGGTTCTCCGATGCCCGGCGCCCAATTGCGCATCGGTGAGGATAATGAAATTCAAGTTCGCGGGCCAATGGTGATGCGGGGTTACTTTAATCAGCCCGATGCGACGGCGGCCACCTTTACCGCGGATGGTTTTTTGAAAACCGGCGATGCGGGGTATCTCGATGCTCACGGCAATGTATTTATCACGGACCGAATTAAAGAGCTGATGAAAACGTCAGGCGGTAAGTATATAGCACCACAACGGGTAGAAGGCGCTTTGGTGCGTGATCATTTTATCGATCAGATAGCGGTGGTGGCCGAGGCGCGTCATTTTGTCTCTGCCTTGATTGTGCCTTGCTTTGATGCCTTAGAAGAGTGGGCGCGAACGGCTAACATCGAGTATCAAAATCGCAAAGAGCTGTTAAAACATTCTGATGTGGTGGCCTTGTTTGAAAAGCGTTTACAGAGCTTGCAACATGAATTGGCCAAATTTGAGCAAGTCAAACGCTTTACCTTGTTGCCACAGGGCTTTTGTATGCACAGTGGTGAACTTACGCCAACCATGAAGTTGCGTCGTAAAGTGATCCTGTCGCGTTACCAGCATCATATCGACGCCATGTACCAGCGTTGACGGTTTCTAGCTAGGGGGCTCATTGGTGAGCCTCTTCATACTGTTTTTATCCCTTTTCTCCTCTTTATCGCCTTTTGTCAGAATAGCAAATCTGGCAAATTGGTTTTCTTGTAGTGGATCTTTTCGATTTCTCACCTCCCAGTCAGTGTTATCCAGCAACATTCAATCAACATTTAGATTAAAAATGTAAACACTGATTAGCTAATAGACAGTTTTGCAAATAAAACGTTACATTGGAGGTCGTTTCTGTCGAGGCGGGCCAACGAACAATCTAACGCTACCTTACCGCCAGTATTTGGTTTTGATGTCCGTGTGATCACACCACCAGTACATCCAAGTGTAAGGAGCTGGATTAGGCTAAAAGTAAGTCCTAACTATGCAAACAGGGAGGCGTAGAGTGGAAATGTTATCTGGTGCCGAGATGATCGTGCGTTCCATGATCGATCAAGGCGTAAAACATATTTTTGGCTATCCAGGCGGGTCGGTGCTGGATATTTACGATGCATTGCATGAAAAAAGTGGTATCGACCATGTGTTAGTGCGTCACGAACAAGCGGCCGTGCATATGGCGGATGGTTACGCACGCGCAACCGGTGAAGTAGGCGTGGTGCTGGTGACTTCAGGCCCAGGCGCAACCAATGCGATTACCGGTATCGCCACCGCCTACATGGACTCAATTCCCATGGTGGTTTTTTCTGGGCAGGTGATGAGTAGTTTGATTGGCAATGATGCCTTTCAAGAGTGCGATATGGTGGGGATTTCTCGTCCTGTGGTGAAACACAGCTTTTTAGTCCAGCGCGCTGAAGATATTCCCAATATTGTCAAAAAAGCCTTTTATCTTGCCTCGACTGGACGTCCCGGCCCTGTGGTGGTGGACATCCCCAAAGACATGGTCAATCCGGCTAAAAAGCATCCGTATCAGTATCCTGATAGTGTGCGCATGCGCTCCTACAACCCGACAACAACCGGCCATAAAGGGCAGATTAAGCGCGGACTAAAAGCACTACTGGCGGCGAAAAAGCCGGTGCTGTATGTCGGCGGTGGCTCTATCATGGCCGATTGCGGCGAACAAATCCGCCAGCTATCAGAAAGCTTGAACATCCCGGTGGTCAGCACCCTGATGGGGCTAGGTGCCTTTCCTGGCACCCATGAACATTCGTTGGGTATGTTGGGCATGCATGGTACCTACGAAGCCAACATGGCGATGCACCAAGCCGATCTGATTTTTGGTATTGGTGTCCGGTTTGACGATCGCACCACCAATAACCTCGAAAAGTACTGTCCCGATGCCACCATCATGCACATTGATGTGGATCCCTCGACCATTTCCAAAACTGTCTCGGCCGATATTCCTATTGTCGGCTCTGCCGATGCTGTACTCAGTAGTATGCTCAAACTGCTGGTGGAGCAGGGAGGCAGTAACGACAGCGATGCGCTCAGCACCTGGTGGCACAATATTCAAACTTGGCGTGAGCGCCAGTGTTTGAAATATGTTGCTGATCCTGAGCGGATTAAACCGCAGCAGGTGATTGAAACCTTGTACCGCCTCACTCATGGTGATGCCTATGTGACCTCGGATGTCGGCCAGCATCAAATGTTTGCCGCACTTTATTATCCGTTTGATAAGCCACGTCGTTGGATTAACTCGGGTGGCTTGGGCACCATGGGCTTTGGGCTTCCCGCCGCCATGGGGGTCAAGTTTGCGCTACCGGACGCGCAGGTGGTGTGTGTGACGGGTGATGGCAGTATTCAGATGAACATTCAGGAGCTCTCCACCGCGTTGCAATATGACATTCCAGTGGTGATTGTGAACCTCAATAACCGCTTCCTCGGAATGGTCAAACAGTGGCAGGACATGATTTATCAAGGCCGTCACTCGCACTCTTATATGGACTCGGTACCAGATTTTGCCGCGATCACTGAGGCCTATGGTCACGTGGGAATGCGTATTAGTCATCCGTCCGAGCTGGAAGCCGGCCTAGAAAAGGCGCTGGCAATGAAAGATCGTTTGGTGTTTGTCGATATCCATGTTGATGAAACCGAGCATGTATATCCAATGCAGGTACGCGGTGGGGCGATGAATGAAATGTGGTTGAGCAAAACGGAGAGAACCTAATGCGCAGTATTGTATCGGTTTTAATGGAAAACGAACCAGGTGCCTTGTCGCGGGTTGTGGGGTTATTCTCTCAGCGTGGCTACAACATTGAATCACTGACGGTGTCACCCACCGATGATGCGACCTTGTCGCGCTTGAATATCACCACCTCGGTGGTCAGCGACGCGGACCGCGAGCAAATCGAAAAGCACCTGCATAAGCTGATTGATGTGCTGAAAGTGAGCAATGTCACCGAAAGCGATCACATTGAGCGTGAACTGGCGTTGGTGAAAGTAAAAGCCAGCGGCTTTGCCCGCGCGGAGGTAAAACGCACCGCCGATATTTTCCGTGGTCAGATTGTCGATGTCACGAACTCGCTGTATACCGTGCAGCTGACCGGTGACAGTGACAAACTGGATGCCTTTATTCGCGCGGTGGGTGAAATTACCGAGATCATTGAAGTTGCACGCAGTGGCGTAGTGGGCATTGCACGTGGCGAGCGAGCGTTGCGTCAGTAACCAAAGCCACTGGCCGTTGTAAGAAAAATGGCACGCTAAGGCGTGCCATTTTTTGTCGGTCAGGCGGGATGAATCAAATACACCAAGGCTTCATAGGGTGCCAGTTGCATTTCTGGCATCAACGGCTTGGCTTCTGGGTAATTATGGCTCACCAAGTCTGCGTTCGGGGCAGGGGCGATAGGCAAGGTCGCTGTGACCGGTTCGCCATAAAAGTTACACACTACTACCAGTTGGTTATCACCGTTGTCGCGACGATACGCGAGCAATTGTGGGTGGTCAGACAGCAAGTCCTGATAATCTCCTTCACGGATCACCGGTAAGGTTTTACGCAGGGAAATCAGCTGCTTGTAGTGATAGAACACAGAGTCTTTATCCGCCAGTGCGGTGTCGACATTGACGTCAACATAGTTAGGCGCAGGCTTTAGCCAGGGTGTGCCTTGAGTAAAACCGGCGTTTGCTGAACGGTCCCACTGCATGGGCGTGCGTGAATTGTCGCGTGAGCGTGCAGCAAGAATGGCCAACACTTCCCCTTCAGGCATGCCTTGTTCGCAAAGCAGATGGTACATGTTGCGGCTTTCGACGTCTTGATAGTCATCAATATGTTGATAGCCAGGGTTGGTCATGCCAATTTCTTCCCCTTGATACATGTAAGGCGTGCCTTGCTGCATATGTATCGCAGTGGCGAGCATTTTGGCTGATTCGACCCGGTGGTGGCGGTCATCACCAAAGCGGCTGACCACACGCGGCTGGTCGTGGTTACACCAAAATAATGCGCCCCAACCTTGATTATGCAGGCCGTGCTGCCAAGTGCGGAACAGCTGTTTTAGGGCTAAGAAATCAAATGGCGCCAGTCGCCACTTCTCACCGCCCGGATAATCGACTTTTAAGTGGTGGAAGTTAAACACCATGGAGAGCTCTTTGCCATCTGGCGCGGAATACTGCTGACAGTGCTCTAAGGTGGTCGAAGACATCTCGCCCACGGTGACGCTGCCGTAACGCTGGAAAATGTCGCGGCTGATCTCTTGCAAGTATTCGTGAACGCGGGGACCGTCGGTATAAAAACGGCGACCATCGCCTTGGTGATCGTCGGGGAACGATTGATCTTTGGAGATCAAATTGATCACATCGAGTCGAAAGCCATCCACGCCTTTTTCGGCCCAAAAGGCCATCACGTCTTTGACGGCGGTCCGCACCGCTGGGTTTTCCCAGTTAAGATCGGCTTGCTCGGTGGCAAATAAATGAAGGTAATACTGACCGGTCGGTTCATGCCATTGCCAGGCGCTGCCGCCAAATTTTGACTGCCAGTTGTTCGGAGCGCCGCCGTTAACCGGGTCTTTCCAGATATAGTAATCGCGATAGGGGCTGTCTTTGCTGGCAAGCGCTGATTGAAACCAAGGATGCTCAGTTGAAGTGTGGTTAATGACAATATCCATGATGATACGGATATCGCGTTTGTGCGCCTCGGCGAGCAGGATGTCGAAGTCGTCCATGGTGCCTAGGCTTGGGTCAATCGCGTAATAATCGGCAATGTCGTAGCCATTATCGACTTGTGGCGATACATAAATGGGGGTGAGCCACAAGGCGTCGATGCCCAAAGTCGAAAAGTAGTCCAGTTTTTCGATAATGCCCGGCAGATCACCTGTCCCTGTTTGTGTGGTGTCACGGAAGCTTTTTGGATAAATCTGATAAATGGTGGCCGTTTTCCACCAGGGATGTGCGTGCATAATGTCTCTCTCAACGCGAATAAAGCAGGGAGCGTTCCCTCCCCGCAGACTGAAGGGGAATTAGATGACGGCCAGTTTGCCTTTGCTGGCTTGGCGGCGATACATAAAGGCGGTGAGTGCAATGGGCACGATAATGGCTATCAGCATCGCGACCGCATAAACACCCCAGAACTGTGGCTGAATGGATAAAATACCTGGCAGGCCACCCACACCAATGCCGTTGGCCATCACGCCGGAAAGACCACACACAATCGCCGCTAGGGCCGAGCCAACCATGGCGCATAGCATCGGGAATTTGTAACGTAAGTTAATCCCGTACATGGCCGGCTCCGTGACGCCAAGGTAGGCAGAAATCGCGGCAGGCACCGATATTTCGCGCTCGTTTTCTTTTTTGCTCATCCAAATGATCCCGACCACCGCCGAGGCTTGTGCAATGTTGGACAGGGCAATCAGTGGCCAAATAGGGGTACCGTTCATTTCTTGCATCAGCTGCAAGTCCACCGCGTTAGTGGTGTGGTGAACACCCGTGATCACTAAAGGTGCATAAAGGAAGCCGAACAGAGCCGCACCTATGTAAGCGTAATCGCCGGTCATCGCCGAACGGGCTAAGAAGGCGACACCATTACCGATTTCGCGGCCAAATGGGCCAATCAAGGTGTGTGCCAAGATCACGGAAGTGAGCAGGGCGATAAAAGGCACCACCACCAAATACAAATAATCCGGAATAATGCGTTTTAACTGGGTTTCAATAAACGCCAACGCCATCCCCGCAAACATCGCCGGGATCACCTGCGCTTGATAACCGACTTTTTCAATCGAGAACCAGCCAAAGTCCCACACTTCGGGGATTTCTTTACCGATAAGGTAAGCGTTCATCAACTGGGGTGATACTAGGGTAATACCGAGCACGATCCCCAAGATTGGCGTACCGCCCATTTTTCTCACCGTCGCCCAACAGACACCGACAGGCAGGAAGTGGAAGATGGCTTCGCCAAGCAGCCATAAGAAGCCGTGAGCGGTGGCCCAAAACTCGCTGATCTCGGTCAGGGTTTTGCCATCGAACATGCGGATATCACCGATCACATTACGGAAGCCGAGGATCAGACCGCCGGTGATGATCGCGGGAAGAAGGGGAACAAAAATTTCCGCGAGGTGTGAAATCGCACGTTCAGTTAGGGTCATATTTTGGCGAGCCGCTTGTTTGGCTTCGTCTTTTGATTGGCCCTCGACGCCGGTGGCTTGTTGTAACAGCGCGAAAGCTTGGTCGACGCTGGTGCCGATCACCACTTGAAATTGACCGGCACTGGTAAAGCAGCCTTTCACCATGGGGATCGCTTCAATCGCTGCGACATCGGCTTTCTCCGGATCGTTTAACACGAAACGTAAACGGGTGAGGCAGTGGCTTACGGTTGCAATGTTGTCTTTGCCGCCAATATGAGTAACCAATTGGTCAACGTCTTTTTTATCTATCTGGCTCATAAGCAATCCTGTATTGCTGTAGGGTATTCATTGGTAACGTTCCCACTGATTATGGATCGTACGATCGAATTTATCAGTGGAATCGTTCCCATTATTTGAAAACCATCACACAGAATTTTTTAACTGCTTGATTCATCGTGTAGAGAAAAGGTTAGGGCAGCACGAGATGACACGGTTGTGTCCAATGCGTGATCTCAGTAGGCGTTTCATCAAGCTGCTTGAGCAATAGCTCGGCTGCATGCTGACCTGCTTGATGGTAACCCAGCTCCACACTGACTGCGCGTGGGAACATAAAGCGTAGCATGTCATGATTGCCGATGCCGCCAATAGCAATGTCCTCTCGGCCAAGAGTTTGTAATCGCTTAGCGACGCCAAGCGCCAGGGTATCAGACGCACATACAACCGCCTGGGTTTGGCTATCAATCAGTGAGTCGGTTGCCTTATAGGCAGCATGTAGGCTCATTTCGCAGCGATGCAGACGGGCAGGTAGTTGGTGGCGATCACAGAAAGAATGGTAGGCATGGGCCCGAGCACGCCCCGTGGTTTCATCGTGTTCATCAATACCGAGAAAGTGAATGTAGCGCAGTCCTTGGGCATAGAAATGCGCCATGACTTGTGTGACAGCGCCTTGGTTGTCATAACTCACACTGGCATAGTCGTTACTATCGATCGCGAGTACCACACAATGGGGAGCAAAAGGCGCCAGAGCAGAGAGATCACACCCCGAAAAGCCAAAAAAGATAATACCATCCACATTACGACGTTTTAGCACGTCCAAATGGGCTTGTGCTTTTTGTTGCGAAAATTGCGTTTCCATAATCGCGGCGTCATAGCCTCTGGCATACAAGGTATTGAGCAAGCCAGTCAGCGCGGTATTTTCGGAGTTGGAGCTCAGCTTAGCTACAATCACACCCACAACACCACTGCGTTGTGCTCGCATCGCCCGTGCGGATTTAGAAGGGAGAAAGTCGTGTTGGTCGATCACCGCTTGCACTTTAGCGCGTGTGCTGTCTTTAACGCGTGCGTCATTGTTTAACACACGGGATACGGTCGATTTCCCGACCCCGGCTAAGCGGGCAATATCCAAAATGGTTAATGGTTTTGTCATCTTTTTCTCTGTGATAGCGGTAAATCAGTGGCTTAGACACAGCGCCTTTACCTGTCATGATAACAGCCGTGATTGGCGCTTGCGATTTATTGATTAATTTATAAACTACAGCCTGATTTTTGAACAACGACCTTTTTAGACTGAAATGATGATGAGCCACCCTTTACTACAAACGATCAATAAGTGCCTAGTGCGCATGACCACCTTGACGCTCGCGGTATTGGCATTAAAGCTTAGCGCGATTTATTTGGTGCCGTTAGCGGTATTGATCAAAACGCACTTCAAAGAAATTGTCCACTGGTAAGCGCAGATAAAAAAACGCCCCGACATAGTCGAGGCGTAAGTTTTGTTATCGCTTTTACTATATAAGTGCGATCAATTACAGCACGTGCACTGATGTAGTATTGGTTGTGCCTGAAGGAACTAAAGCACCGGACACCATCACGACGATATCGCCTTTGTTGGCCAAGCCTGATTCGAGAGAGATGGTCTTACCGCGACGGTAGAACTCATCCGTGCTGTCGATGCTTTCGATCATCACAGGCGTCACCCCTTTAGTCAGACACAAGTGTGCGGCTGTTTTCGGATTAGTGGTTACCGCGATGATATTAGCCGTTGGGAAGTACTTACGTACTGAGCGTGCTGATTTGCCCGCTTCGGTCGCAACGACAATCAAAGGTGCGCCCAGTTTTTGAGAGGTATCGACAGCGCCTTTACAGACCGCTTCGGTGATGCGCAGACGGCTGCTATCGAGACGAGAACCCAACGCAGGTGACATTTGACGGTCTGTACGCTCACAGATTTGCGCCATGATGCTTACCGCTTCTAATGGGTACTTACCTTTTGCAGATTCCCCTGACAGCATGACGGCATCGGTACCATCCATGATAGCATTCGCCACGTCACCGGCTTCAGCACGGGTTGGACGTGGGTTTTTGATCATCGAATCCAGCATTTGTGTTGCGGTAATAACCAGCTTGCGAGCACGGTTACATTTTTCGATCATCATCTTCTGCGCGAAGATCACTTCTTCAACCGGGATTTCTACACCCAGATCACCACGAGCAACCATGATGCCGTCTGAGGCCTCTAAGATAGCGTCAAAGTTGTCGACACCTTCTTGGTTTTCGATTTTAGAGATGATTTTGATGTCGCTGCCACCGTTTTGGGCTAGTAGCTCGCGGATTTCTTCCACGTCTTCTTTTTTACGGATAAATGAAGCGGCAACAAAATCAACACCTTGCTCACAGCCGAACTTAAGATCAGACTTGTCTTTTTCTGCCAATGCCGGAAGGCTAACGGAAACGCCTGGCAGGTTAACGCCTTTGTTTTCACCTAGCTCGCCATTGTTCAGTACTTTACAAACCACTTCTTTTTCAGTCGTTTCTAGTACTTCCATCTCAAGCAGACCATCATCGACTAAGACAGTATTACCCGCTTTTAAATCCTGAGGTAAACCTTCGTAAGTGACCGCAACGCGATCTTTATTGCCCACGACAGAGGTGTCTGTGGTGAAAGTGAAGGTTTGACCGGCTTCTAGCATGACATCGTCGCCATTTTCTAGTTTTACCGTACGGATCTCTGGACCTTTAGTATCCAGCAAGATAGCGGCTTGTTTACCCGTTTGCTTCATCACGTTACGTAGGTTAGCAATACGAGCACCGTGCTCTTGATAGTCACCGTGTGAGAAGTTAAGGCGCATAACGTTCATACCAGCTTCAACAAGCTGAGTCAGCATCTCTTCAGATTCGGTTTTTGGGCCAATCGTACATACGATTTTGGTCTTTTTCATCGACACATTTCTCCGGTCAAAAATTGAAACATAAGCTTGGTGCTTTTTCACAACACACTGAAAAAGTGTAATTTTACCACGCACTTTTTGCTCAAGTAGCTGTGAAAGCGAAACCTCTGCATTTTTCAATGGCGTTACCGCAACTAGGATAGCTGGGGTAACATCACTGTTTATCGCCTGTGAGTATAGATGGTCTGCGGTGATCTATGTTGATCACGGGCAATAAAGCCGCTATCGATTAGAAGACTTAAAGCACGCGATCTGAATATCCAAGCCCCTTTCTCCATTTGGGCGCGTAAATTTACCACAACTACCGATTTAAATCATTACAACAGCATGACAGGTTAATGAGGGGGTAAGATATTTTTGTATTGATTACGCTTTCTGTTGACGCGCGCTCCTTTACCATACGACGTATTCCTTTTTGATTAGTTTCTATACCGTTAATGTCTAACTTGACATTATATGGTGTGATCTGGCTTCCAATTTGAACTGGATCATGCTTTTTTATTAAGTCTTTTGCGTTCTGTAAGAATTTATCTACCATCAAGACTCTTTTCATGGGCTGCCTAACAATGTTTGCGCGTATTTTACGGTTTTTGACAGGGATGCTGCTTATAGCCTGCACGTATGCAAGTACGTTTGCATGGGCTGACGACGCGTATCTGTCAGAAAAAAAAGACATACTAGTCGTTGCGCATTCGTCTGAATGGAAACCCTACAGCTACATACCGGGTAATGGCCAACCCAAAGGCTTATTGATTGATTTTTGGCAGGCTTACGCTAAATACAATCACGAATCGATTCAGTTTATGCTGCTCGACTGGGCTGACTCCCTTTCGTATATGAAAGAGGGAGGCAATCGCGTTCACGCGGGGTTACTCAAGTCTCCCGAACGTGAAGCCTATTTGGATTATGTGGCGCCTATCTTCAATACGAATGGGTCTTTATATGTGCAAAATCAGGCGGGACAAGTTAGTAAAGATCCATTAGCCGCAGACAAAGTGGTTGGCGTGGTGGCTGGCAGCTACGAATCTTGGTTTTTAGCTGAACATTATCCTAATGTGAAGCAAAGACGCTTTCGGCGTAATGAAACGTTATTTAGTGCCGCGCTCGATGGCGAAATCAGTGCACTCGTTGCCGATAGCCAAACCGCAAACTTTTATTTTTTGACGCAAGGTAAGCCGCTGGCGTTTGTTGCCGATCAAGTGCTGTATACGCGTCCGATTTATGCGGCGGTACCCAAAGGTAATCAAGCACTACTGAACGAGGTACGTGCCGGCATTGATAACATCCCCGCACAAGAGCTACTGCGTATTAAACAAAAATGGATTAATACCGAACGCGTCGAAGCCTATCCCACTTGGCTTATCCCGAGTGTCGCTCTTGCGGTGTTATTAGGCGCGGTGACCTATATTTTTATTCTAAAGCGTATGGTGTATAAGCGGACTGTTGCGCTGCGCCAAGCCAATTCACGTCTGCGAGAGTTTGCTAATACGGATCCTTTAACGCAGCTGTTAAACCGTCGTGGTTTAGACGCTTACTTTTCACGTCAAAAGCCCAAACTTAGCCGTCAGCAAGAAATGGGATTGATCCTGATTGATCTTGACCATTTCAAACAAGTCAACGATACCTACGGGCATATGCAAGGCGATAAAGTGTTGGTACACCTTGCCAGCTACCTAAAGCGATTAGTCAAAAAAGGCGCTGCAGCACGTCTGGGAGGCGAAGAGTTCTGTGTACTCTGTCCAACGCCAAATTTAGATGCCTTGATTGAAATAGCGAACCATATTCGCTGTGATGTGGCGGATAGTGTGTTTGAGTTTGACGGTGCTGAGATACGGGTAACGGTCAGTATCGGTGCAATCATTGCCAGTGATGTTACCGATGATATGGACGCGTTAGAGCTTGATGCTTTGATTCATGCGGCAGATGTGTTGATGTATCGCGCTAAGCACCGAGGACGTAACCAAGTAATGCTCGCCTCGTCTCAATCGGTGAAGACGCCTATTTCAGCGATGTAATCCCCTTAGCGCGTTATACCTTATCAGACACGACATCCCACCAAGAAAGTCGGCTCCTTTTTAGGGGGCGTTTTTTTATCAACCGGTTATAGAGCGTGCACTGGTTTTTTCTTTTTCTTTCTCTTGCAGCGCGACGAAAGTTAAATATACTGTATATATATACAGGTATTTTAATGATGAAAACGCTCGAACAATTAGCCCAACAACACGGCCTATGGCGTGCTAGTCAGCGTCCGCTAATGGCTGAGTTACCCGATAAGCAAGCGACCGGTTATGCTGCGTTTGATCAGCGTCTGGGTGGGATCCCTACGCCAGGGGTTACGGATATCATCAGTGATTTTGGCGTTGGTGAGCTGCGGTTAGTATTGCCTGCGCTGTATCGCGCCACCGGTAAAGAGATCGCCTGGATCCGTCCTCCGGTCGGCATTAATGCGGCAATGTTGCATCAGCAAGGTTATCCAACAGAAAACACCTTGCTAGTGTATCCCGATAGCGATCAACATGCGCTGTGGGCAGCCGAGCAAGCGGCGCGCAGTGGTGCGTGTCAGGCGGTAGTGTTATGGCCATCTTCGATCACGATTGGGCAAGTAAAACGCTTAAAACTGGCGGGCGAACATGGTCAATGTGCGGTGGTGTTGTTGCGCCGTCAGCAATCGTATTCATTGAGCTTGCCTGTTGATTTAAGTGTGGCGCTGGCCCCTTCTGCGTGTGGCGTGACAGTCACGGTGCGCTATTGTCGCGGCCAATGGCCACCGGCCCCGTTTACCCTCGATTGGCGCGAGCAATGGTCCGCTTTGGTGACTTGGCCGAGCAGCGCAGATAATTTGCTCGCCTTTCCCTCACGGCAACAGCGGGAGCAAGCGTGATGACTCTGTGGCTGTACCTGCATTGCCCGAGCTTGTTGTTAGATAGCCTCTATGTGCCGTCACCTGAGCAGGCAGTGGGGCTGGTCAACGAGCAAGAAGGCCGTTTAGTGCAGCTCTCTGTGGCGGCTAACACACACGGTCTGAATACCGGTATGGGATTAGGGGCGGCGGCAGTTAACTGTCATCAGCTTGCGGTCTATCCTTATTGCGCGAAAAAAGAGCAGTCGGCCCTTGAGCAGATCGCCACACAGCTTTATCCGTTGGTCGCGGAAATCAGCCTTAATCCGCCTAAAGGTTTATGGCTACACGTGTCACCGATGTTAGCGCTATATCAAGGGTTTCCCCCTCTATGGCAGGCAGTGACTCAAACATTGGTTGAAAATGGCATCCGTTATCAGGCTGGTGTGGGCCAAACGCCACGTGCCGCCGAGCTTATGGCGTATGGCCACGCGGGCAAGATCAGCACCGACCCCGAACATTTGCAGGCAGCGTTGCAGCAATTGCCGTTGGCCGCAGCGCCTTTACCGGACACGGTGAAAACCCAGTTCACGCGTCTAGGCCTCTCTCAGTTAGGTGAGCTTATCGCCTTGCCCACCGCTTCGCTGACGCGACGTTTTCCCCGCACAGTGGTGGATTATCTTGCCGAAGTGAGTGGCGATAAGCCGACGCCACTGCGTTATTTTCAGCCACCGCTGCAATTTTTTCAGCAGCGGGTCTTGTTGTTCGAGCTTAGTGAGCAAGCCCATTTATTGCCCATTATCGAGAATCTCGTCTCGGCACTGTGCCACTTTCTTGAGCAGCGTAGTGCCTGCACGCCTGCGCTGACGTTGGGGTTTAGCTTGCGTGATAATCGCGAAGAAACCCTTTCCGTGGTGGCCGCGCATGGTGAGAAAGACCCCGATCGCTGGATGGCGTTGGTGCGTTTACGCCTGGCGTCATGGCAAGTAAGCCAGCCAGTAACGGCGGTGAGTGTGGCTGCCACGCACATCGATTGCCACCAACCCGGCCAAGTGGATCTGTTTAGCCCGCAGCAAGGTGATCAAAGCCGCGATGAGTTGGTTGCGACTCTGGCGGCCCGATTAGGGGAGGAGGCGGTCATGCGGTTAGCGTATGTGGTTCATCACCGTCCCGAGGCCGCGAGTCAGCACCTACCGCATCATCAACGCGTTACTCAGCCAACGTCGGTGCCGACGCGCCCGCGTCCAAGTTTATTATTGCCGCAGCCTACGCCACTGGTGGGTAAGGTCACCTTACGTGAAGGGCCGGAGCGGATTGTCACGGGCTGGTGGGAAGATGCGCCTATCCAGCGCGATTACTTTATTGCTCAAAACGCTCAGCAACAATGGCTATGGGTATTTCGCACGCCAGAGCAAACTTGGTTTTTACACGGTTGGTTTAGTTAGACGGTGAAGCGATGAGTACGTATGCCGAGCTGGTATGTTGCAGCAATTTCTCCTTTCTTGAGGGCGCCTCACACCCGGAAGAGCTGGTGGCGCAAGCGGCGGCATTGGGCTATCAAGCGCTCGCGATCACCGATGAATGCTCGGTCGCAGGCGTGGTGCGTGCGTATCAAGCTCAGCGTGATTATCCGCAGCTTTCGCTGATCATTGGCAGTCGCTTTCGTCTGCACGCGTTAGATGTTGTTCTACTGTGTCCCACCCAAGCGGCTTACCAAGAGCTGTGTCGGATTATCACCAATGCGCGGCGGCGCAGTCACAAAGGCGATTACCAGCTGAGCGAGTGGGATCTGATGTCGATACGTCATGGCTTGGTGCTATGGCTACCCAGTGGCGCGGAGAGTGATCATCATTGGGCGACGTGGCTGCTGCGTTATCATGCTGAGCGCTTGTACCTGGCTGTGCGCCGCGATTTAGCAGAACACGATCATCCGTATCTGGCGCACTGTCGCATGCTGGCAAGCCAGTATCAACTTTGTGTGACAGCGTGTGGTGATGTGCAGATGCATCACCCTGAGCGACTAGCATTACATCATACTTTAACCGCGATTTGGCATCGTCAGCCTGTGGCTGAATTGGGGCAGACTTTATTGCCCAATGCAGAGCGGGCTTTACGCCCGCTATCTAAGTTACAGACTCTATTCCCACCCGAGTGGCTAGCGGAAAGTGCCAAGATTGCCGCTCAGTGTCAGTTCTCCTTGGCGAGCCTCAAATACAGCTACCCCAAAGAAGTGGTGCCAACCGGCGAGTCTGCGATGGCGTATCTGCGTGACGCGGTCAAGCAAGGCGCACAGCAGCGTTTCCCCAAGGGGGTACCCAGTGACGTGGGAGCCATCATTGAAAAAGAGCTCGCGCTTATCGAGGCGCTCGATTACCCGTATTACTTTTTGACCATTTACGATCTGGTGCGCTTTGCTCAATCGCGTGGGATCTTATACCAAGGACGCGGCTCGGCGGCGAACTCGGTGGTGTGTTATTGCTTAGGGATCACCGCGGTGGATCCGTGCAAAGTCGATGTGCTGTTTGAGCGCTTTATTAGCAAAGAGCGCGACGAGCCGCCGGATATTGATGTCGACTTTGAGCACCAGCGCCGTGAAGAAGTGATCCAGTATTTGTATCAAAAATATGGCCGTGAGCGGACTGCCTTAGCGGCAACCGTGATCCGTTATCGGCTTAAAAGTGCACTGCGTGATGTGGGCAAAGCGTTGGCGATCCCCGCTAGCCAGATTGATTTTTTTATTCAAAACCTCAATCGGCGCGATAAAACTCAGCCTTGGACGCAGCAACTTCAACAGTTGGGCCTGGATCCTAAAAGCGCGAAAAGCCAACAATGGCTGTCGCTTACCCAGACATTGATCGGCTTTCCGCGCCACCTTTCTCAGCATGTCGGTGGCTTTGTGATTGCAGATGGGCCTTTGTATGAGTTGGTGCCGGTGGAAAATGCGGCGATGGCAGAGCGGACGGTGATCCAGTGGGATAAAGACGATCTGGAAACACTGCATCTGATGAAAGTCGACGTACTGGCGCTGGGTATGCTCACCGCGATTCGACGTACCTTTGATTTGATTGCCCAAACCGGTGGCCCTCGCTTGAGTTTGGCGGCGATCACTCAACAAGGCGATGATCCGGCGGTGTTTGCGCGCATTCAGAACGCCGATACCGTAGGGGTATTTCAAATTGAGTCACGGGCACAAATGAGTATGCTACCGCGGCTCAAACCGGCTTGTTA
The DNA here is from genome assembly GCF_001996065.1 of Salinivibrio sp. MA351. NCBI lineage: Bacteria > Pseudomonadati > Pseudomonadota > Gammaproteobacteria > Vibrionales > Vibrionaceae > Salinivibrio > Salinivibrio sp. MA351. The sequence continues at coordinate 36,528 of NZ_MUFG01000005.1, read as the reverse complement.
TTATGATTTGGTGATCCAAATTGCCATTGTCCGCCCCGGCCCGATTCAAGGTGACATGGTGCATCCGTATTTAAAGCGCCGTGATGGGGAAGAAGTGGTGAGCTACCCGTCCAAAGCGGTTGAGCAAGTGCTGGCGCGTACGCTTGGAGTGCCCATTTTTCAAGAGCAGGTGATCAAACTGGCGATGGTGGCAGCCGGTTTTTCTGGTGGCGAAGCGGATCAGCTGCGTCGTGCGATGGCCGCATGGAAGAAAAAGGGTGGACTGGCGCCGTTTCGCGACAAATTGATTATTGGGATGACCGCGCGTGGCTATCGCGTCGACTTTGCCGAGCAGCTTTACCGGCAAATCTGTGGTTTTGGTGATTATGGTTTCCCAGAAAGCCACTCGGCGTCGTTTGCGGTCTTGGCCTATGTATCGGCGTGGCTGAAGCATTATTATCCCGCCGCGTTTTATACCGCCTTGCTCAATAGCCAGCCGATGGGGTTTTACTCGCCGTCACAACTGATGCAAGATGCCACGCGCCATCAGGTACCCGTGTTGCCGGTTTGTGTGCAACACTCGGGGGAGGATCATTGCTTAGAAAAGGTCGACGATCACTGGGGCGTGCGGCTGGGATTGCGATTAGTCAAAGGGTTGAGTGCGGCGGCGATAGACCGATTGCTGGTCCATCGTCCAGAGTCGGGGTTTGCGTCTTTGTCGGCACTGCAAGAAATTAACCTTGACCGCGATGCCTATCAAGCCCTAGCCAGCAGTGGCGCATTGGCGGCGCTGGCTGGCAATCGCTATCAGGCGCGCTGGGCACTGATGGATCAGCAGCGGCAACTGCCGCTACTGGCCACCAGTGACGATGAGGTTGTCTTGCCTCATTCGCCTTCCCAATGGCAGAACGTGATTGAAGATTATGCGTCCATGGGGCTGTCGCTCACCGATCATCCTATTCGTTTGATGGCGCAAGCCGGCACGCTGGGCCGTTTTACCCGCGGCGTTGAATTATCACAGTGTGCGCCGCAAAGCTGGGTCGCGGTGGCGGGCGTGGTGACGGGCAAGCAATCACCAGGTACCGCCAGTGGTGTAACCTTTGTCACCTTGGAAGATGATACCGGCAATATTAATGTGGTGGTCTGGGCGGGGACGGCACGGGCGCAATCCCGTGCTTTTATGCAAGCCAAGGTGTTGAAAGTGCATGGCATTGTCGAGCGTCAGGGCGAGGTGGTGCATGTAATTGCCGGTAAGTTGATTGACCTTACCCCTAAGCTCACCACCTTGTCGGTCACGTCGCGTGAGTTTCGTTAATAGGGTGTGCCCGCGATTTGCTGATCGCTTGGCGCAGCGCATGCCGCAATCGCCTGAATACGTTGGCGATGAAGCTCATCACGAATCGCTGCCCCTTTAAAGCCAGCGTCGACAATCGGCTTTACATCGACGTTCTCGGCACAGGCAAAGCGCTCACGTAAGGCATCGGCTTGCGGGTAATGATAATTTTCACGTCCCTTGCGGCCACGAACATCGGCTAAACATGCCAAGGCCAATTGCTCAACCCGTTCAGGTTTTCGCCACGCATCAATTTGATTAAATAATGCCACCCAATGCTCGGGGCTGAGTTGATCGCATTTATGGATCTTAGAGTGATGTGCACTGACTACCAAGGCTAAATCTCTGCATTGATTGGGGATTTTAAGCCGCTCGCACAGATCTTTTATCACCGGCAGCCCACGATCGCCATGGCCGCGATGGCCGGGCAAGATGGAGGAAGGGGTGAGGGCTTTACCGAGATCATGGACTTGTGCAGCAAAGCGAATGCATTTGTCATCGGTCAACGAGGCGGCATAACGGCTGACCATTTCAGTGTGGATGCCGGTATCGATCTCAGGGTGCCAGTTGGCAGGATTCGGCACGCCGTACAGGGCGTCGATTTCAGGAATTACTACCGCAAGTGCACCACAATCGCGCAGCACAGCAAGAAACACATCGGGACGATCACTGCCAAGCGCTTTCTCCCACTCCCGCCAAACTCGCTCTGGGGTGAGGTGGGCAAGTTCGCCGTTGGCGACCATCGTTTTCATCAGCGCCAATGTATCGTCGGCAATGGTGAAGCCGAGAGGCGCAAAGCGGGCAGCAAATCGTGCCACACGTAGCACCCGCAATGGATCTTCGCTAAAGGCGGGCGAGACATGACGTAACATCCGGTTGTGCAAATCTTGCTGACCGCCATAAGGGTCAATCAAGGTGCCATCTTCATCTTGGGCAATGGCGTTTATAGTGAGATCACGCCGCTGAAGATCGGCCTCTAACGAGATATCTGGCGAAAAGTCACACACAAAACCTGTGTAGCCTTGGCCCGATTTACGCTCTGTGCGTGCTAATGCGTACTCTTCATGCGTTTCTGGATGCAAAAAGACTGGGAAGTCTTGGCCAACTTGTTGATAGCCTGAGGCTTGCATTTGCTTCACTGTCGCGCCCACCACGACCCAATCTTTGTCCGTGACCGGTAAACTTAACAACGCATCGCGTACCGCGCCGCCGACAAGATAGTGTTTCACACAAAGCTCCTTGGTTGCAGAAAGTGAAGAAACAGCAAAGATGCTGAGTCATACCTTCATAGAAGTATACATATAGCGTAGCAGCACGCCCACCGTGTGCTGATAATGGTTATCGTTGGATGGCTAATCGTTAGCTAGCCAACGAAAGATGGGGTTGCTCATCAACGACGGGATTGCTTATCAACGACGGGATAGAAAAAACGCGGGATAAAACGTAAACGATATAAACGTGGCGATCTAAATAAAATAGGCTGCAAACGCAGCCTATTTATCGGAGATTGATTATGCCCAGCCGTCACGGCGACGTTTTTTACGTGGGATAAGATGTGGCAGCACAAGGCCAAACAGTAAGCCGCCGCCGGCCACCATGCCGCCGTAGGTGAACCAGCGCATTAATAAGTCATCTTTTTGCGTATCAATTTTTGCACGCAAAGCACGAATTTCATTTTGTGCATCAATCAGCTTTTTATTGAGTTCGCTGCTGTGTGTTTCTAGCTTCTCGATTTGCGCATTACGCTTTTTAAGCGACTCAACCAACCCTTTTTGTTGTGCTTTGGCATCATCCTGTGCACTCGATAAGGCTGTTTTTACTTTTTTGAGCTCGGCTTCAAGCGCAGGTACACGTTCTTTCAAGCCAGGTTGAGTAGTGACGAAGTCACTTTTCACCCAGCCTTTACGGCCGCGACTATCGACAATTTGCGAATAGCCCGCATTTTGGTCGCGCTTGAGTACAGTGATTTTATCGCCCGCATCAACACTGCCGATAATGCGATATTGTGTACCAGGGCCAGAGTGCATATAGGTAAATAATTCATCAGAAATATAGTTCTCCGCCATGGCTTGCGGCGCGGTGACGAGAACGAATAGCAATATGAGAGCAGAATACAGGTGTTTCACGTCTGGGGTCCTTTGCATTATTCAGTGTGGGACACATCGGCTTTGCTAGGCATAGTGCCATAGGCTAAAAAGAAAGGGGAGCCATGCCCCCCTTTTTTTAACCGTGATTTGACATCGCTGCCGACTGTTAGGCAAAGAAGGTGATCATTACTTGGTAAAAGATCACAGCTAATAAAGCGCCTGCTGGAAGCGTGATGAGCCACGAGGCAACAATATTGCGCACCACGCCGAGGTTGAGTGCGGCAATGCCTCTGGCAAATCCAACGCCGAGAACGCCACCGACTAATGTTTGCGTGGTCGAAATCGGTAAGCCTGTTCCCGAGGCTAAAACGACTGTGCTCGCGGTGGCTAATTGCGCGGCAAATCCGCGGCTTGGTGTGAGTTCTGTTATTCCTGAGCCAACGGTCGCCATGACACGATGCCCCAAGGTCGCAAGGCCGATGACAATGCCGGCACCGCCCATCGGAAGAATCCACCAAGCAATGTGTGCTTTTTCTGCCACAGTACCGAGGTTTTGCACGGTCGCGACAATCGCTGAAAGGGGACCAATGGCATTGGCAACGTCGTTTGAGCCATGCGCGAAGGCCATGGCACACGCCGTGACGACCATGAGTAAGCTGAATATCCGCTCAACGCCTTGAAAACCTTGGCTCTCATCGCCGCGATATTTTCTAGAGATGTAATACACGCCAAAAAACATCACCAGTGCAGACAAGACAATTGACGCACTGACTGACTCTAACGTGGTCAAATGCAAGCCAACATGCTTGAGCCCTTTTTTAATGGTCACCATCGCAATAATAAACGCGGTGAGGAACATATAAATGGGGACAAAACGTTTTGCATTGAGTACGGGGCGGTCAGTGTCAAAAATGAGGCGCTGGGCGCTAAGAAAAATAAAGTAGGCAAAAAGACCGGAGATAAAGGGGGTGATCACCCAACTGCCAACGATACCTTGGACGGTATGCCAATCGACGGCCTCAGAGCCAACCGATAGGCAAGCAAAGCCAATGATCGCGCCAATTATCGAATGGGTGGTGGAGACTGGCCAGCCCATATAGGAGGCAAGGAGCAGCCAAGTACCCGCCGCGAGCAGAGCGGACATCATGCCAAAGACCAATTCTAACGGTTGATCGGCATAGAGACTGGTATCGATAACACCTTTTCTAATGGTATCTGTGACTTCACCGCCAGCTAAATAAGCGCCGGCAAATTCAAAAATCATGGCAACAATAATGGCTTGCTTGATGGTTAGCGCTTTAGAGCCCACAGACGTGCCCATTGCGTTGGCGACATCATTGGCACCAATACCAATTGCCATTAAAAAACCAAAAGCCGCGGCGACCATAATAAGAATGGTCCCGTGATTCATCAGGATTTCCATTGTAATACCTTGTTGTTACATCACTCGGTTAGGAACGGGAAAGCATGACCTCTAAGCGCGCACCGACACGTTGCGCTTGATCAGCAATTTCGCCGACCCACTCGAGGATTTTGTACAAGAACATGACGTCGACAGGATTGTATTCCTGTTCCACCGCCATCAATGCCTGGCGAAGCTGGATTTGCATTGAGTCAGTATCATCTTCAATCACATCCAACTGATGAATCATTTCGGCCACTAAGGTGACTTCGCGTCCTTTAAATCCAGTCTCAAGCAGTTCTTCGAGCTCATTAATCACCCGACGTGCTTGAGCGGCTGCATCTAGGCACCGTTGTACATAAGCAATGAAAGCGGTATTCATTGTTGGGGGCATACGAAGCTGGCGGCCGATCACTCGGCCGGCAATATCTTTGGATAAGTTTGCCAATTTGTCTTGCTGAGTCAGTAACTCGAGCATGTCCGTTCGATCAACGGGCATAAACAAACCGCGGGGCAACTTGAGTCGGATATTGCGCTTCAGGGTGTCAGCATCTTTCTCTATCTCAGAGATTTGGTGACGGAGTTGATTCGCCTTTTCCCAATCTTGCTGTTCGCAAGCATGGAAAAACGGGATCAGTAGCTCACAGCAATCATTGACACGATTGACGTGGCGTTGCAGAGGTTTTATAGGGCTTTTTGCGAATAGCCCAACAATTGTATTGACTGGCATAGCCGTAATCTACCTGGTTGCCTCACGCCCAAAGGGCAAAGAGTGGAGGCTAAACGTTCAACGATGGTATATCGGAGCGGCGAATGGTAGCGCAGAACATTGGCTAAAGAAACAGCTTTTGTGATCTATGCCGCAGTGCGTTTGATCAAGACTGGTGGTTATAGTCCTTGCCGACAAGATCAATTGTTCATATCCTTGTCAGGCAATTGGCTATAGGTACCCGTATGGACACTGAGATAGAGCTCAAATTTTTTGTCTCTTCTGACTTTCCTCATCGCATCCGCGATAAGATTGTCAGTGTAAAGCAGCTACAGCAAAGCCAGCGTGAGCTGGGCAACATCTACTTCGATACGCCAGATTTTACCCTACGCGAACACGATATCGGTTTGCGTGTGCGTTGTTTTGATGGTGTTTATATTCAAACGCTCAAAACCGCTGGCCGGGTGGTAGCTGGGCTGCATCAGCGCCCAGAATACAACGCTGAGCTTAATGGACCTGAGCCCGACCTTTCTTTGATCCCGGTCGATGCATGGCCTGATAGTGTCAATATTGATGCACTGAGTCAGTCGATTCAGCCGCTCTTTTCCACCGACTTTGTCCGCCAACAGTGGCTCTTAGCCACTGACGACGGGAGTCAAATAGAGTTAGCCAGCGATCAGGGTGAAGTCTCCACCGAAGCCGGTGATAAAGATGTGATTTCTGAGGTCGAGTTAGAGCTTATTTCGGGTCAAACCGATGCCTTATTTTCATTGGCGCGCAACCTTGCCGATGAGGGAGGACTGCGACTGGGAAATTTGAGTAAAGCCGCGCGAGGCTACCGCTTAGCCACTGGCTATCAAGGCGATCCGGTCAAAGCGCTGTCTATCGTCAAACTGAGCGCCGACGATACGCAAGAGAAAGCGCTCATTCGAATTCTTGAGCACGCGCTCAGCCACTGGCATTACCACGAACAAATCTACATAGAGCGAGAATCGCTCGATGCGCTGCAGGAAATTCGCTACGCGGTATTACTGATCCGCCAAGCCTTCGTTCTATTCGGCAGCGTGTTGCCGAGACGAGCGAGCACATTATTGCGTCAAGAGTTGCAATGGTTTGATGGCGAACTCGCTTGGCTGGATGATGCGTGGGCGAATGCACGCTTGTGTGAAGATAAGGGCCAATACCTGCGCAAACTCAATGCCCGAAAAATGATGGTCAAAACGCTGAAAGCTGAGCAAACTCAGTTGCCGGAGCGCGAGGATATCGTGGCGTTACTTCATACCTCTCGCTACTGCAATCTGTTGCTTGATTTAAGTCGTTGGATTCTCTCGAAAGGTTGGCAGCCGTTTTTAGATGAAAAAGCAGCGGATAAATTAGCGCAACCGATTCAAACCCTGGCCGATAAGGCATTACCTGAATCTTGGCATGAGCTCCTTGATGCCTTTGACGAGAGTAAGACACTGACAAGGCATGAGTATTTTGATCAGTATCCACGTCTGCAACGCAACTTGGTGTTAGGGACCTGCTTGGCGTCACTCTTTGATAAAAGTCGCCGTAAAGCGTTCCGACTGCCTTGGCTAGATTTACTGCAAGGTATAGAGGAACTTCGGCTACTTGAGCCAGTACGCGATTTAGTTGCAGCGATTGACGATGACGACGATAAGCAACAAGCGGAAAAGTGGTTAGCGAGAAAAGAAGAATCACTTTTTCATGCGATGACGCAAAGCCGTCAAACAGGCTTACGCCTCACGCCTTATTGGCAAGAATAAGCGACGCTAAAAAGTGTAAGAGAATAAGTAGAAGCAGCCAGATGGCTGCTTTTTTTAACCGAATCGATTATGCAAATAAGATGTGTCTGTATGCATCACCATGGCGCCTTTGGTCTCGACGTTGACTCGGTAAAAACCCAGTCAAGATCAATCTATGTTGATGGCTTTTGCGTTATAAACGGTTTACGCGTCACATGATAATTTGACTAAGTTATCATTATGGGCAATGTTTGTGGTTAAATTTCACAAATACGGTAAACAAGGATTCAGCCTGCGTGGTGTTTGTCGATATAACATCATCTAGTATCAATAATCGCCCGTTTGTTTGGGTCACTCAGTTGGCTTGATAGCGGTCATGGAGCTTTCAGGATTATGGCTAAACATACCTTCTATGCGTGGGAAAAACCCGTTACCAATCTGCGCTTGATTCCAAAACTCGTGATTCTTATGGTCTTTAGTACCATTATTTTGGTCGGTAAGCAGATGTGGGACGCCAATACATTTCGCCAATCCGTCATTGATTTCACCTTAAGCCAGACCCAAGAACTTGCCCGTTCCAGTGCCGCAATGACTGGCACATTAATCGAGCAACCGGACGGAGAGCGTCTGATGCGAGAGACGGTCGACACCATGAACAATGAGTTCAGTGAAGGCGCGTATTTATTTTTAGTCAATGGCGAGACGCGTCAGATTTGGGCGCACCCCTCCATGAGACAATTTGATCAATTGCGTGTGCCGGATGACACCTCAGGCGCTGATATTACTGAGCTTTTTATCAATCAGTCACAGCCGTTCAGTTACACCGTCTATGATGGCGGGCGACATGGGTATGCCGTGCCTGTAGGCAACAGCGACTGGTGGTTAGTGGCCTCGCAACCCACATCTGAAGCGCAAGCGTATTACCAAGATTATATCATCAAAGTGGCGTGGCAGACTGCGGTAATGATTGTGTCTTTTATGGTGATCTTGCTGGGTGGATCTAACATCATGCTGCGCCAAATCAACTACCTGACCGATAGGATTCGTGCGTTGGCGAATCGCGATTTGAGTGAGCCGATTGAAATGAATAGCCAAGACGAGTTTGGCGATCTTGCGCGCGAGCTGGAAACGTCTCGTCGGCAATTGGTCGACGTGATTCAAGCGCAGCGACAAGCGTCAGACGATCTGTCGTCTCTGGCCGAGATCATGACCATCAGCATGTCGGAAACCAAAGAATCGTCGAAAGAGCAGTTCGATGAAATGGATCAACTGGCGTCAGCCATGAGTGAAATGAGCGCCACCGTGCAAACGGTCGCAGAGCATACCCGAGAAGCAGCTAAGGCGACTGAAAGCTCCAGTCAGCAAGCCAGCAGTGGCCAAGCGCATGTTAGCACCACCATTAATACCATCAATGCGCTGTCAAATGACATTAGTGAGTCATCACAAGTCGTCGGTCAGGTCGACGCGCAAGTGGAGAAAATTGGTACTGTGGTGGTGACCATTCAAGGTATCTCAGAGCAAACCAATCTATTGGCGCTTAACGCCGCGATTGAAGCTGCCCGGGCGGGGGATACAGGACGCGGCTTTGCGGTTGTGGCGGATGAAGTACGTAAGCTGGCACAACATACCCAAGAAGCGACGGTTGAAATTCAAGATATGATCACCCAACTGCAGCAAAGTGCACAAAAAGCGGTGGGACTGATGGATCGCAGTGTGACGGAGGCGAGTGCCGGGGTAGACTCGGTGAGTCAGGCAGGTGGCGAGTTAGAGCAAATTGTTACTCAAATCCAATCACTGAATGATATGAACTTCCAAATTGCCTCGTCGGCAGAGCAACAAGCCTCGGTGGCCGGTGAAATGAATCAAAACCTCACCAATGTTAAAGACTTGGTTCAGGCCTCAGTGACGGTGGCGAGCGAGCTGCATGAAACGGCTGAAATGGTCGAGCAGAGTGCTCAGTCACTGAAAGATAAGATCGATGCCTTTAAAGTGTAATCGTTGTCCCTTCACGTCCCGATAAAGATAACGGCTCACTGCATTAGTGAGCCGTTTTTGTTAGTGTCAAATGAAGGAATTATCAAAAGGAATGCCCATGGTGCTGTCTGACTCCCTTTCCGCCAACCTGAATCAACATTGGACACAATTGGCTGAATTCGCCCCCCAAGCACTTGACCAATGGCAAGGATCCGCCCGCGACCAGCTGGAAAAGGCATTGGTATGCAGCGATTTTATTGCCTCTGCGCTCACGCACACTGACGGATTGTTGCAATGGCTTTATCAACATCACCGCGATGTATCACGCGAGGCTTGCTATCAGCCAGAACTGACGGCAGCGCTTGAGACGGTGAATGATGAGCATGAATTCCATCGTCAACTACGTTTGTGTCGGCAACGTGAACTTGTGTGGATTGCTTGGCGCGATATTCATCAGCAGTGGCCAGTAGAGGCGAGTTTACAGCATTTATCGGCCTTGGCTGAGGCGCAGATCCTCAGTGCTTATCACTGGTTATATCAGCGTTGTTGCTATGATTGGGGCACGCCAATGAGCCCAGATGGCGACCCTCAGCCTATGTTGATACTCGGGATGGGGAAATTGGGAGGCGGTGAGCTCAATTTTTCTTCCGATATCGATTTGATTTTTACCTATCCCGAAAATGGAGATACTCAGGGAGCAAGGCGCAGTATCGCCAATGCCCAATTCTTTACGCGACTGGGTCAAAGGCTGATAAAAGCGCTCGACCAGCCTACCGTCGATGGTTTTTGCTATCGCGTTGATATGCGATTGCGCCCATTTGGCGACAGTGGGCCTTTGGTGATGAGCTTTTCTGCATTGGAAGATTACTACCAAGAACAAGGGCGTGATTGGGAGCGTTACGCCATGGTCAAAGCACGGGTGATGGGCAAAGAGCAATACGACTGTTATCAAACGCTTAGACAAATGCTGCGTCCTTTTGTCTTTCGACGCTATATCGATTTTAGCGCGATACAAGCTTTAAGGCGGATGAAGCAGTTAATTCAACGAGAAGTACGTCGGCGTGGACTGACGGATAATATTAAACTGGGTGCGGGTGGCATTCGAGAAATTGAATTTATTGCACAATCTTTCCAATTAATTCGTGGGGGGCGAGAGCCCAGCTTGCGTCAACGTGGCTTACTGGAAACTTTGGATGCGATAGAAGAACTGGCGTTACTGCCAGCCGCTGAAGTCAGTCAGTTAAAAGCGGCCTACTGCTATTTGCGTCGGGTCGAGAACTTATTGCAGGCCATTGATGACAAACAAACGCAGACCTTGCCCGATAACGCGCTTGATCGGGATCGTCTCTCCTTCGCCATGGGGAGCAAAGATTGGGCGAGTTTACACGCGGAGATCGCGCGGCACATGCAGGCGGTCAATCAGGTTTTCTCTGGCTTAATTGGCGAAGATGAACAAGATAACGACATGGATGTTGATAGTGAGTATCACGATCTATGGGCGATGGCGCGCGATGTCGACAACGCTAAATTGATCCTCACAGGGTTGGATGTGCCGGAGACCAATATTGCTGAGCAATTATTAACGTTTAAGCAGGAGCTGGCGAAACGGACCGTTGGCCCACGTGGCCGTGAGGTGGTCAATCGTCTGATGCCGGTGTTGTTAAGTAAATTATTAACCTTGCCTGAGCCTCAACAGGTTCTGCCGCACATTACCCATTTATTATTAAATATTGCCACTCGGACAACGTATTTAGAGTTATTAGATGAACATCCGGGGGCGATTGATCAAGTCCTTCGGCTTTGTACCGCCAGTCCCATGGTAGCGGAAAAGCTGGCACGCTATCCCTTATTGCTCGACGAGCTGTTGGATCTGACCCACTTGTATCAACCTCTTGCGCCTGATGCGTATCGCAGCGAATTGCGCGATTATCTGGCACGGATCCCGGTTGAGGACATGGAGCAGCAGATGGAGGCCGTACGTCAGTTCAAGCAAGTGCAACTATTAAAAATTGCCGCCGCAGATATTGCCGGTGTCTTACCGGTGATGCGGGTCAGTGATCATTTGACTTACTTGGCCGAGGCGATTGTAGAGGCGGTGGTCAATCAGGCCTGGCACCAGATGGTGGAAAAATATGGCCAACCGACACACTTAGGCGAGCGAGAGGGACGTGGCTTTGCGGTGATTGGTTACGGCAAGTTAGGGGGCTGGGAGCTGGGTTACAATTCCGATCTCGACGTGGTTTTTCTCCATGACTGCCCGGCGGATGTTGAGACTGATGGGCGAAAAGTGATTGATGGCCGGCAATTTTATCTGCGTTTGGCGCAGCGCATTGTGCATCTTTTCTCCACCCGAACTCCGTCTGGGATTTTGTATGAAATCGACACGCGCCTTCGCCCATCAGGTACCTCAGGGATGCTGGTGAGCACGTTAGAGGCCTACGCGGATTATCAACAAAACGAAGCCTGGACGTGGGAGCACCAAGCGTTAGTTCGCGCGCGGATGATCGACGGCGATCCCGACCTTGAGTCTGGGTTCGCGCAGGTGCGGCATCGCATTTTATCGGCCTCGCGCGATCAGGACATATTGCGCGAGCAAGTCAGTGGTATGCGTGAAAAAATGCGTCAGCATAAAGCGACGCGTGATCATACTGTCTTTTCGATCAAGCAAGATAGCGGCGGGATCACTGACATTGAGTTTTTGGCTCAATACCTGGTGCTCGGCAACAGTGCCACACAACCTGCGTTAACCCGTTACAGCGATAACGCACGTATTTTTGAGCAAGCTGGCGAGCTTGGCGTGATGACGATGGCACAAGCAGAGCGCCTGAAATCGGCGTATACCCGCATGCGCAATGCATTGCATCGTAGCCACTTGGCCGGAGAGAGTGGCAAGGTCGAAGCCAGTGCATTCCTCGACGAACGCGATGCCGTGATGCAAGCTTGGCAACAATGGCTAGCGACAGAAAAGGCGTCGTAAATCAGCGATCCGCGTGCGATGCTCAATAAAGCGATGGCTCGCCCTCAGGGCGTGTTTTAAAGCGTCGGTGTAACCACATATATTGCTCCGGCGCTTGTAGGATTAACTGCTCAACCGCGCGATTGGTGACAACGGCAGCCGCATCGGCGTCCTTGGGAAAGTCCTGCAGCGGAGAATGGATGGTTATCCGGTACTGACCACCGCGTCGATCTCTCACAATCGAAAACGGTACCACAGCAGCGTGACCGGCTTGCGCGAGTAAGCTCGTCCCTGTGGTCGTACACGCTTTCTCAACGGCGAATAATGGCGCAAAGGTTGAACGGCGTCGGCCGTAGTCATGATCCGGTGCATACCACATCCTATCGCCTTGCTTGAGATGATGAATCATGGCTTTAACGTTTTTCCTGTCGATGGCCCAGTTGTGCCGAGTACGGCCACGGTGCTGGAACCAATCATAAACAGGGTTATTGTTAGGACGGTACACACCCACGCCAGGAGTGACCTCACCTAAGGCTCGCGCACCCAACTCTAAGTTCATCGAGTGCACAGCGATAACGAGTACCCCTTGCCCCTGATTTTCTAGGTGTTTAAGTTGGTCTAGGCCTTCATAGACCACATGTTTTTTGATGCGCCAAGAGGGCCAAAACCATGCCATACAGGTTTCAAAAAGGGCTAAGCCAGAGTTGGCGAAGTTTTCTTTCACCATTGCTTGGCGCGAGGCGGGGCTCATTTCAGGAAAACACAACGCCAGATTACGATCGGCGATCTTCACACGCCGTTTCATCAGCGTATGCATCAGTCGACCTAATCCGCGCCCCGCGTAAAACTGAACGCGATAGGGAAGCCAGCTGGCTAGGTACATCAGCCCCACACCGAGCCAAGTGTGAAGATAGCGAGGGTGAAGAAATCCAATGTGAAATTTAGGCGGTGAAAAATCGCTCATAGTGTCAATGACTCGTGAAAACAAAAATGAAACCAGCCGTCAGGCAGGCGCCACATTGTAGAGTAAATTGCAGGGGCTGTCCCGTGCTTGTCTGCCAGATGGATGTCGAGATTGTGCGCAGCGCACGCCTGTACGCGCCCCATTTGGTTTTTGGCTATGCTACTATCGCTCGGTAACGACAGTATTCGGAGATCCAGATGAAACTCAGCCTGCCTAATTATAACCAAGCCAATGTTCTGGTCGTCGGTGATGTGATGCTTGACCGCTATTGGTATGGCCCCACCGGACGTATATCACCAGAAGCCCCCGTGCCAGTGGTCAAAATTAATCAAACGGAAGAGCGCCCTGGCGGGGCTGCCAACGTGGCGATGAACATCGCTGCTTTAGGGGGACATACCCAGTTAATTGGCTTAACAGGCAAGGATGAGCAAGCGGATGCGCTGACCCAAACCTTGGACTCTTTAAACGTCAATTGTGACTTTGTGGCGCTGGACTCGCATCCGACGATCACTAAGTTACGGGTGATGAGCCGCAATCAGCAGCTGATCCGGCTCGATTTCGAAGAGGGATTTGCGGGCGTGGATCTCACCCCGATGCTCGTAAAAGTGAAAGCGGCCTTACCCAAGGCGCAGGCGATGATCTTATCGGATTATGCCAAAGGCGCATTGGCGCAGGTGCAGTCACTGATCCAAGCCGCCAATCAAGCCGGCGTGACCACCTTGGTGGATCCCAAAGGGACGGATTTCGAGCGCTATCGTGGCGCCAGTCTGCTTACGCCAAACCTGACAGAGTTTGAAGCCGTGGCTGGTACGGTGACAGACGATCAAAGCTTGGAAGAAAAAGGCTTAGCGTTGATTGAACACTATGAGCTTGGCGCGTTGTTGGTCACCCGCAGTGAGCACGGTATGACCTTGCTTCGTCCTGATGCCGCCCCACTTAACCTGCCGACACTAGCAAAAGAAGTGTATGACGTCACCGGCGCCGGCGATACCGTCATTTCGGTGCTGGCGGCCTCGTTAGCTGCCGGCAAACCGATCGAACACGCATGTGCACTGGCCAATGCCGCTGCCGGTGTGGTGGTCGGCAAGCTCGGCACCTCAACGCTATCAACCATTGAGTTAACCGAAGCCATACACGGCTCGCACGAGTCCGGCTTTGGGGTCACCACAGAATCGCAACTGATCGAAGCGGTTAAGGTGGCGCAAGGACGGGGTGAGAAAGTGGTGATGACCAATGGCTGCTTTGATATTTTGCACGCCGGTCATGTTGCCTATTTAAACGAAGCCGCTAAATTGGGCGATCGCCTGATTGTCGCGGTTAATACTGATGCGTCGGTACAAGGTTTAAAAGGACCAGGTCGCCCGGTGAATCCCACCGATCGACGCATGGCAGTCTTGGCGGGGCTTGGCGCTGTGGATTGGGTGGTACCCTTTGGCGAAGAAACGCCTGCGCGCCTGATTAGTGCGGTGTTACCGGATTTATTGGTGAAAGGCGGCGACTATCAGGTCAGTGAAATAGCCGGAGCTGAAGCGGTGCTTGCTAATGGCGGTGAGGTCAAGGTGCTTAACTTCGAAGAAGGATGCTCAACGACTGAGATCATTGAATCGATTCGTCGCGGGCAATAACCTTGTTCCCGGTATAAATAAGGTCAGCGATCAACGCAACGGCCGGACGAGCCAGCTGGGATAATGCGATAAAAAGATTATGCGATCAAAAAAAAGGTGCCGATGTGGCACCTTTTTTTATTCAACGCATGGACTAGTCTTGTTTCACCAGCCCTTGGTTAATATCGAGCAAGTCTTGCTCAGACAAGGTGCCTGTCGCTTGGCGTAAGCGTAAATGGCTAAGAATATAGTCGTAGCGCGCATTGGAGAGATTACGGTTGGCGTCATACAAACGTCGTGTCGCGTCTAACACATCGACAATGGTACGGGTGCCCACTTCAAAGCCGGCTTCTGTCGCTTCTAATGCAGAGCGAGCTGAAATCACCGTTTGTTCATAAGCACGCAGCGCGCCAATCGAAGCATTAATGTCGTTATAGAACGCGCGCACATCTTTTACCGTGCTGCGGTATTTGGCTTCCAGACTTTGTGACGCGGCTACATACTCATACTGCGCCTTTTCCACATTAGCCGAGGTGCTGCCACCGGTGAAGAGCGGTAAGCTAAAATCAAGGCTGGCAGAGCCTTGATTGTAATCAGTGGAATAAAAATCATCGTGCTGATTATCCCTATCCGTCATCCCGTATTTGGCGCTAAACGTCAACGTAGGCAGATGACCGGTTTTGGCGAGCCTAATCTGCTCTTTGGCGGTGTCACGCGCAATGCGGTTGGCCAGCAGTTGCAGATTTTTCTCTTCTGCGGTCTTCACCAAAGCAGCGGGTTGCTGTTGCGGGTTGCTGGCACTAAAACGCGCTTTATCGAGTACGCGTAAGTCTCTCGGCGCTTGGCCGGTGATCTCACGTAAGCCTTCATAGCTGTTGGTGAGGGCGTTTTCTGCCAAGATCTCATCGGCGAGCACAGCGTCATACTGCGCTTGAGCGTCGTGCACATCGGTAATCGCCGACAAGCCAACTTCAAAACGTTGCTTGGTTTGCTCAAGCTGACGGCCCACCGCCGCTTTTTCTGCTTGAATAAACTCAAGCTTGTCCATCGCACGTAGGACATCAAAATACGCTTGCGCCACGCGCAGCATCAACCCTTGTTGCTGGGCAGCATAGGCGGCATCCAGTTGACGCGCTTGCATTTCGCTAATATCCAGATTCACCCAGCTATCACGCTTAAATACTTGTTGGCTAAGGCTGATATCGGCGGAAGTGACATCGTTATCACTTTTATCGTCGCTGTCATTGCGTTGGATCGCGTAACTGGCGTTAAGTGCAATTTGAGGCAGCAAGGTGCCGCGGGTAGCATCCACGGCGGAAAACGCCGCGTCACGTTCAGCGGCCGCTTGATTAAGAGTGGGATCGCTTTGCTTCGCTTGTTGGTAAATTTGGGCGAGATCATCGGCAAAGGCTGCATTGCTTACGCTGCCGAGTGCCAAACCTAACGCCAGAGGGAGCAATTTTTTCATAGATAGAATCCCTGAATCTGTGCTATTCGATAAATATACAGTTACTAGCTTAACGCAATTATGCTTGCGTGAAACTGACAATTTGTGAGGACATTGAGTGTAAACTATCCAATTTGTAAATGGGACTTAAAAATAGTTGTAACTTTTATCAAAAAAGTTAAGTTTAAAGTTTGCAGTGAATCAGGGCCAGTGATAAGACTGCGCCGCGACAGCCTATCATAAGGAGCTAGCATGTCAGACCATCCGCCCGGACAATTTGGTCGCGACGATATCGTGATTGAAGATATCTCACCACTTTATCAAGGCTTCTTTTCTATTCAACGCTATCAGTTTCGTCATCGTCTATTTGAGGGCGGCTGGAGCGGTGCGGTGGTACGAGAGCTGTTTGAGCGTGGTCACGCCGTCGCGGTATTGCCGTATGATCCAGGGCGAGATGAGGTGGTCATGCTTGAGCAAATCCGCGTCGGGGCGATGGCAGCGGGTGCGACGCCGTGGCAGTTAGAAATTGTCGCGGGCATGATCGATAGCGATGAATCGCCAGAGCAAGTGGCACACCGTGAAGCGCGAGAAGAAGCTGGATTGTTGTTGCAGCAAATGGAACATGTCACTCGTTATTTATCCAGCTCCGGTGGGTGCTCTGAGCAACTCGATGTATTTGTTGCCATTGTGGATGCTAGTGATGCCGAGGGGATTCATGGCCTAGACACTGAGAATGAAGACATTCTTGTTCATCGTTTTTCTCGAGAGCAGGCGTATCAAAAAGTGGTCGATGGTGAAATTGAGAATGCAGCCTCGATCATTGCTTTACAATGGTTGGAACTCAATGCGGCGAGATTGCGTCAGAGTTATAATCGTTAAACGTGATTTTTGCACAAGCGACGAGTCGTCACGGCGATGATCGTTAAAACCGATAACCGATCGTGTACGCATTGCGTAGGCTCGAATAACAAGTAGGTACCCGTGAAAACTAATTATCGTGTCGACTTATCGGCGATGATGCGCCTTTATGAAACCAATTACGCCAAGCTTGTTCGTCTGATGCCACAGCCGGATGAGGTAGGTCGCGTCTGTCGATACGATATTCATGGTCAGGAATATGCGCTGGTGGTACGCGAGTCGACGCGTTATACCACCTTGCTTGATATCGCGCAGCTTAGTCCAGGAGACGCACCTTCGTATTTACATGCTAACCTGACTGTACGCTTGTATCACGACGCACGCGTGGCGGAAGTGTGTACCACGCAGCAGATTTCGCGTTTGAAACCACGTTATGATTACCCAAATCCGCGCATGCATCAGCGCGATGAAAAGCATCAAGTGAATGCATTTTTATCGGATTGGCTCGGCCATTGTTTGCGTCGTGGCATTAGCGCGTCTAATCCTATGTATAAATCATCGTTAAACTAAACCAGCAAAGGTACTTTCAACGTTGCAGCCTTGTCAGATAGATAACGCCCACGGCGATTGCATTCGTCTCTTGCAAATTACCGACACGCACCTGTTCGCCGATGAGCAGGGCAGTTTGCTGGGTATCAACACACTTCAAAGCTATCACGCCGTGTTAGAGGCAATCAGTGCGACATCGAAGCCTTTCGATGCCATTATTGCCACGGGCGATTTATCGCAAGATCACTCTGCATTGTCATATCGCCGTTTTGTCGACGGGATTCAGCGCTGGAAACAGCCTTGCTTTTGGCTGCCAGGCAATCATGACTTTCAGCCTGAAATGCGCGCGGTGCTGCACTCGAACACCTTGATGGCCCGTTCGCAGGTCTTATTAGGAGAGCACTGGCAAATGATCTTGCTCGACAGCCAGGTCGCGGGTGTGCCGCACGGTGAATTATCCCACGATCAACTCAAACGCTTAGATGCGGATTTAAGTGCTTATCCAGAGCGACACGCGCTCGTGCTATTGCATCACCATCCTTTGGAGGCAGGAAGCACTTGGCTTGATCAGCATAAACTGGTCAATCGAGAGGCGTTTTGGCAGATTATGGCGCGCCACCCTCAAGCGAAAGTGGTGGTGTGTGGCCATATTCATCAGGCGTTAGATATTCGTCATCAAGGCGCGCGTGTGATGGCAGCGCCTTCAACCTGTATCCAGTTTATGCCCGATTCGCATGATTTTGCCCTCGATAACCAAAACCCGGGTTGGCGCTGGCTGACACTTTATCCTGACGGACACATTGACACGCAAGTTGAACGTGTTACTGGGCGTTACTTCCGTCCTGACTTTGACTCGAGCGGGTATTAATCAACATGGCATCTGCGTTACTTTACTTACATGGCTTTAATAGCTCGCCACACTCATTAAAAGCCACGCAAATGCGTGAGTTTTGTCATCGTTACCGGCCTGATATTGATGTATTGATCCCGCAACTCCCTAGCCATCCCGCGCCGACTATCGATTTACTTTCTGAACGGGTAGAGGCCTATAGGGAAACGCATCAACTTGGATTGGTCGGAAGCTCATTAGGGGGATTCCTCGCCACTTGGTTGAGTGAACGTTATCAATTGCCTGCTGTACTGGTGAATCCTGCGGTTCGCCCTTATGAGCTATTGCAAGACTATATTGGCGAGCAGGTTAACCCTTATACCCAAGAACATTACCACTTGGATGCCGCTGATATTCTCGCCCTGCGTGAGCTTGATGTGCCCACGCTGTCTGAGCCTTCTCGCTTTTGGTTATTACAACAAATGGGTGATGAAGTATTAGATTACCGTCAGGCGGTGGAGAAATTTAACGCGAGCAAACAGACCGTTGAGCCTCATGGCGATCATAGTTTTATTGGCTTTGAGCGCTATTGCGAGGAGATACTGCAATTTCTCGGCGTATAATCTGCTTACCACGCCAATGTTTGTCCACTCATGCTTTGACCAATGCCTTGTCCACCCATGTTTATCTGCCAAAGTGCTCTGCTAAGCGGATGACTAAGCCAATTATGACTCGGATGGCAGTTCACAGAAACTCGTGGCAATCTGGGGTCGCGCTTGACAAGCGGATCCCCCTTGCTGACCATGTCATCACATTTATTAAGCTAATCGATTATGACAGAACAAAACTATAACGCAGGATCGATAGAAGTCCTCAATGGGCTCGAGCCAGTGCGCCGACGTCCGGGTATGTACACCGATACCAGCCGTCCCAACCATTTGGGGCAAGAAGTGATCGATAATAGTGTCGATGAAGCGCTAGCCGGTCACGCCAGTAAAATTGATGTCATTCTTCATGCAGATCAGTCATTAGAGGTGATTGATGATGGGCGAGGGATGCCGGTTGATATCCACCCAGAAGAGGGCGTCTCTGGAGTCGAACTGATTTTATGTAAACTCCATGCTGGCGGTAAGTTTTCCAATAAAAGCTACCAGTTTAGTGGCGGCCTGCATGGGGTGGGTATTTCGGTTGTTAACGCTTTGTCTCATCGGGTCGAGATCAGCGTTAAACGCGACGGTCAGGTGTATGACATCGCGTTCGAAAATGGCGATAA
This sequence comes from Salinivibrio sp. MA351, assembly GCF_001996065.1. Lineage (NCBI taxonomy): Bacteria > Pseudomonadati > Pseudomonadota > Gammaproteobacteria > Vibrionales > Vibrionaceae > Salinivibrio > Salinivibrio sp. MA351. The sequence continues at coordinate 16,816 of NZ_MUFG01000005.1, read as the reverse complement.
AGTACAAGACTTGACTGTCACCGGAACATGTGGACGCCGTAATCGAGGTACCCGCGTTCATTTTTGGCCCGATAGCCAATTTTTTGATTCGGACAAGTTCTCGCTTACGCGCTTGAAAACCATTTTAAAAGCCAAGGCTGTATTGTGTCCGGGCTTGACGGTGAACCTGACGGATAAAAACACCAATGAAACCATTACTTGGTGCTATGAAGACGGTCTCAAAGACTACTTAGCACACAGTGTGAAAGGTTATGAGGTACTGCCCGAGACGCCTTTTATCGGTGAATTTAGTGGCCAAAGTGAAGCCGCTGATTGGGCGGTGATTTGGCTCCCAGATGGGGGAGAGTTAACCACCGAAAGTTATGTGAATTTAATTCCAACCCCACAGGGCGGTACCCACGTTAATGGCTTACGACAAGGTATGTTGGAAGCAATGCGGGAGTTTTGTGAATTTCGCAACCTATTGCCTCGCGGAGTCAAGCTGACCGCGGACGATATTTGGGAGCGTTGTGCCTACGTGCTCTCGGTTAAAATTCAAGACCCGCAATTTGCCGGACAAACCAAAGAGCGCTTGTCATCGCGCCAATGTGCGGCGTTTGTCTCTGGCGTGGTAAAAGATGCGTTCAGCCTTTGGCTTAATGAGCGCCCTCATGTTGCTGAGCGCTTGGCAGAAGTCTGTATCGCCAGCGCCCATCGACGGATGCGTGCCGCCAAGAAAGTGGTGCGTAAAAAAGTGGCGTCTGGCCCTGCATTACCTGGCAAGTTAACGGATTGTGCCATGCAAGATTCCAGTCGTACCGAGCTCTTTTTGGTCGAAGGGGATTCTGCAGGCGGGTCGGCCAAACAAGCGCGCGATCGAGAATTCCAGGCGGTGATGCCGCTTCGAGGAAAAATCCTGAATACCTGGGAAGTCTCAGCAGACCAAGTACTTGCCTCGCAAGAAGTACACGATATTTCGGTCGCGCTGGGGATCGATCCGGACTCGAGCGATTTATCTCACCTGCGTTACGATAAAATTTGTATCTTGGCCGATGCGGACTCAGATGGCCTGCATATTGCGACCCTTCTATGCGCATTATTTATGCAACATTTTCACGCGTTGGTCAGAGGTGGCCACGTTTATGTCGCGATGCCGCCTTTGTATCGGATTGATTGTGGAAAAGAGGTCTTTTATGCCTTGGACGAGGATGAAAAGTCCGGGATCTTGGAGCGTTTAAGTAATAAGCGCGGCAAGATCAATGTTCAACGTTTCAAAGGGTTAGGGGAGATGAACCCCTTACAACTGCGTGAGACCACCATGGACCCCAATACTCGGCGCTTGGTACAGCTCACTATCGATGACGAAGAGCAAACGCAACAGCTGATGGATATGTTGTTGGGGAAAAAGCGAGCGGAAGATCGCCGCCATTGGCTGCAGCAAAAAGGCGATATGGCCGAACTTATCGATATTTAAATAACTATAACGGGATCTTATTCGCATGACAGAGGTGACTTATGATGGCGTAGAGCAGCTTGCCCTTCGCCAGTTCACTGAGGATGCTTACCTCAATTACTCGATGTACGTCATCATGGATCGCGCACTGCCGTTTATCGGCGATGGCTTAAAGCCAGTGCAGCGCCGGATTATTTACGCGATGTCCGAGTTGGGGCTTTCCGCCTCCGCAAAGTATAAAAAATCGGCCCGTACCGTTGGCGATGTGTTGGGTAAATACCACCCCCACGGGGATGCGGCTTGCTATGAAGCCATGGTGTTAATGGCGCAGCCGTTTTCTTATCGCTACCCACTGGTTGATGGGCAAGGGAACTGGGGCGCACCGGACGATCCTAAATCCTTTGCTGCGATGCGGTATACCGAATCACGTCTTTCGCGCTTTTCAGAAGTGTTGCTGCAAGAGCTTGGCCAGGGCACGGTCGAATGGGGCCCCAATTTTGATGGCACCATGAAAGAGCCGAAGACCTTACCGGCACGTTTACCGCATATTTTATTAAACGGTATTACTGGGATTGCAGTGGGTATGGCCACCGACATTCCCCCACACAATGCCCGGGAACTCGCCAATGCGCTGGCGGCGATGATTGATAAGCCCAGTATGGATTTAGACGGCGTGCTTGAGTATGTTCAAGGCCCTGACTATCCGACCGAAGCTGAAGTGATCACGCCAAAATCAGATTTGAAAAAGCTCTATACCAGCGGACGCGGATCCATCAAGATGCGTGCTTTGTGGCATAAAGAAAGCAATGAAATTGTGATCACAGCGTTGCCGCATCAAGTCTCTGGTGCCAAATTATTAGAGCAAATCGCCAATCAGATGAGGGCGAAAAAGCTGCCGATGGTGGATGATTTACGCGATGAATCGGATCATGAAAATCCAACGCGTATTGTCATCGTTCCGCGCTCGAATCGTGTTGACTGTGATCAGCTGATGGATCACTTATTCGCTTCGACCGATTTAGAGAAAAGCTATCGCGTTAACCTCAATATGATTGGCCTGGACGGTCGGCCGCAGGTCAAAGGCTTACACGGCATTTTGTCTGAATGGTTAACCTTCCGACGCCAAACCGTAAGACGTCGCCTTGAGCATCGCTTGGAAAAAGTGCTCGCTCGCCTGCATATTTTGGAGGGCTTACTCGCCGCTTACCTCAATATTGACGAGGTGATTGAGATCATCCGCAGTGAAGATGAGCCAAAGGCGGAGTTGATTCAGCGCTTCGGTTTGAGTGAGAAACAGGCCGAAGCCATTCTTGAGATCAAGTTGCGCCAGTTGGCCAAGTTAGAAGAGATTAAAATTCGCGGTGAGCAAGATGAGCTGAGCAAAGAGCGCGACAAACTCGAAACATTGCTGGGATCAGATCGTCGGTTAAACATCTTGATCAAAAAAGAAATCCTAGCGGATGCAGAAAAATATGGTGACGACCGCCGTTCTCCTTTGATCGAGCGTGCCGAGGCCAAAGCGTTAACGGAACGTGATTTAGTCCCCAGTGAGCCCATCACTGTGGTGTTATCTGACAAAGGTTGGATTCGTCACGCCAAAGGCCATGATGTTGATGCCAGCAGCCTAAATTACAAAGCCGGGGATCAATTCCTCGATGCCGCACCGGGTAAGAGTAATCAACCTGCGGTGTTCTTGGGATCAGATGGGCGCAGTTATGCGATCGAATCGCATACCTTGCCGTCAGCACGAAGCCAAGGCGAGCCGATTACGGGTCGAATTAATATCACGCCAGGATCATCGATTCGTCATGTACTCATGGCAGATGAAAATCAGTTTATGCTGATGGCTTCCGATGCGGGCTATGGCTTTGTGTGTAAACAAGCCGATATGCTGTCAAAAAACCGTAGCGGCAAAGCCTTGCTAACGGTGCCCGCGCATGCTGAGGTGATGCCGCCTCGTCAAATCAGCCAGCTAGAAACGGATTTGATTGTGGCTATTTCTAATGAAGGGCGAATGCTGGTCTTTCCTGTGCATGAACTTCCCCAGTTGAGCAAAGGCAAAGGCAATAAAATCATTAATATCCCTGGCGCACGCGCGAAATCGCGTGAAGAAGTGTTAAGTCAGCTCTACGTTGTGCCCGCCGATGTAGGGATTACTCTGCACGCAGGTAAACGGAAATTAACGTTAAAGCCAGACGATTTGGCTCATTATCGTGGCGAGCGTGGTCGTCGAGGGAGTATGCTGCCTCGAGGCCTTCAGCGCGTCGATGATATAGACATTCTCACTGATGAATAACACAACGTCCGCCCTTGTGATCAAGGGCGGCGTGGGTGCATTTTTGTGCTGAATCCGTATACTGACTCGCCTTCTACGCTGGCTCTTTGGAGAGAGAAATGATTTTTGTCGTGCGACTGCTGGCATTATTAATTGCCGCTGTGTTGCTGTTTGTCTTTGGCGGGCTTTACTGCTTATTAAGCCCCCGTAACCCCCGTAATTGCTATCATATCAGTAAATGGTTTGGGCGCCTCTCTCGTTTATTTGGGATTCGCTTGGAACTGCGTTTTGCCGAAGGCGYCCCGCGCGAGCCCGGTGCCAGTGTTTGTATTGCCAACCACCAAAGTAACTGGGATATGGTGACCTTATCCAATGCATTAATGCCTGGCGCGGTCACCGTTGGTAAAAAAAGCCTCTTGTGGGTACCGATTTTTGGCCAGCTTTATTGGCTAACCGGCAACGTATTGATTGATCGAGCGAACCGCAGTAAAGCGATGGGGACCATTGCGCAGGTGACGGAAAAGATCCGTGCCAAGCAACTGAGCGTATGGTTATTCCCAGAGGGGACACGTTCTCGCGGGCGTGGGTTATTGCCTTTTAAAACCGGCGCGTTTCACGCCGCTATCGGTGCCAACGTGCCTTTGATCCCGATCGTATGCAGCTCAACGCATCATTTAAAAGCCAATCGTTGGAACAATGGTCATGTGATTGTTGAAGTGATGGCACCGATTTCATCTGAGAGCTACGATAAAGACAATGTTCGTGCGCTTGCTAAACACTGCCACCAAGTGATGAAAAGCAAGTTAGAACAGCTTGATGCAGAAGTTGCGGAACGTAATCAACGCGACCGCTAATTGAGGATTCAGCTATGACTTCAACCCAGCGCCACCATGTTGTGTTGGTCTCACCTAATGGTGAACCACAAGGGATCGCTGAAAAGTTGGAGGCGCATCAGCAAGGATGGCTGCATATGGCCTTCTCCGTTATGTTATTTCGATGCAACGCCAATGGGGAGCGTGAGTATCTACTCCAACGTCGGGCGGCAGATAAATATCACAGTGGCGGGTTGTGGACTAACACCTGTTGTTCACACCCCAAACAGGATGAACCGATTGCCGCAGCGGCAAAGCGGCGTCTATACGAAGAGTTAGGTATTGCGCGTCCGCTCAACTTTATGATGGGACCTTGGTTTGAATATCGCGCAGAGTTGGGCAACGGGTTGATTGAACACGAGTTGGATCAAGTCATTGCCTGTGAGGTGAATCGCGTCGATATGATCTTAAACCCAGATGAGGTAGAAGATTGTCGCTGGTGGCCGGAAAGTGAGGTTAGGCAGGCAGTCGCAGAGAGCCCTGAGCGATTTACCGCATGGTTTGAGCAGGTACTGACCCGGATTCATGCGATGGTTGAGTTGCCAACCGCCTCGCAGATATAAATCGAGATTGGCTGGGTGACAATTAAGCGGCGTCGTCGACGCCGCTTTTTTTCTTTAAGCGCTACGTACTGCGATAGCTTCAATTTCAATATCAACATCTTTGGGCAGGCGTGCCACTTCAACACACGAACGTGCTGGATAGTTTTCTACCCCGTGCTCGTCAAAGAATGCACCATACACTTTGTTGATATCGGCAAAGTCTTCCATGTTTTTCACAAACACAGTGAGCTTAGCAATATCGTTCACTTTCAGTCCTGCCGCTTCGACAACCGCTTTAACATTATCCAGCGACTGGCGTGCTTGCGCCGTAATTTCTGGTGAAATCTGTCCAGTTACCGGGTTAACCGGGATTTGGCCAGAAGTAAGGATCATATTGCCAAGATCAACCCCTTGTGAATAAGGACCGATCGCTTCTGGCGCCTGTTCAGTTTGCAGTACTTGGATCATTGTCTATTCCTTTGTTAAAACGCAACACCTATAGTCTGCAACGGTTATCCAGCCAGGTAAAGCCGTTTACACGGGGGCAAGGCGATCACGGACCACTTGCTCGCAGGCACTGAGATCGCTTAAGCGGCGAGGGGCGACCAAAATGGTGTCGTTGCCGCCTACCGTGCCTAAAATTAAGGGGTGCCGGTGAAGATCGATTAAGCGTGCAATCAGTTGGGCACCGCCTGGATGTGTTTTTACCACCACCATGGCGTGGCTACAGGTGATCGCGTCAATTTGTGATCCAACCGAAGAGATCGCATACACAGGCTCCATCTCGCCACTCAGCGTATAGACTTTTTGTCCATGCGCATTGGGTACTTTGGCGACCCCCAGCTTGGATAATAACCGAGAGACAGTCGATTGGCTGACATCAAGATAGCCAAGATCCACCAGTTGCTGACGCACAGCATCTTGGGTAGTAAAGCTTTGGGTTTGGAGTAGATGCCGGCACGTTGAAAGGATATCTTCCTCTGGTGTGGCGGCTGTTACCGATAGAATTGCATCATCAACCACGGGCAACCCCTTATAATTAACGGCACTTTACTTTAATATCAGTAGATAAAACTGATGATTAGCGATTCAATCGCATATGCTATCAGTTGCCGTAAAGGGAAACCTTGATGCGTGTCACTGCGTGGTATCAAGAGGAGAAGCAGGGCGCCGTGTGACGCCCTGTTAGGGGATTAATCGCCGAGGGTGGCGACCATCACCGCTTTGATGGTGTGTAAGCGATTTTCTGCTTCGTCAAAAACGATAGAGCAGTCTGACTCAAACACATCTTCGGTGACTTCTAGTCCTTTTAGGCCGTATTTTTGTTCTATTTCGGCGCCGACGGTGGTTTCGTTATTATGGAACGCGGGCAAGCAATGCATGAATTTTACATGTGGATTACCGGTTGCTTTCACTACATCCATATTGACTTGATAGGGTTTCATCATCGCGACGCGCTCGTCCCAAGCCTCTTTAGACTCGCCCATGGAAACCCAGACGTCGGTATACAAGAAATCACAATCTTTAACGCCTTCTTGTACGTCTTCGGTGAGCGTAATGCGCGCGCCGGTTTGCTCTGCAATTTCACGGCATTGTGTCACCAATGCGTCTTCCGGCCAGAATGCTTTTGGTGCAACCAAGCGAATATCCATCCCCATTTTCGCTGCACCGACCATCAGGGAGTTTCCCATGTTGTTGCGAGCATCGCCTAGATAAGCAAAGCGCATTTCATGAAGCTGCTTACCACGGCCATGTTCGAGCATGGTCATTAAATCGGCTAAGATTTGTGTAGGGTGAAACTCGGTGGTCAGGCCATTCCATACAGGTACCCCGGCAAACTCACCGAGCTCTTCGACAATGTCTTGTCCAAAGCCACGGTATTCAATACCGTCATACATGCGGCCGAGTACGCGAGCGGTGTCTTTCATCGACTCTTTATGACCAATTTGAGAGCCGGTTGGGCCGATGTAGCTGACTTGGCCGCCTTGGTCGAACGCAGCGGTTTCAAAGGCACAGCGGGTGCGTGTTGAGGCTTTTTCGAAGATCAGAGCAATGTTCTTACCTTTTAGACGCGGCGTTTCATAACCATTGTATTTGGCTTTTTTGAGTTCAATAGCCATGTCGATAAAGTGTTGGATCTCACGAGGCGTGAAGTCCAGTAGTTTCAGAAAGTTACGGTTGCGTAGGTTAAAAGCCATAATGGGAAATCCTCTTCGTTATTGGTCTCAGGCTTGTGCAGGAGCAGGTTGGCCGTGAGAAATATTGTTTTTATTCATTGAATGTGGACGAATACGCGTGCCCGCCTGACCGGCTAGAATCGCTAAACCATCTTCTAAAGCGCCGATGCCAACCAGTTTTCCACCTTGGCGCACAAATTCGCACGAGGCATCAATTTTAGGCCCCATTGAGCCTGCATCGAAGGTGTATTGGCTTAGATCCTCGGGTGTTGTCTCGGCGATGGCCCGTTGATTGGGTTGACCATAGTCGAGATACACCGCCTCGGCATCGGTCAAAATCAGCAGAGCGTCGGCATTGATTTGGCGGGCTAAGAATGCGGCTGACATGTCTTTATCAATCACCGCTTCAATGCCTTTGAGTTGATCACCTTCTTTAATGACTGGGATACCGCCACCACCGGTACAAATCACTAAATGCCCCTGTTTGATCAAGCTGGCAATGGCATCATCCTCAATAATGCCAGTGGGTTGCGGGCTAGGTACCACCCGACGGAAATATTGGCCATCCGGTTTGATATCCCAGCCATATTTGTCAGCAAGCTGATTCGCTTCTTGTTGGTCATACACGGGGCCAATCGGTTTGGTCGGATTGGCAAATGCCGGGTCCTTGGGATCAACCGTCATTTGCGTGAGCATACAAGACACATGTTGATCCGGTGCTAAGTTATGTAGCTCTTGCATCAGCATGTAGCCAATCATGCCTTGAGTTTCAGAGCCGAGCACATCCAACGGATAAGGGGTCACAGATTTATACTCTAACCCTTGCAGTGCCAATAAGCCGACTTGTGGGCCGTTGCCATGAACCAGAACGACGTTATATTGCTCACCAATCGCCGCGATGGTTTTCGCTGCTTTGGCGATATTGGCACGTTGAATGTCGGCTTCTAAAGGCTCGCCTCGACGCAGGAGGGCGTTGCCACCTAATGCAACCACGACAGTGGGTTTATTCATAATCATACTCTCTACAGTCGTTGGGGCTGAGCGCAAGCAGGCTCAGCCCAATGCGTTTTAAATACCATCACGATGGATAGGGCAGCTCATGCAGCGCGCGCCACCCCGGCCGCGGCCCAATTCGTCACCGGGAATCGACAAGACAGTGATACCCGCTTTATCGTATTTTTCGTTGGTATAGGTATTCCGTTCATAGCCCACCACGACACCAGGACGAACGGTGAGTACGTTGTTGGCATCATTCCATTGCTCACGCTCGGCTTCAAAGCTGTCACCGCCTGTGGTAATCAGATTCAGTGGGCCGACATCAAGTCCTTTTTCAATCGCGGTCAGGAAGTAATCCTCTTCGCGAACATTGAGTTTGCCAGTGCGATCACCGGTGAGGCTCCAGCATTTGATGTCTTTGCGAATCACTTCTGGGTATACCGAGAAGGTATCTTCGCGCATATGGGTCATCACGGTATCAAGGTGCATGCATGAGCGGTGTTTAGGGAGTTCCATCGCAATCACTTGCTTGGCTTGTCCGTGTTTGAACAAACTGGATGCGAGGTTTTCTACCCCTTGCGGCGTGGTGCGTTCAGACATCCCAATGAGGACCACGCCTTTACCCAAGACAGTGACATCGCCACCTTCTATAGTGGCATTATCATAATCAATGTTCTCGCCACCAAAGTAGGTAATAAAGTCGCCATTGGCGAAACGTGGGTGCCATCTATAAATGGCGCGTAGATGGTTGGTTTCACGTTTACGCGCCGGTTTAGCCATTGGGTTAATCGATACGCCGCCGTATAACCAGCACGAGGTATCTCGCGTAAATAAGTGATTAGGCAGTGGGTCGATAATAAAGTCTGAAGGGGAATGCATCGCTTGCAACATCGATGTTGTCGCCAGCGGAAGCTCAGAGTAGGCGAGCCCGCCTAAGAACATCGACGCTAACTCATGATGAGGAAGATCATTTAAGTAGCAGCGGATATCGTTCGCAAACGACGGACCAAAGGTATAGTCAGATATTTTTAGGTTCATCAGCCAAGCTTTGGCTTCAGGGACATCCAGCGTTTCAGCCAGCAGGTTTTGCAACAATAAGACTTCCACACCCTGGTCTCGAAGCGTTTGTGCGAACTTGTCATGCTCTTCACCTGCGCGTTCAACGGAAAGTACATCGTCGAAAAGCAGGTCGTGACAGTTAGAGGGAGTGAGGTGTGTCAAAGCACGCTCAGGACGGTGTAACATCACTGTACGTAATTGACCAATTTCTGAGCCGACATAGAAGTTGTTCATCTTTCTTTCTCCGTATATCTCTGCTTGGCTTTTCATCGGAAGGGATAAATAAAAAGTGCAGATTTATTATTGGGTACAAATTCATTCTAACGCGGCGTGATAATGGAACTGGAAGTTGGATCACATTGACTCAATACATCCTAGAGAGCGGTTTTTACCCTGTGTTAATGGTATTTATGGCAGATGATTTACGTGGTCTTTAATAATTAATCACTTTTAATGATTGCTTAGCGTTTTTATTTTTTTATCTTCAGAGTTTGCGCGGACTTTGTGTTTGTTTTATGCCTATTTTATTTTGCGTGTATTAAAGCTTATGCGTCATTAATGAATGACTATCTTTTGATTTTTTTTAATTTAACAAGTACAGGCGATTTTTTGGTTTGAATTGTGACGGTGATCATTATTATACTGCTTGTTGTTAAAAAATGTTGTTTTATTGTGAAAAATACAAAGCGACAAAAAATAAAGCAGGTCAAGGTCGTTTTTAGGCAAAAAAAAGCGCACTTGCTTATCGCAAGTGCGCGTGTGTTGCGGTGATAGTGTTTACAGCATGACACCGACGCTGAGCATAACCATAATCATGATAGTTAAAATGCCAAGCAGGGGAGCAACCCATTTTATCCATTTCGCATAGGGTACACGCGCAATGGCTAAGCCGCCCATGACTACGCCAGACGTCGGGGTCACTAGGTTGACCAAACCAGAGGCTGACTGGTAAGCGGTGACGACTAATTCACGACCGACGTTGGCGAAATCAGCGAGGGGCGCCATGATTGGCATGGTAAGAACAGCCAGTCCTGATGACGAGGGCACCAAGAAAGACAGAAGCACTTCAAGCCAATACATCACATTGATAAACACAAATGACGACAAACCCGATACTAGGCTTTCCGCGCTATTCAGTATGGTGTCGGTGATCATGCCTTTGTCCATGATCACCACAATACCACGCGCAATACCGATGATCAGCGCTACACCAAGTAGGTCTCTCGCCCCATCTATAAAGCTGGTGGTGATTTCCTCTTCACTCATGCGCGCAATAAGACCAATGATAATGGCGGCCCCTAAGAACACGGCTGAGATCTCGGCCATCCACCATCCGAGCGAGGAGACGCCATAAATCATGACCGCGAATGCACCGGCAAAAACGGTAAGGATGACCTTACGTGTGGCGGTGAAGTCTAGGCTTTGATTATCATCGTGCTCGCCAAGGAAATGCTTTTTATTACTTTCATATTGGTCATAAACAATGGATTGGCTTTGGTCAGCGCGTACTTTTCGAGCATAGCGCATGACATAGGCGACACAAATGAGCCAACCAATGGCCAAAATGGCGAGGCGCAGCAGAATACCGTCGGTAAAAGGAATGCCTGCGGCATTGGCAGCAATCACAGTCGCAAACGGGTTAATGGTTGAGCCTAATGTGCCAATACCTGCGCCAAGTAGCACGGTGGCAGCGGCAACGACAGGATCAAAACGTGCGGCCATCATCACAGGCACAAGCAAGGTATAGAAGGGGAGTGATTCTTCAGCCATCCCGTAGATGGTGCCCCCTGCGGCAAATAGGCCCATCAAGATAGGGATCATCCACTCTTCGCGCCCTTCCAAGCGTTTGGTGACCCGCTCAATACCAGCATCAATAGCGCCCGTTTTCGTCACCAGCCCTAAAAAGCCGCCAATAATAAGAATAAACAGGGAGACATCAATGGCCGCCGCTTCATAAGTTTGGTGATTATAAAAGCCATCAATGGGGGCTAAAAGGACATCAACGATGCCTTGCGGATTACTCTCAACTTGCTGATAAGTGCCTGATACAGGGACTTCTTGACCAAGCTCTTCGTTCATGGTGCGGTCGTATTGCCCTGCGGGTACGACCCAACTTAGGGCGGCAACGACGGCAATAAGAATAAACAGTATCGTATAAGCGGATGGGAACTTCAGATTGGCAAACCAACCTTTTTTCTCAGGAACACTCTGGTTACTCATGGTTTCTCCTCATACCTCTTCTCAGTACAGGGGCGTACTACACGTGTTGAGGTAAAGCGTTAAGTTTCACGTCATTATTATTTTGAGCAATAAACATTTGCTTTGTCTTTATTGTAAAAGCGAGAGGCTTCTTACTTCTTGGTGATATCTCACAAAAGGAAATGTGGCTTTTTATTAAAAAAGATGATCTAAAATTTTAAAGTGAATGTTATGTTGGTTTTTAYGCGTACTTATCCTTTTTTTCGCCAAGGGAAAGGTGGGTTTTTATTGATTAAAATGTATCTACTTGCAGCGTAAGGTAGATATTATCTCTTTGTTCGAGAGCGTTTATGTGAGCAGATTGCTTAATTAGTCATAAGTGGTGGGCGTTAATGATGAATAAAACAGGATAAAACACCAAGGGTTCCAACGTGAGATAATTAGGCTTTTCTTGTTTTAAATCAAATTAGCGTTGGCTTAAACTGAAGTCCGCATAGGAAAGGGCGCACTTGCGCCCTATTGATGGGGCGTTATTTCTTTTTGGTGGGTTTTGGCAGCACAATCATATCGCACTCAGAAAAATGGTCTTGGAAAGCGCGATTATTGATATCGAAGATAACAATGAGGTTGCCAAGGCCAAAGCAGGCCGTTGCCATGCGGATCAGTGCCTGAGTGGGGCGAATATTACTGCCATCGGTATTTTGCAGGCGCAGGCGCCATGCTCGCATCCCGAGTGTTTGTCCTGCCTTACACCAAAAATAGCCATAGAACCCACCGATGACACAGGCTAAATACGCTGTATATAATGGGTTAACAATGGGGTGATGGGTGAGAAAGTCACTGATATCTTGGTAGGGCGCGATAGACATGCCGAGCGCTTGTGCGATCGCGAGCAATGCCATCATGCCGCCCCCCGCAAGCATAAGAAGTGCGGCAACCACGAGGATATCATAGACCCAGGCCGCTAAGCGGCGAAAAAAACCTGCGGTTGGGCAAGCGATAGAAGACGTTTGCATTGGTGTTTACATCCCAGTATTCAATTCGATGCTAGCCTAGCACAGACACTGTCTTGGCGAGTAAGACTAGGCTGTTGTTTTTTGACCAACTATGGGGGTTTTTTCTGCATAAGTGTATCTTAGTGTCCTGAGTTGGTTAAAAATAATGCGAACAAACACTTTTTTGCTTTTTGTGCTTGCACTCGAAAGGGCGGTACGTATAATTGGCCCCACTTGCCGAGATGGCGGAATTGGTAGACGCAGCGGATTCAAAATCCGCCGCCTTAACGGGTGTGAGGGTTCAAGTCCCTCTCTCGGCACCAAATCCCAAAAAAGCCCCAGTCTAAAGACTGGGGCTTTTTTCGTTATGCGCCCGCATAAGCGATGTGCAAGTCACAATCCGCCACATTCTATCCCGCTAATCCTGACGGCCCAAGGTATGATCCCTCGATAAGCAAAAAGAGGGAGTAGTAAGGTGCAAGTGCGTTATCAAGACATTGCTCGTTGGATCGAAGCACAAATCCAGCAGCGCGTTTGGCAAGTCGGCGAGCGGATCCCATCGGTAAGAGAAATGAGCCGTCTCCAGCGCGTGAGTCCAATGACAGTGATGCGTGCTTATGAACAGTTGGAAGCTGATGGCTGGGTTGAAGCGAGACCTCGGTCCGGTTTTTTTGTTCGCCCTCATTATAACCAGTTGGCAGAGCATGTATTGGCGAGGCCACAAGCTGATTCTCAATGGCTTTCCACGCATCAGGATGTCTTTGATGTGATCAGTGCTAGTCACCAAGGAACGCGCTATCCATTTGGTTCGGCATTTCCCGATCCTCAACTGTTCCCCATGCAAGCCTTGGGACGGGCAATGGCGCGAGTGCTTCGTCAGTCTTCACATCCAGACCACTTTACTATTTTACCACCCGGTGACACTGGGCTTCGTCGGTTGATTGCCCAACGCTATCTGCGTCAAGGCATTAAAGTTGGCATTGACGAAATCATTATCACCAACGGCGCAATAGAAGCATTAAGTTTGTCATTAGCCGCACTCACTCAACCTGGTGATAAAGTCATTATCGAAGCACCCGCTTTTTATGGGGTACTGCAAACGCTTGAAAGGCTACAACTTGAACCCGTTGCTGTATCGGTTGATCCAAGTTCTGGTATTGATATAAATGCGCTTGAGCACGCCTTAATCTCACACCAAGTATCGGCATGCTGGTTAATGAGTAACTTTCATAATCCTACCGGGGCATCGATTCCTGATGATGACCGGCCCCGTGTGGTTAGCCTACTTGCGTCTCATCAAGTCCCACTTATCGAAGATGATGTATATGGTGAGCTCTATTTCACCCCTTCACGGCCCATGCCTTTAAAAGCCTACGATGCGCAAGGCGGCGTCTTACATTGCGGCTCTTTCTCCAAACAGCTTGCACCTGGTTTTCGAGTGGGCTGGGTCGCGGCAGGGTGCTATGCGATGCAAATAGAGAAGCGTCAGTCCGTTTCGAGCTTAGCCGTAGGGGCGCCCAATCAACTGGCGATTGCTGATTACTTAAAACAAGGCGGCTATGACGCGCACTTACGCCGATTACGTGAAACGCTGTCTACTCGTCAAAACCAGGTCGTCACCCAACTCAAAGCGATCTTACCGGCCAGTGCCTCGGTTAGCGAACCCAAAGGCGGTTATTTTTTGTGGGTTACATTGGATAAAAACATCGATACGCGTGATCTGTTTCAGGCGTTAAGGCCGTTTGGTGTGACCATCGCCCCGGGTGCATTGTTTGCGACAGATGGACGGTTTAATCATTGCTTTCGTCTCAATCTCTCGATTGATGGAAAAGTAACAAGAGAGCTCGAGCACAATGATGCCGAGTGTGATGGGTTAAATCAGATTGCGACGGCTCTCTCATCGTTACTCGCCGCGTCACCTGTACCAGTTAAATAGTGATCACTTTGTACTAGGCCGCGACGGCACTTTTCCCTTTAAACTGGATGTGCAATACCAGCTTGGGAGGAAAAGATGAAACAAGAGATGAGCATGATGGTGGTCGCAATAATTTGTGCAGCGTTACTGATCCTTGGCCACATCATTATTATTGAAACACTTGCCTATTACACATGGGCGCAATGGACCGCTGGCGCAATTCCTTTTGTGCTTTTGCTCATGGCGTGGGGCGCTGTGCGTTATTGTCGAGCGAAAGAGCGTGCGGAGGAAAGGCAACAATCGCACTTGCACTAATTGTTTTTTTTGTATTGAGGGAGCGTGAGCACCAGCCATCTCTCGCTCTCCACGACTAGAAAAGCTCTCAACGACCGGAAAAAGGGGCCTTTTGTCTGTTTTTGTTTGTTTTGTGAACAAACGAGCAGCAAGGCGCTTTTTTTTTATATTTAGGGGTTGCGGTAAAAACTGAGATCTCTATACTGCGCTTCCTGTCGACGGGGCAACGAGACGCAAGTCACGAAATGCCGACCACGAATCGACACGCTCTTTAACAATTTGACCTATGCAATCTGTGTGGGCACTCGTTGAGAATAGACAAAAAGATTTATTCGATGAACTGAGTGACCAATTCATGTTGGTACAGCCTTGAGCTGTTTTGATTTCACTTTTTTAAAAGTGGATGCCAACAAGAGCACAGTCAAGGAAAAGCAAACACCAAAACTTTAATTGAAGAGTTTGATCATGGCTCAGATTGAACGCTGGCGGCAGGCCTAACACATGCAAGTCGAGCGGAAACGGCAGTATTGAAGCTTCGGTGGATTTACTGGACGTCGAGCGGCGGACGGGTGAGTAACGGCTGGGAACCTGCCCTGACGAGGGGGATAACCGTTGGAAACGACGGCTAATACCGCATAATGTCTTRRTTCRTTAGAGYYRKGACCAAAGGTGGCCTCTACATGTAAGCTATCGCGTTGGGATGGGCCCAGTTAGGATTAGCTAGTTGGTAAGGTAATGGCTTACCAAGGCAACGATCCTTAGCTGGTTTGAGAGGATGATCAGCCACACTGGGACTGAGACACGGCCCAGACTCCTACGGGAGGCAGCAGTGGGGAATATTGCACAATGGGGGAGACCCTGATGCAGCCATGCCGCGTGTGTGAAGAAGGCCTTCGGGTTGTAAAGCACTTTCAGCAGTGAGGAAGGTCGTGTACTTAATACGTGCACGGCTTGACGTTAGCTGCAGAAGAAGCACCGGCTAACTCCGTGCCAGCAGCCGCGGTAATACGGAGGGTGCGAGCGTTAATCGGAATTACTGGGCGTAAAGCGCATGCAGGCGGTTTGTTAAGTCAGATGTGAAAGCCCGGGGCTCAACCTCGGAACCGCATTTGAAACTGGCAGGCTAGAGTCTTGTAGAGGGGGGTAGAATTTCAGGTGTAGCGGTGAAATGCGTAGAGATCTGAAGGAATACCAGTGGCGAAGGCGGCCCCCTGGACAAAGACTGACGCTCAGATGCGAAAGCGTGGGTAGCAAACAGGATTAGATACCCTGGTAGTCCACGCCGTAAACGCTGTCTACTTGGAGGTTGAGGTTTTAGACTTTGGCTTTCGGCGCTAACGCATTAAGTAGACCGCCTGGGGAGTACGGCCGCAAGGTTAAAACTCAAATGAATTGACGGGGGCCCGCACAAGCGGTGGAGCATGTGGTTTAATTCGATGCAACGCGAAGAACCTTACCTACTCTTGACATCCAGCGAAGCCTTTAGAGATAGAGGCGTGCCTTCGGGAGCGCTGAGACAGGTGCTGCATGGCTGTCGTCAGCTCGTGTTGTGAAATGTTGGGTTAAGTCCCGCAACGAGCGCAACCCTTATCCTTGTTTGCCAGCACRTAATGGTGGGAACTCCAGGGAGACTGCCGGTGATAAACCGGAGGAAGGTGGGGACGACGTCAAGTCATCATGGCCCTTACGAGTAGGGCTACACACGTGCTACAATGGCAGATACAGAGGGCAGCGAGACAGCGATGTTTAGCGAATCCCTTAAAGTTTGTCGTAGTCCGGATTGGAGTCTGCAACTCGACTCCATGAAGTCGGAATCGCTAGTAATCGTGGATCAGAATGCCACGGTGAATACGTTCCCGGGCCTTGTACACACCGCCCGTCACACCATGGGAGTGGGCTGCACCAGAAGTAGATAGCTTAACCTTCGGGAGGGCGTTTACCACGGTGTGGTTCATGACTGGGGTGAAGTCGTAACAAGGTAGCCCTAGGGGAACCTGGGGCTGGATCACCTCCTTACTGACGCTATTCTTGCGAGTGTTCACACAGATTGACACAGATTG